>CAZACQ010000046.1:0-1539 GCA_964483725.1 uncultured Candidatus Peribacteria bacterium | reverse complement strand
TCACCGGCAACCAGCGCTTCGTGAATGAGGTGGAGCAGATCATCGGCTGCCGCATTGCGCGCCGCCGCCCCGGTCGACCACCCTCTCGACGCGCGTGAGAAAATAAATCTGTCCCCGTTTTCGTCTATCCAGTCTTGTGGTCAAGTCGCGAGCATCTCGATCATCCCGTCTTCTTTTATTGGGATCCCTTTTGGTAGATTTATATGCGCACTAGTGTCGTCATTCCATTTAAAAATCGTTTATCGACCCTGAAGGAGGCAGTAGCGAGTGTTGGCGCTCAGGTTGTTAAGTGTGATGAGCTTATCTTGGTGAATGATGGCGGTGAAGCGCCTGATCTCTCCGATTTGCAAAAAGAGGCCGGTCAGGAAATCGAGTATGTGGAACGACTGGAATCGCATGGTGCTGCATGTGCGCGGAATGAAGGAGCAAGGAAAGGCACGGGAGATGTATTGTGTTTTCTCGACTCCGATGACAAGTGGCGCCGAGAACATTTAGCGAAAGGCCTTGCGCTCTTGTCGGACCATCCAGAGGTTGCGTTTTTAGCGACGTCCTACGGCCCCGCGACATCGACGAGGCAGTCGCATGATGCGGAGGGGTTGTTGTTTATTGAAAGCGTTCCGGAGTTTCAATTTGGCGATGGTGGTAGTTTTCGAACCTCCGGTTTTCTGATTAGAAAAGAAGCATTTTGGTCTGTTGGTGGATTCGATGAGGGCCAGGACAAGCATCAAGATTGGGACTTGGCCATGCGTGTCTGGGAGTCGGGGTTGGTGGTGGGTTTCAACCGTCAGTCCACCGTATTGATTGATTCGGTAGCAGAAGGGCGAATGAGTTACAAGCCGAATCCGAAAGCTTCCTTGAGATTCTACAATAATCACAAAGAGTATATGAACCGGGCACACCGCTGGATTTTTAGGAAGGGGGTCCTGAAGGGCATGATCAAGGGTCGGCGCCTGTCCGGGTGGGGCGCGGTCGCCCGGATTTTTGGTTGATTGGATCATGTTGTAGATAAGGAGATCTGTTGTGTGTGTTCCGCGGGAGCCCGGACGCTCGATGTTAGGGAGCGTATGAGCGGGCTCGCACATATAGAATCTGCCGGATTCTTTTGCTGTATGTTTCGAGGGGTTGAAAAATAACTCAGATGTCGTCGAGAGTATCAAGTGTAAGTGTAAATCAATCAATGATCTCGGTTGCGTTGGTTCTTGCGGCTATTCTTTGGCCGGCGCAACTGGCGTTGAACAACCCTTGGCAGTGGGTGATTCTGGTTGGCCCGGCAATCTTTGTGGCTGTCGCGGCGGTACTCGTGATGGCGGGATCAAACAGGTTGCGGATGCCACAATCGTTGGTGTTATTTACTTTAGTGTGGCTGGCGTTGGCGGCGGTCTCGGCTTTCTGGGTGGGGCATCCGAGGGTGTTGCAAGTGTACGGCGCGCTCCTGTTGGTGTTCTATCTTGTCGCGGCGTTGGCGGCGGCTTCTTCCGACCGGTTACGCTTGGTGCGCTTGTTGATCATCGGCGTAGTTGTCGGGGGACTCGCCCTCAT
>CAZACQ010000045.1:0-1559 GCA_964483725.1 uncultured Candidatus Peribacteria bacterium | reverse complement strand
CACTCAACGTCTCCTCGTCTTTCACCGGGCCGGTCCCGGCTTCCGTTACCAACAGTACCCAGCGGATCATCTCCCCCCGATCATCCTGAGGCAGCTCCGCTCCGATCAGGAGTGCGGCGCATCGGCCCCGTCGTTTGCGGTATTGACGGGCGGCGGGGGATAGATCGACCTCGTACTCGCGCCGGAACTTCCCGACGAGCCGATCCCACTTGTCGGCGCGCACCATACCTGTGGTGTACAGCGGATAGCCCCGAGCGATGGAGCGCAGGATGGCACGCTGGGCCTCAGCCTGTGATGGATATAGATGTCGCATCGTCCCTCCGGTGGTCAAATGGTGATGCCGCGAGTATTACATACGCCGCTGCTGTTTTTTTATTCCGTGCGGATTGTACATTGCACTTCAGCGGTAACCTCTGGCCGCCGCACCCCGTTGTCACCGTCAGAGGCACAGTGACTGTGAGTATCACTGTTACAGTTACTGTACCAGTAACAGTGACAGTAACAGTTACTTCGACTGTGCCTGTGACTGTCGCTGTAACAGTGACTTGTGCATTTGATCGAGCGTCTTGGCGGTTGGTGCACGGACGACTTTCTTGTCGAGCGGGAGCGGGAAACAGTTATACATTGTAATTCACCGATGCTTGGATTCGGGTAGGTTAACTGGCTGATGCAAAAACAATATAGCACGGCGGCATCATCATGCAGTTAATGTTCCTATGTACGACGGTTGGTGGGTTCTTTTTGTCCGGCAACACCACGTACACGGAGGCTGCGCATCCGCCGCAGCCAGAGTCGGCCACCGGGACTCGGTGGGCGACCGCGATATTGGCAAGGCATCGCGCGGCTGGCAGAGCGTTGGCGGTCTCCTCGGCGGCTCCCAGAGGGAGCGGTGGAGGAGGCCGCCAACCTCAACACGCCAGCTACGCCACACATACGCCACGGGCCGTATGGCCCCCGGGGACTGCCAATCCCCACTCCCTCGGTCGCCAACCGAGGGCGAGTGCTACTTAGCGCCCGGTGCGGGTAATTCCGCTCTTCGGGTGCGAGGGAGGCCCCCGGGACTAATCCCGGCCTGCGGGCCGGAGTAACCCCCGGGGTCTATCCCATCCATGACATCGATGTACCGATGTTGGGCGACCGGGACACGGGCGCGCGGAGGAAATGCCGCGTCGCGTAACCCTGCCCGGGGCGAAAAGAGGTATCCAGTCCTCTCCACGGGGTGCGGGAAACCGCGCAACGTGTGCCACACACGTGGGCCGTCCACGCCAGTAGTGATGCTGGCGTCGCCGTCATACGACGAGTGTCGTAGGGGCGGCGGTGTACCTCAATGTGATCCGGGTCGCACCGGGGAGCATTGGGGGCAGGCGGGAGCGTAAACGTGTAAATGCGCCGTTATGGGCGCTATGTGGAGCCACTATAAGCCGACTAGGGTAGCGACCTGCTGCGACCAAAAGGACACACATACGTACGGGAGCCGTTGTGGAGCATTGGGCCCCGGAAAACCCGGAGACGCGCCGGGTGATGGTAGATGTGTGCTGACGAGGGTCTAGGCGCTGATA
>CAZACQ010000044.1:0-1567 GCA_964483725.1 uncultured Candidatus Peribacteria bacterium | reverse complement strand
TTTCAAGCAAGCAAAGAACAATGAGAAAAATTTGATCCTAAAAAATTAAAAAAACTTATTAATTATTATAAAAATTGATTATTGTTTTTGTATGGTGATATGTATGATTTGTCTGATATAAAATCAAGGGAATATGATGATTTAGCTACATTTTATCAAGACATTGAAGAAAAAATGTATTCTCTAAATTTTAGCAAAATTGGTTCAAACTTTATTGATGAAAAAGTGCAATCTTGAGAATTATATCTTTTCCAAATATACAATAAAGATTTTGCCCCTGGTAAAAAAGCTTGAAGTAAAGAAAATATTCATACCAAATATTTTAAACTTTTATTTGATCCAAAAAATTTAGAAAACTTAACTATCAAACTTTCTGGTGGTGCAGAAGTGTTTTTTAGAGACAAAACTGATGATTTGAACAAAGTGCTTGATAAATCTGGTAAAGAAGTAATACAACACAAAAGATATTCTCAAGACAAAATACTTTTCCATATTTCCACTACATTGAATGCAAATAAATGAGACAAATATCAATTCAATCAAATGATAAATGAATACCTAAATAAAAATAAGGATATCAAAATTATTTGAATAGATAGATGAGAAAAGCATTTGGCATATTATTCTGTAATTGATAGAAATTGAAATATTATTGAAGTAGATACATTAAATAAAGTAAATTGAGTTGATTATTTGGAAAAATTGGAAGCTATAGAAAAATCAAGGAAAGATGCAAGGGTTAGTTGGTGAGAAATAGAAAATATCAAAGAATTAAAAAATGGTTATATCTCTCAAGTAGTCAACAAGTTGGCTGATTTGATAATAAAATACAATGCTATTATAGTTTTTGAAGATTTGAATATGTGATTCAAGAGATGAAGACAAAAAATAGAAAAACAAGTTTATCAAAAGTTAGAACTTGCTTTGGCAAAAAAATTAAATTATCTAACTTACAAAGACAAAGAACTTGATGAAATAGGTGCTTATCTAAATGCTTGGCAGTTGGTGCCCAAAGTCAACGATTATCAAGATATAGCAAAATATAAGCAATCTTGAATAATGTTTTATACTAGAGCAAATTATACTTCTACTACTTGTCCTTGCTGTTGATTTAGAAAAAATGTTTATATCTCAAATTCTGCTACCAAAGAAAAACAAAAGAAATTTTTTGAAAATGTAGCCATTAGTTTTGATGGAAACAAATTTGTCTTTGATTATGAAATTGTACCAGACAAGAAGAAAAAAGTAAGCAAGACTAAATTTTCTATTAATAGTTCAAACAATAGATTGAAGTTTAATACCAAAAAAATGGAAGTAGAAGAAATAGATATTACTTCTTGATTAAAAAAATTGTTTGCAGATATAGATTTAAATGGAGATATAAATCAACAAATTTTGGATAAAGATGCAAAATTTTATAAATCTTTGACTTTTTATTTCAATTTGCTTTTGCAGTTGAGAAATTCCGATAGCAAAAATGATATAGACTATATTATATGTCCATCTTGTGACTATCATAGTAAGAATTGATTGCAGTGAATGGATTTTAATGCTGATGCAAATGGTG
>CAZACQ010000043.1:0-1793 GCA_964483725.1 uncultured Candidatus Peribacteria bacterium | reverse complement strand
TCGTCGGCGCGGCGGTCAGTTCAATGAGCCTGTGGACTTGGCGCATCATTCCGGCCAGCCCTCGGAAAGCATGGACTCGGTAAAGGTGCCGTCCTCCACGGCTTGGATCAACTCCGCTTCGCGGTCAAAGCAAGCCTGGATGTGTTGGCGGACGGACCGTCCCATGGCGATTACTTGGTCGGCATCGAGATTCACCCAGCCATTCTTGGCCTTCCACTTCAGGTTGAACTCTTCGCCCGTCTCTTGGTCGTCCTTGGCGAAACCAAAGGCACCACTAATCAGCGCCTGCGATTGGCGATCCGTCGCAACCTGCATTCCGTCAACCGTCGTGCCGCCCGTTTCGTGTTCGTATCGTGTGCGGGCAATGCGATTCATCAGGGCTTGCTTATCGCGCTCGACCTGTTCTTGTACGGTTACTTTACGCATCGGCTACCTCCCTCGGGAACGTCACGCTCTCACCGTCTGCAAGCTCAATCGGCTCAGGGAACCGCTCAGATTCCGGGGCACCGGCATTGTGCGGCGCACGGACAGTCAGGGTGATTTCCCCTGTGTCCGGGTCACGTTCACCGGATTTAAGGAAGCCTGTCGGTTCCAGGCTTGAGTCCTCGTCGTCAGGCTCCAGTTTCACCCAGTCGCCGGAGAGGTCGATAGGTTCGCCATTGATGAGGAAATTGTCGCCGTCCACCGCGTAGGTGATTTCAGTGTCGGATCGTTGTGCGCTAAGTATCAGCTTCATTTCCAGCGCCCCCATGTTGTCAAGCTGGCCTGTAAATCCGATGTTTTTCCCACATTACGAGCCCGGATATTTCCGGTGTCTGGTGCCCGGTTTGGGTCCAGATCAAAAGGCCATGTGCCGACATCAAAATCGTGGGGGCCGTCAAGCCTGTTAAGGCCTCCCGGCAACTTGGAAAAAACTTCTGTGAACTCTGCCGGGTAATCTTCATTGCTGAAAATGTCATTCGATCCAGCCCCAGCACCCTCAAAGACGGGGCTCATTTGCCAAGCCACCTGCTCCCCATTCTCCCATCTCACATAAGAGCCATTGGCGTTGGTGCCGGATTCGACGATGTCGCCGGGGCGACCGAAGGCTCCTACGAGGCCTGGGCCGACCCCTGAGTTTACATGCGTGCTGACGTTGCTAACTTCCGATTCACTAACTGTCTTTGGTGTAGGTCCAGAAAATGAGCCATTGAAATAGAAGTTATTGAGCGGGTTGGGCGAACCTTCGTCCCTTATATCCAGAGCAACCCACGTTTCCCCATCGTAGTCGAGAGTGACTAGCCTAGGGAACTCGCTGGAGAACGCACCATTCCCGTGTAACGTGCCCGTTGTTCTATTCAGACTGTCTGTCGAAACCAGTACATCCATGCCAGCCATACGTCCCGACCCTGCGCCGCTGCTTCCGGCACCAAAGATCGTTCCAATGAACTTTTCTTCCGGTCCTTCGTGCCGGATCAATAAAAGGAATCTCTGGTCGCTATCTCCCTCAATCTCCCACGAGAATCGCGCCGCCCCGATAACCGAGGCACTATCCCGCTCGACCCCGTCAACCAACTGCTGATTCGTCGGCACCTCGCTGGGTGCGGGGCCGAGGTCTGCGGTATGCACCGCCCGCTCACCCTCGGGGATGCCGTGGATGCCGTCAGTCTTGGCTTCGTGGTCATCGGTGTAGCTTTTGGCCGCACTCTCGGCGGCGTCTGCGCTTCCTTCTGGGTCTGCACCAGCCTGCGCGGCGGTAACGGCGTGCGGGTTGTCGGTGCGGCCGCTGTGCGTGTCCTGAAGCCCGCCCGTGC
>CAZACQ010000042.1:0-1826 GCA_964483725.1 uncultured Candidatus Peribacteria bacterium | reverse complement strand
AACTACAATCTTGATACGGTCACCCATGCGGTAAATCTGGTGAAAAACGGTGCAAAGCTTATCGGCACAAATCCGGATCTTACCGGACCGATTGAAGGGGGGATTATGCCGGCAACCGGGGCGCTCATTGCCCCGATTTCCTTGGCCACCCAGCGGGAACCGTATTTTGTGGGCAAACCCAATCCCCTGATGATGCGTCATGCCCTGAAGCGGCTTGATGCAAAACGGGAAGATACGGTTATTATCGGGGACCGGATGGATACTGATATTATTGCGGGGATTGAAAGTGAAATTGATACGGTGCTGGTGCTCTCTGGGGTATCCGACCGGGAAACTGTTAGCACATATCCCTATTCCCCTACGCTTATCCTTGAGGGTGTGAAGGACCTGGCCGTGAGTCCTGAGTCAGGTCAGTTCTGAAAGCGGAAGCAGCTGGTCGGGGCTGGCTGTACGGATCAGACCTCGGGCAAGCGCCGCCATGGGATCAATGAGCGGAACTCCCAGAAAAATATTCTCCGGGAATATCAGCGGCAGTTCGGTGCATCCGAGAATTATTGCTTCTACCTCCTGCTCCAGTAGCATCTGGCAGAAACCGTCAAAATCCAAACGGACCCGTTCAGCTACCTTGCTCAATGCTTTAATACCCCATTTCGGATGATATATATCCTCATGAAGCCGCTGCTGCAGTTCCTCAGGCAATTCAATGGTCTCAATTCCCGCCTGTTCCAGCACATTGTGCCAGATCCGGCTTCTCCGGGTGCCTGTTGTGGAAAACAGTCCGACCCGTTTCAGTCCAGGGGTTACTTCATGCAGATACTGCAGAGTTTCATCCAGCATATGGGATAGGTGCAGTTTCGGACAGTGCTGATTCAAGTGTTCAGTATAGGGGGTGAAAATTTCCGGGGCATGAAAGGTGTTGCAGGGAATTCCGGCAACAGCCTCCTGATGTCGGAATTCAGCTATCCGGTACCCCTGCTCAACGAGTTTTGCCATCGGCAGTCCGGGATTCACTTCAGTGTTTCCCAGCAGATAAGCCGTCCTGTCTGCTATGACTGAAGCGTAGGACAGGTGAATCACGTCGATATGATCCTGATCAGTACCGTCAGTTTTCGTGTTGAAAATGATATGTCTGTGGAGGTCTGTCCCTGCCATGGGACCGACCCCGCCGCCTATTATAATTGCTCGTTTCATAACTGCTATCTATATGATAATATAATTTAATAGATCAATGCAAGTAAGAAGTCACGAGGCGACAGCGAAGTTTAACGGAGCAGAACATGACGAAGGATGAAATCAAAGATGTATTGAAAGATTTAGGGGTATCGCATCTGTACAGCTACCGTCTCGAGATTCGGGCGCTTCCGAATATCCTGGGCATGGATGAACGGCTGTACGGAATTACCTCAGGCGTGTATCAGGGGAGGCGGTGGCTGGCTGCCGTTACCGGCCGGTATGTGTACCTGATAGCAGTTAATCCGGTTTCAAAAACCGAAGTTAAGGTGATTGAACGAGCAAATATTCAGGATGCCTACGCGAAAAAAGGACTGGTTTTTGCAAAAATCACCCTTCAGCTTGATGATGAGTCAATTGTGATTGAGCATGCGGCGAAGGCATCGGTAGGCAGTTTCCTCTGGGCGATAAGCCGCACATGATGGTTTACGATGTTAGCCCGCGGAATGTTAGTACACTAACATTACCTGTTCCTGTACGTATGTGTTATATTCCGCAGCATCGGGTTTTTTACTCATCGATATTTTAGATATGTGCAATTCCCTAGCTTTTTCTAATCCGGAATTTTATATAACATATTATTTATGAGCAAATTA
>CAZACQ010000041.1:0-1905 GCA_964483725.1 uncultured Candidatus Peribacteria bacterium | reverse complement strand
AACGCTTCGGCGGGGCACGGAGCCGGATGCAGGCCCATTGATCAGCGTTTCCCTAAGCCTGTACGACGAACATGACCCCAAGAACTGGTGTGTTCGCCTGTGCTACCAACAGGAATTGATCTGGCGATCGTACCACTACGATCAGGACGAAGCCCTACGTGCTTTGCGCGAAGCCCAGGAATACCGTCGACGACTCGTCAAAGCCGGGCAGCTGAAAACCCTGCGCGAACCACCGAAGAGCATTCAGGACCTGCTATGACCATGCAAACCGTTGACGAATGGATCGAGAACAACTTCTCCCAAGGTTCTCGGCCCGCCAAGACCACTGTCTGGCGTTGGATCCGCGAAGGTAAAATCCCCGGCACCCGGATGGGCAAGCGGTACTACCTGCGCTCCGACACCTCCGTGCCGGAGGCGAATCAGCTGAGCGCGCGCGTCACAGCCCGCTCTGCTTGATCGCCCAGAGCGATGCGCCTATACCGCCGACCACCGCGAGCCAGAAGAAGAGCTCCGCCCCGGTAGCGGTGGCCAGACCAAGCAGCAGCATCAGTACCGCCAGCATCCCGATGTACTTCACTACGTCCATGCGGAGGGCCTCCTTATTCTGGTCAAGTGAGAACGGACACCCATTCTAAGCAACAGCCTTCGCCCACTCCCGCGGGGTGAGTTGGCCCAGGGCCGTGTGGGGTCGGACGCTGTTGTACTGCATTTCGATGTACTCCACGACATCCAGTCGGGCGGCCTCGCGGGTACGGTAGGTCCGGGCGTCGGTCCACTCGCTTTTCAGTGCGCCGAAGAAGCGCTCCATCACCGCGTTGTCCCAGCAGTTGCCCTTGCGGCTCATGGAAGGCATGAAGCCCAGCGCACCTATGCGCCGCTGGTAGGCCGTGGCCGCATACTGGCTGCCTTGATCCGAGTGATGGATGAGCCCGGGCGCCGGTCGGCGGTGCCGGACCGCCATCTCCAGCGCCTCCAGGGTCAGCTCCACCGGCATGCTGTCGGCCAGGGCATAACCAATGACCTGGTGGTCATACAGGTCCAGGATCGCCGCCAGATAGACCCAGCCCTCGAAGGTCCACAGCGCCGTGATATCGGCCACCCAGATCTCGTTGGGCCCTTCAGCCCGGAACTGGCGCCGCAGGACGTTCGGGGCCACCGGCAGACGGTGCTGACTGTCCGTCGTCGAGACCCACCGCCGCCGGCGCTGCTGACACTCGAGACCGGCTTCCCGCATCAGGCTCCGAGCCCGGTGCCGTCCCACGGCAAAGTCCCGTTGGCGCAGCTCATATGCCATCCGGCGGCTCCCCGCCCGGTGGCGTAAGTGCTGGTCCACCGAACGCACATGCCACAGCAGCTCGGCCTGCACCGGATCGGCCGCGTCCCCGCGCTGGCGCCATGAGTAAAACCCACTCCGGGAGACCCGCAGCGTCCGACACAGCAGGGTCACCGCATGGTTCGCCTTCTCCGCCTCGATGAACCGATATCTCAGTCCGACTCGTTGGCGAAGAAGGCCGCCGCCTTTTTTAGGATGGCCCGCTCTTCCCGAAGCCGCCGATTCTCCTCGCGCAGCCGCCGCAACTCCTGTTCCTGACCGTTCGAGGCCGGCTCAGTAACGGCTTCGCCGGCCGCCTTGCGCCGCGCCTCGCGCTGCCACCGGGACAGCATGCTCCGGTTGATCCCGAGACGCCGAGCCGCCTCCGTACAGCCATAGTCCTGGCTCTCGACCATCGCAATCGCGTTGGCCTTGAACTCCCGGCTGTATCGCGCTCGTCTCTGCTTGCTCACATTCACCTCCAGTTACCCATCTAGTGTGGCTTAACTGGGGTGTCCGCTGTCATTGGACCACTTCACCTTATGGCTCCACGTCCACGAAGCCGGAAAAACCGACGGCTCCCGCTAAACCTG
>CAZACQ010000040.1:0-1985 GCA_964483725.1 uncultured Candidatus Peribacteria bacterium | reverse complement strand
TTTAGGGTTGGCACCACCAATAACGCTGGTCTGCGCGGGCAATGTCGTTTGTATAGTAGCTTTAGATATTGAAACGGTCTGTGTCGACATCGCTTCGTGTAGGTTAACCTGGTCTTCCTTTGACATCTTATCAAACTCGTCAATAGCTAGAGCACCTTTATTAGATAGAACCAAAGCACCAGCCTCAAGAACCCAACCGCCCATGAACTCTTCGTCCCTAACCACAGTAGCGGTTAGACCAGCAGCGGAAGCTCCCTTACCAGAGACATAGCGTCCACGTGGCACTATATTAGCTGTCAACTTCAATAGCTGTGTTTTACCTGCACTGGGGTCACCCACAAACAGTACATGTATATCGCCTCTTATTTTGGTACCGTCCGGCAACCTGCGCGGCACACCACCAAAAAGCTGTAATATCAGGGATTCTTTTTCCTCTTTTAAACCGTACATTGAGGGAGCTAATGATTGTCTCAATTTTTTATAAATCTTATCGTCATTAGCCAGCTTTTTTATCTCCTCTTCCTCCTCTTCCGTAATCTCTAGCTCCTCGTATTCAACCTCCTTCGGGTTGGTCCAGTTAGCCTTCATATAAATATCCAACTGGCGTGATTTCTTACCATTAACCCTTTTAGCTATCTCTTTTATCTCACCAGTTATCTCCAACCTGGACCCTGGGTCCGTCCTTCGCTGCATCTCAGGCGTTGTCAAATCGTCTGTAAGATATATTGTTATCTCGCCCGGCCTCTGGCCAGCAACCTTTTCGAAAAGGTCTTCCATAAAAACCCACCTAGCATCGGTGAGCCTCCTGTTTACCTGTTCAAAACCACGCTTCCTACCGCAATCACAAGAAGAAGGATAAGTCATTTTTTTTCTTGGTTGTGGTATATCTTGTGTATCACCACAATCAGGGCATTCAAAAATGGCAACCTCTATTTCGGGCTTCACCTCAGAAGCTCGCCTCACGGTCCCCTCTATCTTAACGAACTGGCCCAGATGTTTGCTCCTTAAATCCTTGATACGTACCATCCTATCATCAGGAATATTTTCTATCCTGACGTTAATCCTCACCTCCTTATCGGTACCAAGGTCTATCTCGCCTATCGCTGCATCACATTGATCGAAGAAATTGCTGGGATTCTCATAAAGCTCCTCGATAAGCTCATAATCGAACCTATCAAGCTTGTTATAATCTACCAATATATAGCCTTTATCCTCCCTTACGGCTTTAAGAAGATCATCTTCATAGAACTTCCGAAAAAATTTTTCTAACCTTTCAATCATAATATAATCAAAAATGTTAAATCTTTAATATTTCAACTCAGTTGGAAAAATAATAAAAGTAAAAAAATAAAAATTTGAAAAAATTTATGAAAGAAATCTAGAGAGCTCCAATCTCAGCCAGTTTCTCTTCAAGCTTCTTGACTGCAGCTTTCACGTCTTCTATAGATCTTCCACCTGTACAGACAATCTTACCGGAACCAAAAAGTAGGAACGCAGACTTTGGATCCTCTATTCGATACACGAGGCCCGGAAATTGCTCTGGTTCATATTCGGTATTCCTCATCGTAAAAGCTATCTCATTAAGCTTCAATGTACTATCTAACTGGGCTGAGGCAACTATATTCTGTATAGTAACTTCATTAACTTCAGAAACATCGATTCCTGTTTCTTTCACGCCTTCTAACACCTTGTCAATAGCAACCTTTGCCTGTTCCGCAGACTTTGCTCCTGTACACACTATTTTACCAGAATTGAATATCAGGGCAGCAGCTTTTGGATCTTCCATCCTGTACACGAGACCCGGAAATTGCTCTGGTTCATATTCGGTACCTGGCAAGCGTGCAACAACCTGATTTAATTGGATTTTAGAATTCAAGGTAGCAGAAGCAACAACATTTTCAATCTTTAACTCTTTAACCATTAAAAACACCCCGTTTTTAAATAACCTTTTATGATTTATAAACTGTAGGTATTTAAATGTTAAC
>CAZACQ010000039.1:0-1988 GCA_964483725.1 uncultured Candidatus Peribacteria bacterium | reverse complement strand
TATTTTTATATAAACAAACAAATTTTAAAAACTACAATCAACAATGAGCAAGAAGAAAATAATAATTTTAAGCATACTAGCTAGTCCTATAATAGCTTATCTGATAATATTTTATATCATACCCAGTTTCATACAAGTACAAATTCCAAACTTACCAGAATCTACCAAAGTCTACGACCAAAACTGAGTTTTGATATGAAAAAGTATATCCCAAGATAGATATAGACATACATACAAAGAGCTAGATGAATTTCCTGAGTTTTTGATAGATGCTACGGTTGTTTTGGAAGACAAAAGATTTTGGAACAACAACTGAATTGATGAATTAGCATTGATAAGAGCTAGTTACCAAAATATCAAAAATTTATCAATAAGGCAATGATGATCTACTATCAGTTCACAATTGATTAGAAATACAAAGCGATTAAATGAGCCTAGAACATTTAGAAAAAAATTTAAAGAGTTTCTGCTTGCTGTAAGTTTGAATAGACAATATCAAAAAGAAGAAATACTAGAGAAATATATGAATAGTATCAATTTTGGTTATATGAATTTTGGTTTTGAATCTGCTGCACAGTTTTATTTTGGTAGGTCAGTGAATAATCTTACCAAAGCTCAACAAATAGCTTTGCTTACTATACCCAAAAATGCAAATAGGTTTGACCCTATCAGACACAATCTAAACTTTCAAAAAAGATATGAATTATTAAGCAAATATTTTTATGAAAATTGAATTTTATCTGAGCAAGACTATATTTTTGTAAAAAATGAAAACTTAGAGTTTAGAAACTTTGATAGCAATAACCTGCCTTATATTCAAGATTTCTTGGATAACAAAAGAGAAATTTCAAAATGAAATACTAGAATATGAATGATGCCACTTGCACAAAACCAAGCTAAAATCTCAAGTTGAAGTGAACAAACTACTATTGATTATTATCTTACACAAAAAGCCCAAGAAATATGAGATAGAAATATACAAGATTTAGCATGGAAAAATGTATGAGATTATGGTATTTTGATTGTAGAAAGAGACAATAATGATATCAAAGTAATGATAGGTGGTACTGACTACTATGGAGAAAGATGACAAGTAAACTCAGTATTGGCACAAAGACAGGTATGATCTACTATCAAACCATTCACCTATCTTTTATGATTCAAAAATCATTGATATACTCCATTTGATAGTATACAAGATTTGCCAGTTTTGTACAAAACAAACTTATGATTTTCTTATGAACCACAAAATTTTGATTTGGATTTCAAATGAGAAGTGAGTATAGCAGAAAGTTTAGCCCAAAGCTTGAATGTCCCAGCTATTAGAATGACAAATAAAATTTGAGCAGAAAATTTACTTTGATTTTTACAAAGTTTATGAATTAGCTCTTTGACTCGTAGTGCAGAATACTATTGATTAGCTTTATGATTATGAGCAGGAGATATGAGTTTGTATGAACTTCTTAGAGCTTATACAATATTTGCAAATGATGGGCAATTGTGCGACTTCAATATTATAAAATGAGAAGAAAAATATTGCGAAAATATTATAGAAAAAAACTACATAGATGATATAGTACATATTTTATCAAATAGATATTACAAACTTAGAAGTTTCCCACTTTATTCAAGTACAGATTTTCCAGATAGATTTGTTTTCAAAAAAACTTGAACATCTAGAAATTTTGTAGACAATCATATATTATGATTCACAGAAAATTATTTGATCTGAGTATGGGTGGGAAACAAAAGCTGAGAAGTAATGCAATGAGTAAGGTGAGCCACATGAGCTGGTAGTATATTCAATGAATTAGTATATTTATTGGAAGATGAAGAATTCAAACCAGTTGCAGAAAATATACAAATGCAATCACAAGATTTTGTACAAATCACATCACCATTGGATGGTAGTGTTTTCAAACTAAATCCACATAGACCTTTGGAATATCAAAAAACATCTTTGATGTATGAGACAAATCAAGATTATA
>CAZACQ010000038.1:0-2304 GCA_964483725.1 uncultured Candidatus Peribacteria bacterium | reverse complement strand
GCCGTCACTTCGGGGTGGCGGAGCCGAGCGTGTGATGGTTACGCTGGCAAACGAGTTTGCTTCACGCGGGTATCAAGTGGATCTGGTGGTCGTGCACGCGGATGGGCCTTTTCTCTCCGAGGTGGCGGACGGCGTGAATGTTGTTAACCTTCGTGCCAGGCGGGTCTTGGCAAGTATACCGGGGCTTATACGATACCTGCGCAACAATCGGCCCGATGCGCTCCTATCGGCGATGGGGCACACAAACATCGCAGCGCTAGTGGCCAAGGCGCTGTCTGGGGTGGGGTGTCGCCTGGTGGTGAGTGAGCATGCTCACCTCAGTAGCTCGAACGGTGGGCGCCCTAGTCGTAAGGGGGCACTGGTTCGGCGCCTGAGGCGTGCCTTGTATCCCCGCGCGGACTCGGTGGTGGCTGTGTCCTCGGGTGTCGCGGACGATCTCGCGCAAATTGCCAACCTGGATCGCGCCGTGGTGTCGGTGATCCATAATCCGGTCACAACGCCGGAAATTGTGGAGCTACGTCGGGAACCGGTGGAGCATCCCTGGTTGAATAACCGATCCGTTCCGGTGGTGATGGGGATGGGACGGCTCACCCAGCAAAAGGACTTCTTGTCGTTGATCCGTGCCTTCGCTCGGCTCCGGGAAACTATGGACGCGCGCTTGATCATCCTCGGTGAAGGGGAGTTGCGGCCGGTACTGGAGGCGGAGGTCGGGCGGCTCGCGCTCACGGAGTATGTCTCGATGCCCGGATTCGTCGCGAATCCATATGCGCATGTGGCGCGAGCCGATGTATTTGCGTTGTCGTCACGTTGGGAAGGTTTCGGAAACGTGCTGGTGGAGGCGATGGCCTGTGGTACGCCGGTGGTGTCCACGGATTGCGATAGCGGTCCGGCCGAGATCCTGGAGGAGGGTGCTTGGGGGCGCCTGGTCCCGGTTGGTGACGCGGAAGCGCTCGCGAATGCGCTGCAGGAGACGCTGGAGGAAACCGACAGGCCAGACGTGGAACAGAGGGCGCAGGCATTCACAGTGGACGCCGCCGTCGATGCGTATCTGCGACTTCTAGTACCCGAGGGCATCGCTGCAAACGCAAACAGCGTACAGGGGGCGGAGTGAAGATGCTCCATCTCATTATGGGGCGGAGCCGAACGGCAGTTGGCGGTCCAAATCGAGTAGTGGGGGTTGCAATCTAATATGCGCAGAATCATTTTTGAGAGGTTTGGGTGGCTAATTCCGGCATACGTGATGGTTCTAGCTCACTTCTTTTACAAAAACAGGTATTGGCCCGCGCTCAGATCCCCTCGGACATTCAATGAGCGGGTAACTGCTTACAAGCTCAAGCGCCGTGACGCCCTTTTGGCATACACTGCGGATAAGTATCTGGTGAGGGATTACGTTCGTTCACGCGTGGGAGATCGGTATTTATCCAAGCTAATCCGCAACTGGAACCACCCCGGTGAAGTGGAGGTGAGCGGTATCGAGCTTCCTTTTATCCTCAAAGGCTCCCATGGTTGTGGATTTAATTTGCCAATCCAATCAGAGGGCGATATAGAAGAGGTGCAGCCCAGCGTTTATCGTTGGCACAACACCAATTACTACTGGTATCGCCGGGAGTGGGCCTATCGTTATCTCAAACCGCGTTTCTTTGCAGAGGAATGGCTGGGCAAAGGCGGGGTGCCTCCAACCGACTATAAGTTTTTTGTCTGCGGGGGAAGGGTTAGGGCGGTCCAAGTCGATTTAGAGCGGACAAGTCGCCATCGACGCGCACTCATGACACCGGATTGGCAGATGCTGGATATGATCTACGTATACCCCCGGCCGGCCACTGCTCCGGAGAAGCCGGAGCGACTAGATGAAATGATGGAAATCGCTGAGATTTTGGGGGAAGAATTCGAATTTGTACGCGTGGACCTTTATGACCTTGGAGACCGAGTTGTTTTTGGCGAGCTAACGCACTATCCGCAATCCGGAACCGGGCCGTTCGGCTCCAAGGACGAGGACCTGCGGTTTGGGCGGGTGATTTTTGAAGGGGCTCAGTGAGCGGATGAAGGTCCTCCATATCATTACGGGGCTGAGCCAGGGCGGTGCCGAGCGACAGTTGGCGAACCTGGCGTCCGTGTTTCCGGACGAGTCCGCCGTTTTTTCACTCAAGGAACCGGGGGTGATGGCGGAAGAAATCCGGAAGACAGGTGTTCCGATTTATACCGGCGGCGTTCGGCGAAGCGTTTCTCCCGTCTGGATACCGAAGCTGCGAAAGGTCATACGAGAACTCCGTCCCGACGTGGTGATGGGGTGGATGTATCACGGCA
>CAZACQ010000037.1:0-2415 GCA_964483725.1 uncultured Candidatus Peribacteria bacterium | reverse complement strand
TATTATGGAACTACGAGAAAGAGCTGTACCGGAGTATGGGCATACAACTCGGCTCAGAGGAATCGTTTACTGCAGCGTTGACCAGATACGACAGTATTATGGACAAGCATGGACTTCCGACAACAGGGAAGGGGTTTTTACAGGAAGATCCTGATGTGGTATTGCAGGATCTCCTCCAGGAGAGACGAGACCTTGGCATAGACATCTCGATGCCGGTGAGTGAGAAACTTGCATCTATGATGGCCGACACCAAAGAGGGGACACAGCATATAAATCTTGACAGATCTATTACCTACAACCAGCTGGTAGAGCAGGATTTCTACGCACAGCAGGCGGAGATCTCGGTAGAGGTCACTCCAGGATCGGAGAGCACGATGGCGAGGCTGCCGTATGATATGCAGAGCAGCCTATTTAGCAGCATAATGGCCCCGTATATCTATCAAGGCCGAGAAGGGGAGCAGAGAAACAGTTTATTGGAGGCCTTCGGACTACCAGGCAAGTGGGAAGTGGTTGAGGCTCCAGGGTACTGGGAGGGTGTAGTCAACCCGTCTTTCCAAATACAACTTGATGTAGAGTGGGGAGCGGATGTAGAGGCGAATATAGAGGCCTTCTCTTCTCTCCTGGGATACCTTTTCGAGCAGGACGCTGTAGGGTTCAACACGATTCCGGAGGCGCAGGTAGAGGAGCAGCAGACTGGGGCTATATTCGAGCTCGACAGGGTGCTTACCAAGGGGGAGGCTGAGGTAATAAGTCAGCACGTATTCGACACGTGGGGAGACGGTGTAGCGCTGATAGGAGCTCCGGAGGGAGTGCGTATCCTCAACTTCTCCGATGCTTCTATAGATGACATAATAAACGACCTGGCACTTTACATCCAGCAAGATGGGGTGCTAGAATCAGATATAGGGAACGTCGATATATATAAGGCCCAGATAGATGGAGGCCTTGTCGAAAATAATTGGGCGGAGGCAAATAACGGTGAAAATTACATACAGAGGATCTCTGACGCCGGAAAAGGCGAAGTCTTTGAAAACTACAATAACCTTCTCAGGAGATCAGTTGAGGAGAATTATTCCCGCTTTGAGGAAAGGGCAAAAGAGCAAGGATTCACAGAAAGCCCAGACCACCTCTACACCAGAAACACAATCAGAAGCATAATACCGGCGGCAATAGAACAGCTTCCAATGGAGAAGGGGACCGGGGAGCAGTTCCTTAACCTGCTAAAGAAGCAGAAAGGGGTGAAGGCTGAGGAGTTGCGCTTCATCGGTGCTGATGAGTTTTTAGAGGGAAAGAAAAAAGTAACGAAAGACGAGCTGAGAAAGTTCTTCCATAACAATCAACTTATTATACAAGAGTTCTATCATGGTGACCCAACCATCAAGCAGACGAACTTGCTGGCAAAGGAAGCGACCAAGCAAGAGTTTGTCCGCAATGAGATTGCCATGGCCATGGCCTCTGGAGAAAAGATTGACATGGCGGAGATAGAGAGCTTCGCTGAGCGCAAAGCCGAGCAGGTGTACAATATAGAGCCGCCTCAGTATGAGATACACGCCCTTGAGACAGCTCAGGAGAAACAGCAGTACACAGAATTAGTAATGACTACTCCCGATGTGGAATTATTGGGAGTGGGTACTCATTATGATGTTCATGAGTCAACGATTATGCACTCCAGGTATTGGAAAGGCAAAGACATGGACGGCTCTCGTATCATCCACGTTGAGGAGCTGCAGAGCGATTGGCACTCCAAGTTTAGGGGGACTCTTAAGGACTGGAAAGAGGGAGCAGTTTCGAAAGGTTACAGGGGTAGCGCGTTTACAGAGAATATTGAAAACCAGCCATTATTTATGCTGATGGATGAGTATTCCCACTTAAGTGAACAGGTCCAGGCGATACAAGAGAATGACTGGCTTGGTATTGGACCGGCATATCGAAGCAGGTTAGAGGAAGTAGAGACTGAATTGAAAAAGCGGGGGCAAGATACAGATAGTATCAATCCTCGGACCTCTTATGAGGAATACTATAGACACGCAGAAATGATAGAGGAAAATACCAGGGAATTAGTACCTGATATTTTCCATCCGAAAGGCATTTATATTGATAGCTACATACAGGATGATCTGGTTAACCATTTTGATGACTACGGGTTAAAGGGGATGGAAAAAGAAGAGCTTGGATGGGTGTTGGGGCATACATACCCGTTCTCTCACAGAGATGATCAGCTAAAGAGAAAGGCGTTTGAGCCAATGGCCCGGAGGGTCTATGAGGCGTTCGGTATGGGAAGCGTTGAGGAGATGCTCGAGCTCGTCCCTGGGGAGGGCGAACTTATAGGTGGCCTCGACCATCAATTTAATTTTGATCTATATATACATCCAGAGAAGTACACGAGTAATGAACACCTGCAGCAACTGCTACATT
>CAZACQ010000036.1:0-2449 GCA_964483725.1 uncultured Candidatus Peribacteria bacterium | reverse complement strand
CTATATGAAATATTAAGTAAACATAATTAAAAATCAAATAATAAAATTGATAATATAATTTTTTAAATTGAAAATAATTTTATATATTGTAGCCAAATAACATAGATAAATTAATTTGTTTCTGGCAAATTATTCTCAAGTCACATTTCATTTCTCAGTCTAGAATATTCTTCTGGAGAAAAAACTGGATTACCTTGTCTATCTACTATAGGTGTATAAATTCACCTTTCACTAAGACTTCTTTTCATATTTTCCAATACACTAGGGTCATCAGGAGCTATATAATAACTCACTTCAGTTGGGGCTACTCAGGTTCTTATTCAATTTTGATTGTAAAAACTAACTTGTCAGGTATAAGATTCCCTTAAGTTTTTAAATCTAAAATCTGCCCTTGTACTACTTTGACTATCCATAGTGAAACTTTCCAATAAATCATTTCTAGTAACAGATTTTACATCTCAATAACGCTGTAATCAAGTTCTATGACTATAAGGATCATCCTTTGTAAAATAATGTAAATCATAAAACATATCTCAAGTAATATCTTCTTCTCAAAGCCTGATAGAATCCAAATCATAAGGAGTTCTATCTGCTCAATTAGCACCTTTTCATACTAAATGATCTGGAGATAATTGTCAGTGCCTTAACATACTATCAAAATCATTACTTGAAAAACCTCTAACCATATCTCATTTTTCAAAACTAAGTCATCATTGACTTGCTTTTTCATACAATTCAAGTCCTCTTTTATTAGCTGAATCTAGATTTTTATTCATATAATCTAAAGCACTATCTAAACTTTTATGTCATACTGGTCAAAGATACATTTTAGCTATCCTATTTCATATAGTTTGATTACTATCATTTATATTTAATATATCTTTAATCTGAGATATACTTCATTCTAAATTTTGTCTTGATATATTTATGCTATCAACTTTTCATTTTCATGGAAGTTTTGATGTTTTAATCAACATCTTAACAGAATCCAAATGTTTTATAAGATATGACATCTCAGTTTCAGTTAAAGAGTCTACTCATTTATTTATAAGACTATCCATTTCTTTCATGCCTGTTAAAAGTCATCTTAAACTCTCATTGTTTGACTTTAAACCGATCTCCATCATATCTTTGTATTGTATCCATTGATTTTCTCTAGTAGAGACTTTGCTTCATATTGAGTTTAAATTTTCATCTGCTCTAGAAAAAGAACTATTTGATGGATTCTTTTTAAAAAAATTATATATTGACCTTGCAGTATCTCATAATGCATTATCAGACATTAGTCTTTTCATAATATCCATTTCAGTATAAATATTATCTGACAATAGTAAATTTATTTTAATATTATAAGCATCTCTCGATTCTAGTAAATCTTTTGGTAGATTATCCTTATTGTTATCAAAAAATCTTATATTTTCATTAAGTTTTCTTCATGCTTCTTGAGACATTCATACTGTATTTATATTAGACCTACCTACATTAGAAGCACCCTCTAAATATCTTGATATATTTACTAATTCCATAAAATTGTCCATAAATTGCTGGTCGTTTCTCAGAAAATTAGGCATATTATCCAATATTTCTCTATTTGATTTACTTAAAATATCAAAATGTCATAAATTATTAAAAGAGGTATCAATTTTAAATCTATAAAGGATATCACCAATATAATCATCTAATTTTTTATTGAATTCCTTATATCTTAAAGCATTGGAAGCTTGTTCTTTTAAATTTTTAATTTCATTTCCCATATATTTTTCCATAAATCTTGTTATACTAGTCTCACTCATTCAATTAAAATTTAGCTTTGCAGTTGCTGGTTCTCAAACAGCTCATTCAATTTGACTTTTTCAACTTCTAATATTTTCTAGTATATATACATTTAGCTCATAAGTAACTTTATCTACAACTTCTGGTAATTGTAATTCATCTGGCAATATTCTAGATATACCTTCATATCATCTCCTATGAAGTTGACTAATCCAATAATTAGATTCAGATAAAAGATTAGTAAATTTAACATTATTAGAGTTTGTCAAATCTTTTATATCTCCAAAAAAACTATGTAGTTCTCATAATCAATTTTTCGAACTAATTTCACTTATCATTTCTTGTCTTGTCATATTTTCATATATTTGAGGTATCAATCCTTTATTGTTTTCTACTCTTGAAGGATCAAAAGCAGGTTGTCTATAAAAATCTATAACTTCAGCTGCTTGTCACAAAATCCCATTTTCCATAAGTACTCTTGTTTGTTCTCTAGTAATTCATATTTGTCTAAGCTCTCTTGTCATCATCATCAAGTCTTCTTGTTCGTTTTGATATATTCATTTACTTATATTTTCATGTACATGTCTTACTACTATCATTTGCTCAGTAGTTAATTCTTCTGATCAACTATTCCTTAGTATTTCATTTGGCAAATTTGGATTTTCTTCCATCCATC
>CAZACQ010000035.1:1426-2529 GCA_964483725.1 uncultured Candidatus Peribacteria bacterium | reverse complement strand
ATTATATATTTATATTGTAATGATTAATAATAATGCTGGATTATGATGAATATATTAAAAAGTTTAATGAAATGGATTATCAATCCAAAAAAGACAAACTTATAAATATGTTGGAAGTTGTAAAAAAAGACTGAAACATATATGAACAAGTATGGAATTTACTTAAAAAGGTAGAAAATATTCCGGAAAGTATGATAGACAAATTGGGGAAATTAGTTATAGATTGAATATATAGTGCAGATGCTGATAAAAGAGAAAATAATCAAAATGAAATGAAAGAAGTAAAAAACAAATTAGAATCTATGAAGCAAAAAGAAGAAAAGGAGCAGGAAAAAGATCATGAAGAAGCAGATAGACTTCTTGATAAAATATAATATCTTTAAATCATAAATAAAACCAAAATGACAGAACAATTAGAAAATAAACTTGAAGATATAGAAAGTGAGCTGGATTGAGAAGAAGTTGATTTGTTAGAATGACTAAGGGATAATATGGATGATGCAGATACCTTACAAGAATTCCTCTCAAATGCACAAGGTGAAGATATATGAGAATTTTGACAAGAAATTTTAGAGATATGAAGAGAAAATCAAAATAATGATGATGTTATGGAAATATTATCTTGAATATACAATATTATTGATGAACAAATGAAATTAAGTGAAGATCTTTATGATCATTTGTGAGAATATCGAAGCCATTTACGTGAGTTACTAGAAGGTTGGGAAGATCCATCAGATAATGAACCAACAACAAATTCATGAGAGGATAGTTGATGAGATAAAACAAAAGAATATGAGGATGGTTGTGAGATAGAGCAACCTGAATATGCTACTCATATAGTTAAGTCATGAGACACTCTTTGGCATATTGTTGATGAACATTATGGTCTTGGTGGTGATAGTGAAAAAATTACAGACTATATAAATGCAGTAGTTTGATTTAATGAATGAGAGCCCTTGGATGAAAAATTCTTTGAAGAACAATGGTGAGAGGTATATTGAAATCACATTTACCCTGGTCAAGAGATAAAACTTCCAGATGGAGAATGGGTTGAAGATAATTGTAATCCAGAAGATAATGAAAAAAAATGATCTGAAATT
>CAZACQ010000035.1:0-1326 GCA_964483725.1 uncultured Candidatus Peribacteria bacterium | reverse complement strand
AAATCAGATTTTGATTTTGAAATTACTACACAAGCTTTATGAGAAGAATGATGATGAGAAGAACCTCCAGGAGATTTCACGAATGCCGTATGAGAGGATGGTTGATGAGATAAACCACCAGAAGATAATGAAAAAAAATGATCTGAAATTAAATCAGATTTTGATTTTGAAATTACTACACAAGCTTTATGAGAAGAATGATGATAATACTATATCATTATATACCTTTGATTTAAAACCAGATTTATTAATTAAATATATGATCTGGTTTTAAAGTTATTAAAAATAAATTCCCAAAATAATGTCTAGAGAAATTCTAATATTTGCAAAAGATAATGACAATCAGTCAAAATTAATATATAAAAAATTATCTGAAAGATGAGAAAATGTAGAAATTATTGACTGGAGTGAATATCCCCAAAATATAAATCTTTCTTATAAACTGCCTTTGAGAAGTCAAAAAGACATTGTTTTGTATGTTAACTGAAAACATATAAAAAGTCCAAAATCAATATATTGGAGAAATTATTCCTGACCAGGTATGTTAGACTATAATAATAATCCTTTTTGATATGTATGAAACACAAAATCAGAAAACAGAAATTTGATATATAAAAACAATACTGCATCTATAAAAAGTTTTTTTGAACTGTTCCCCAATATATTATGGTTGAACAATCCTAATTCAGTTTATGAACACTGGATGAAACCGGTTCAATTTGATAAAATATCAAAGAATATAAAAGAATTTTCTTTTCCAAAGACCTTTATAACAAATAATTTCAAAGATATAGAAAGAATTTTATCAAAAACAAAAAAATGAAAATTTATATTAAAACCTGTTATGTGATGATTTTATACTAGATTATTAACAAAAGAATCTTTTAAATTTTATAAAGATATTTTTTACAAAAACCCTTGTAGTATCCAAGAATATATAAGATGAGAAAATATAAGAGTATATGTATTGTGAAAAAAAGTATATCCTATAAAAATAGAAACAAAAAATATTGATTTTAGAACTGGTGATTATAAATCAACAGCAATAACTTTACCAAATAATATAAAACAAGCTTGCATAAAAACTGCAGAAATTTTGAATTATAATTTTACTTGAATAGATTTAATAAAGACAAGAAAAAAGTACTATTTTTTAGAAGCAAATCCAAGTCCTATATTTATGAAAGATAATAAAGATGCATGATATAATATTTCAGAAGATATTTTAAATTCTCTATCTAAATGAAAAATATCTTAAAAATTTGCAATTTTTAATAAAATAAATAAAATTAATTAATAAAAATTTAAAAAATAAAAATAAAAAAT
>CAZACQ010000034.1:0-2745 GCA_964483725.1 uncultured Candidatus Peribacteria bacterium | reverse complement strand
GATAACAATCCCACAAGAAATAATACATTATTACTTGTGGGATTGAAAAAAACATTTCATATTACTTTATTTTAATTCAGGAAATTTGACTGCCATTTTTTTTGCTGTATCTAGGTTATCAGTTGAGTATATATACTTAATTTTAACATTCTTGTTTTGATATTTGTTAATTATTTTTTCTTTAGCCTTATCTATAGAATCATTGATATAAAATTTTTTCGATCCTTTGCAGTCAATAACTTCAAATATCTTGATATTTTTTAAAGCAGGTATTCTAAATTTTTCTTCTTCTTTTATTTCCATGAGTCTCAACTCCTTATTTTTAATGGTCTTAGTCTACCTAATAAAATTATATTATAGGGTTAATATAATAACAAATTTTCCAATAATACTTTACAGAAGCACAAATGTTTGTTAGAATATCCATGGTAAAATTAAAAATATTTTCAATTTTCGGAGGGATGTTATGTTAACCTTGAGTCAAGATAAAGTGATTAAATTAATGAAAAACAAAGGAATTAATACACAAAAAGAATTAGCAGATGAAATTGGAATTTCAAGCAGCCATTTATCGAAAATTCTTTCAGATGATTATGATTTTGTTAAAAGCAGAGTTAGAGATATATGTAATTATTTGAATGTAGAAATAAATGAGCTTTTAGAGAAAAAAATAAAGGAGCAAGTTGAAAATCAAAATATTAATCTTAAGTTATTTGAACATACAGAGAATTATGTTGATATTAATAAAATAGTTTCTAATAAAGAATATAGTTCTGTTGAATTGTTTGCTGGAGCTGGAGGTCTTGCATTAGGTCTTGAAAAAAGCGGTTTTAAAACTTTAGCTCTTGTTGAAAATAATCACTATGCAGCAGAAACTCTCAGAAGCAATAGACCTGATTGGAATGTTGTAGAAGAAGACATTGAAAGAGTTATGGATCAAGGTATAACTCATTACATCAACAAACCCCTTAAAAATAAAGAGCTTGATTTATTATCTGGGGGGTATCCTTGCCAATCTTTTAGTTATGCAGGAAATAAATTAGGTCTAAAAGATACTAGAGGAACTTTATTCTATTATTTTGCAGAAGCTCTCAAAGAGTTGCAACCCAAATTATTCTTAGCTGAAAATGTTAGGGGTCTTAAAAGTCATGACGGAGGTCGAACCCTAAAAACAATGATCAAAGTTTTTGAAAATGAAGGGTATGACATTAAATTTAAAGTGCTAAATTCAATAAACTATAACGTGGCTCAAAAAAGAAAAAGATTATTCATAATAGGAATTAGAAAAGACTTAAAAGAAAAATATAATTTAGAATATAAATTTCCTAAACCATTAGATTCAAAGTTAGTCTTAAAAGATGTTATTAAAAATGTTCCCAAATCTGAAGGAGCTACTTATTCAGAAAACAAAAAAGAGGTTCTAGAAAAAGTTCCTCCAGGAGGGTGTTGGAGAGATCTACCAGAAAGTGTAGCTAAAGAATATATGGGGAAAAGCTACTATTCAAGTGGAGGTAGAACTGGAATGGCAAGGAGGCTTTCTTGGGATGAACCTTCTTTAACAATTCTAACATCACCTGGTCAAAAGCAAACTGAAAGATGTCATCCAGAAGAAATTAGACCTTTTACGGTTCGTGAATCTGCAAGAATTCAAAGTTTTGATGATCATTGGAAGTTTGAAGGACCTATAACATCAAAATATAAGCAAATCGGGAATGCAGTACCTGTTCAATTAGCAAAAGCTGTTGGCTTATCTTTAGTTAAAATCTTAAATCAAATTAATAAAAAAAGAGACAGAAATTAACTCTGTCTCTTTTTTTTATTTTTTCCATTCATCAAAACCTAAGTATGTATTGAAATTATCATATATTATTTGGTCTAATAAAGTAAAATTATTTTTCTTAGCTTTGTTTTCTAAACTTTCAAGGAGATTTTTGTTTTCTTTTACATCAGTAAGTTTTCTCTTTTCTAATAAGTCATTGATTGCAATTGGTAGAGCCTCCATGACATCTCGAAAAGCATAATCATTGTCGGTAAGTAACTGATAAAATCGATCTGCTGAAATAATATAAACCCTTTCATGATTATATACACGAGTTTCTGTATCAGTTTTTGTTACATCATATTTCGCTATCCAATTTTTATGAATAGAATATTTTGCAATTATTTGAACATAATAAACTTTAGAATCTGGATAACTATCGGCAATAGATATTAATTTTTGATACAATTTTTCTTCGCTACTCGAGTTAACAGTATTATGTTTGTTTTTTATATCCGCAAATAATGTATTATCGTTTGCCTTAATGTCATAACCATCAAAGTTACCTTTCTGATATCCATCAATTCCATCAAACATCATTTCATGGAAAGTTCCTATTGCATTTCCTATAGTTTTGTTAATTTGTCTAGGAATTTCCGTTACTGACAAGTACTCCTTAATATCAAAATCTTTTCTTAAAAAGTTAATGTCAAACGTAAATCGTAAAGGATCAACCTTGTTTCTGTAAAATTTCCTTTCACTGACTTCTTTTTTTTGTTTTTCATAAACTTCAAAAACATACTCAATGCATTCTAGAAAATGCTCATCAGAAATAAAATCAAGATATTTATTTGACATATAAACTCCTCCTGCTTTATAATTTCATCCATTTTTAACAAATTCCTGCAAATAATTAACCTTTTTATAAGCTGAAAGTCATCCAATTCTTCATAATAAAGTCGACTTTTTACATTATGAAATATGAA
>CAZACQ010000033.1:0-3269 GCA_964483725.1 uncultured Candidatus Peribacteria bacterium | reverse complement strand
TCAATATTTTCATTCTCATTTAGATTAAAAGTTGTAATTGTTTTTTCAATAAGTTTATCAAAATTTATATAATCCCAATTTCAAAATCTTCAAATTAGTACTACATTATATTTATTAAGTTTCTTAGTGATTTTTTCTTTAATTTTTAGCATTTCATTGGTTTGAATTGGATATCAATATTTTATATCCTTATAAGCTACTTCAAAAAAGTCATCACGAGAGCTTATAAATCAATTTTGTACCAAGAAATCTTTCGCATTTTCAATTAATTTCTGTTTATCTATTTTTTTTCAGTTTTTATAGGTAGATTCAAATTGAAATATAAACTCATCTTTATTTTTTAAATAATTTGATGAATTACTATTTAGTACACATTTATGAAAATAGTATTCTTTATCTTTTGTATATACCCTTTGTTTATTAGTATTTATTTTTGGGGTTAATATAGCTAAAATCTGTAATGACAAATATTCAAATTTTTTGAAATCAAAATTAATATTAGTTAATTTAATTAATTCATTTATAGGTATTGTTGAGACCAATTTATCATAACAAAAGGTTCAATCATTAGTTGATATAAGTTTTGCTTCTAAATCAATATATTTAATTTTTATAGAATAGTTTATATTTTGTTTTACATCTTCAAAAAAGGGTAAAAGTAAATTTTCATATCATCACTCTTGTGGATAGTAAACATAACTATTTGTTCAATAATTTTCCTCATTTTTATTCAAATATCATTCCAAAAAAACATCTATAGATTCATAATAAACTCTATTTTGCCAGTTTGTAGACAATCTATCAAGCTTGGTTTTCCAAATCTTTAAATTATAGTCTTTCAAAAAATGTTTATATATACCATCTCAAAACTTTTTTTTCAAGTAGTCATCCATATTATAAGTTTTCTTTCATTTATTGTTTATATATGATTTCATAAATCATAACAAGCATTCTCTTCTCTTTTTAGGATCCAAGTACTTTAAGTGCAATTGAAAAGGGAATGGGATAAATGTTCAATCATACAGGATGTATGCTTTTCTCTTTTGCTTAAATAGTTTTATATTTTTTTCTCTCTCCAAAAATGATAATACTTTTTTATTATCATGAAGTGCATGTCATCATATATCAAAATAAGAATATCATATTTTAAAACTACTCATAAGACCCATTCATACATCATCTTTTTCCAAAATCAAAAAGTTTAAATTTTTTGTCTTTTGCAACAAATAAGAATAAATAATACCAGCAGCTCAAGCTCATAATATGATACTATCATATTTTGGATAAACTTGTCAAAATATATCACTTATATCATTTTCGTAATTTTTGTAAATAAATCATTTAATTCAAAATTCCCTAGCCAAGTCTATATTTTCTTTTTTATCATCAATAAACAACTTAACATCTTCAAAATTAATTTTCCTTGATATTCTTTCCCAAAATATTTTTTGAGATTTCTTTGCTCATTCTTCAAATGAAAAAACAAACTCATCAAAATATCTTTTTAGTTTTTTCGATAGTTCAAGTCCAAGTTCTTTGTATACATCTGATATCAAAACTATGTGATA
Source organism: uncultured Candidatus Peribacteria bacterium (assembly GCA_964483725.1). Classification (GTDB taxonomy): domain Bacteria; phylum Patescibacteriota; class Gracilibacteria; order Absconditabacterales; family Absconditicoccaceae; genus CAZACQ01. Next base: position 1,701 of record CAZACQ010000033.1, on the reverse strand, counting down.
ATCCTTTTTCAGTAAAAGCAGTTTCTCCAAAAATTTTTTATCTACTTTTGGAATTTTGTATATTTGCTTTTCCAAATCTTTTCTACTAAATCAATCAATTAGATATTTTTCAAGATTATCAATAAACTGAAAGATACTATACTCAGCTATCACCAGTTTTCATATATTTTCTTTATAAATTTTTCTAATTTCATTTTTATCTATAGTCAAATATTTTTCCAAATTAGATGCCACAAATCTAGAAATTCAAATAGGAGAAACTACCTTGGAAAAATCAACTAATATTATTCACTTTTTCATAATATCTTTGCTAATCGTTTAAAATCATTATCTCTTAATCTATTTCATAGTATATAAGACTGGATGTTGTTTGGAAGATAAAAGCTTTTATAATGTTCTTCTAAATCAGGATTTCCACAATACCTTTCATGCAACAAATAATCTAATATATTATTTGAATTAAATCTACTATTGAAAAATCAGTCAATTCAAGAATGTATATAAAATACTATATCAATTCATCATGAAATGTTCTCTAGTTCTTGATATATATAGTTTCAATTAAAATTTCACATGAAAGACTTTTTTCATAAGGGTTCTACTCATCAATCAGAATTTAGTATTATTAAATCTTCATCAAAAAGCATATCAACTAGTCACAGTTCCACTAACTTCTTATAAACATAAGTTTTTCAAGTTCAAGACAATCATCAAATTAGAATATTCTTTCCATTTATTAGTCTTGCACAAACTCAGTGTAGTACTATAAAATCTTTATTTTTTAACATCAATGCCTTTGCTATTTCAAGTCTTTGTTCTTGATTGTTCATATTTTCATTTAAAATTGAGTGTTCATAGTTGTCTTTGAGAGACTCAAATCTCTCACTACAAAAAATATCACTTACACTAGTAGTTGTTGCTATATTTACTTTTCTTCAATTAAAATCAACCGTAAAAATAGAAGCTTTTATAAATGCATTAATTTTTTCTCATACAGATATTCTTAACTCATCTAAAGTAATTCTATTTTTTGAAAATTGCAGTACCTGATTTAAAAAAAAATAGAAAGTTTCCAAAAAAACAAATAATCACCAATTAATGTTTATATCTTTGAAAATATAATTTAAAAAATCATCTGTCTTCACTTTATCATATTTCAGAACATTGCTAATAAACTTTTGTACATCCTCCACAAAAGATCACTTCTTACACCATTCCCAGTCAATTAAATAGAATCAATCAGAATTAAATATAATGTTATCTCATTTTAAGTCTCAATGAGTCCAAGATATATCAATATCTCAAAAGTTAAATAAATTTATTAAATCAGTAAAAATTAGTTTTATTTCTATTAAGTCCTCTTCTTTGAAATTAAATGATGATATTTTCTCATTAAAAGTTCTTAATAAAAAGTTTTTTCAATCTAAACTTTTAAATTTATTATTATATAGCTTAATAATTAAATCTCCTACTGAAAATGAATCACAATTTGGTATGTTTCATTGAACAAGAAGATCACCATGAATATAGCTCTCTATAATTCTTCAATATTTATCTACTCATATTAGATTTGCTTTTTGAGGAAAGTCAGAGTTATCATAAAATTCTAGTATAGATTTCAATTTGTCTTCAGAATAAGACCTTATAACTTTTAGTTCTCATCAATCAGTATATAAATCAACTCACCTATCTGATAAATGT
>CAZACQ010000032.1:0-3591 GCA_964483725.1 uncultured Candidatus Peribacteria bacterium | reverse complement strand
TCCTGTCAAAAAAACACGGCTATCGTGGGATGACAGATCATTGGTCGACGGCCTCTATCAAGACGGCACTGCGTCGCGGTATCTGGTCCATCTTGGCCCCTATCATCATTCTTGGTGGTATCTACTCGGGTATCTTCACCCCCACGGAGTCGGCTATCGTCGCGATCTTCTATACGCTGGTGGTAGGTATCTTTATCCATAAGGAGCTCAAGTTTCGCCCAGCCATGAAGACCCTGGAAACCACCACCTGGATCAGCGGTCGGGTGCTGCTGATTCTGTTTACCGCCACGGTATTCGGTCGTCTGCTGGTTGAGCAGCGTGTACCCGCCTATATCGCTTCGGCGATGCTGGACTTCACCCAGAACATGTACCTCATCTGGGCCATGATCATCATGTTTCTGCTGTTTGTCGGGATGTTCATGGAGACCCTGGCGGCCATCATGATCCTCACACCGGTACTGTTGCCCATCATGTACATGCTGGGTGCCGACCCTGTGCACGTGGGGATCGTGGTGGTCTGTGCTCTGGCGATCGGCTTTCAGACGCCGCCTCTGGGGGAGAACCTGTTCGTTGCCTCGGGGATCGGCGGGGCCTCCATCGAGGAGATCTCCTACCGTGCGCTGCCGTTTGCTGCCGCTTCAATCATTGCCCTTTTCATCGTCGCCTATGTTCCGGAGATCGCCCTCTGGTTGCCTAGAGTGATGGGTTACTGAACAGGGTCTAGGGATCAACTTCAGAGTTCACGGGAGGGGGTATGGAGAAGCCGATCGATAATATTTTGTGCTGTGTCGGGCTTCGCAGCGATAGCCACGTGGTGCTGGAGCAGGCAGTTAGACTGGCATCGGCCACCGGCGCCAGGCTGCATATCTTGCACGCGGTCAAGTCGCTTGACGATGACGTGATGAACACCCTGCGCGTCAATATTCGCGACAAGCAGACTCTTCAGGGACTGATTCGCAAACGCCTGGATGATGCTCAGCAGCAGCTGGATGCCAAGCTGGAGAACTTCTTCAATGCCTTGGGGGAGGGCGGTGACGTCTTGGCATCCAGTGTGGCCAGTCGAGACGTGGTCGAAGGCTATCCTGCCAAGGTCATCGTTCAGCGGGCATCGAATCTGAGAAGTGACCTGATCGTGATGGCCTCCAACAAGCGTGGGTTTACCGCCTCCTACGTTGGCAAGGTCACGCGTGGAGTTCTCAAGCGCAGCCAGGTGCCGGTCGTGGTCGTACCACCGCCTGAGTAGGGGCGCCAGGCCGCTTTTCTCTCAGGGCAGCCCCGAGAGTAACCCTCTCGCCAGATCTCTAACTCTCCAGCCGAAGCGAGGGCTCATATGGCGCCAGACCGGCGCCAAGGATGCGCTCGTGCCCAGCATCGCTCGAAGGAAGTGCACAACATGATCATCGAACGCGGAAAGCGAGCCATTCGAAGCCCCATCATCCTGTCTCGTGCGGCTATAGACGGGTTTCCCCAGGTCATGCCGGGAGTGCTGATCTGTATCACTATTGCCCTGGCAACGACCTTTATCGCCGATCACTACGGCGGGCCCACCTTGCTCTATGCCTTGCTGTTCGGTATGGCGCTGCACTTCCTTTCTGAGGAGGGGCGCTGTGTCGCCGGTATCGAGTTTGCCGCCCGCACGATTCTGCGCTTCGGGGTTGCCCTGCTGGGGGTACGGATCACCGTTGAGCAGGTCTCGTCGCTTGGCATCGGGCCGATCGTCACGGTGGTGGCGGGCGTGGTACTGACCATTCTGATGGGGGTGCTGCTAGCCAAGTTGATGGGGCTTCACCGCGACATGGGGCTGCTGACTGGGGGCGCGGTGGCGATCTGTGGTGCCTCGGCGGCCCTGGCACTCTCGGCGGTGATGCCGCGTGGTGCCAATAGCGAGCGCAATACCATCCTGACAGTGGTGGGGGTTACCACGCTGTCGACGGCAGCAATGGTGCTCTATCCGCTGATTGCCGGTGTGCTGAGTCTCACCGACCAGCAGGCCGGGGTCTTTCTCGGAGGTACCATCCACGACGTGGCTCAGGTCGTCGGTGCGGGCTACATGATCTCGGAGGATACCGGCGATGTCGCCACCTTCGTCAAACTGATGCGCGTGGCGATGCTGGTGCCGGTGGTGATGTGCTTCATCCTGCTATTCCGCCATGCCGAAGGCAGCCAGAACAATAGCAAGATACCCCGTCTCCCCGGCTTTCTGGTGGCCTTCGTGGTGCTGGTGATCATCAACAGCCTGGGCGCGATTCCGACGAGTGTTGCCGACGGCATGACCGATCTGTCGCGCTGGTGCCTGGTGACTGCGATTGCTGGGCTGGGTATCAAGACCTCCTTCCAGAAGCTTGCCGTGGTGGGGTGGAAGCCGGTCATTCTGATGGTCTCCGAGACCCTTTTCCTGCTCGGGCTAGTGCTGGCCTTCATCCTGTTTGGCGTGGTGAGTCTGTGATGCAAGTGTGGATTAACGGCGAGAGCCGTCTGCTGAACCCGGAAACGACGATCCGTCAGCTCCTGGTCGATAGCCGGCTCGAGGAGCGTCGTGTAGCGGTCGAGTTAAACGAGGCGATTGTTCCCCGCAGCCAACATGACAGCTACCGGATCCGCCATGGGGATCGTGTCGAAATCGTTCATGCCATCGGTGGCGGTTGAACCTGGACTACGAGGAGTTCGCAATGGATGACCAACCCTTTGCAGATGCCCCGCTGGTGGTGGCCGGCAGACGCTTTCACTCTCGCTTGATGGTAGGAACCGGCAAGTACCGGGACTTCGATGAGACGGCCAGGGCGCTGGAGGCGAGTGGCACCGAGGTCGTGACCTTCGCCGTGCGGCGCACCAACCTGGGCCAGAGTGCCGATGAACCCAATCTGTTGGATGCGGTGTCGCCGGCTCGCTATACGCTGCTGCCCAACACCGCCGGCTGCTACGACGCCCGTGCTGCCGTGCGCACCTGCAGGCTGGCCCGCGAGCTGCTCGATGGGCACGGCCTGGTCAAGCTCGAGGTTCTGGGGGATGAGGCCACCCTCTATCCCAATGTGGTGGAGACCCTCAAGGCGGCCGAGGAACTGGTCAAGGATGGCTTTGACGTCATGGCCTATACCAGCGACGACCCTATCGTCGCCCTGGAGCTCGAGCGACTGGGCTGCTGTGCGGTCATGCCGCTGGGGTCGCTGATCGGCTCCGGTTGCGGGATCCAGAACCCGCACAACATCCGCTTGATCATCGAACGCGCCAGCGTGCCGGTGCTTATCGATGCCGGCATCGGTACGCCTTCCGAGGCGGCGCTGGCCATGGAGCTGGGCTGTGATGCGGTGCTGATGAACTCGGCGATCGCCCACTCTCCGGAACCGATTCGCATGGCCCGGGCCATGAAGCTCGCGGTCGAAGCGGGAAGAGAGGCCTTTCTCGCCGGTCGCATGCCGCGTCGGGACCGGGCGGAGGCCTCCTCGCCGCAGGCCGGGCGTATCTCGGCGGCCTGATGGTTCATGGTCGCGCGGCCCCGCTGATGACATGGGCGGGGCAGCGCGAGGTCGATCAGTCGCCCTGTGCCGCCTGGATGGCGGTCAGGGCGATGGTGTAGACGATGTCGTCGACGAG
>CAZACQ010000031.1:0-3858 GCA_964483725.1 uncultured Candidatus Peribacteria bacterium | reverse complement strand
GCGTCAACTTATCTATAAATCTGAAGATAAATTGGAATTTATCATTTAAGACTCTATAAATTGCTTATAATTCAGTCATATCAATGGTTTTAGCTTATATAACCAACCGTGAATGAACCTTAGGGTTTAAATATAAGTTGTTCACGGTATAAAAGGAGATTGATACTTTTTATAATTTAGGCTATAATTAAAGTGTCCATGAGGGATTGAAACATAAGAATAACCACAAACTAAAATTACTAAGCCTCTTCGAGCAAAAGGAAAATATGAGCAACTTTACCCAATTAAAAGGCAATTGCCCAATCTGTCAAGGCGAGAGGAAAGATTGTCGCCAAGCTAACGATACCCTTTTGGTATTCTGTCGTACCCATTATAGCGCAGATGGGTGGATTAACAAGGGTACTGACAAACAAGGGTTCGCGTATTATGTTGAGTCTGTCGATCACTTAACGGATAGCGAAAAAGAAGCTAAGGATAAGGCGTTTGATCGCGCCACCGAAGAGAGAAAGAAAAAAGAACGGCTAACGCAACAACGAGCGTTGACCATTGAGCAACGTCATAAGCAACATCAAAAAATTCTCTCTCAATTAGGATTGAGAGAGGATCATAAACAAGACTTATTAAAACGCGGACTATCTGAGGAGTCGATCCAAACATTAGGATATCGCTCGACCCCCAGAAAAGGAGAATATCTTTATAATCTGCATGACAATTTGGCAGGGTTTGCACCAACGGATGTTGTCGGTGCAAAATATCGTTATGTCGGGCGACAAGGTTGTTTTATTCCTGTTTACGATTGGACGGGACGTTGTCAAGGGTATCAGATCAAAACGGATAGCCCAGAAGATGCCAAGTATGTTTGGCTGAAAAGTTATTATCGAGACAATGTAGAATGCACTTCGGCACTAAAAAATGGGGAGTATCCTTTATCTTTTCGAGAAACGGGCGAATCTAATCGTTCAATTCTAAATGTCTGTGAAGGAACTCTAAAGCCTCAAATCGCCAGTGAGATCCATGGTGGGATGTGGGTTGGTTCAGCATTAAATGGTGATCTTCGGAAGTCCGAACAGCTTCTCAAGACTTACTTAGAACACTATATTCCTACTATTCGTTATTTTCCCGATGCGGGATGTTTTTTAAACGAGAATGTTCGCAATCGTGACTTGAAGCAGGTCTATTGGTTCGCCTCTTTGGGATATACCGTTTGGGTAGCTGACTGGGGTCAGTTGGCAGATAATTCGGCTGGTGATATTGATGAAGTTCCTGCCAATGCTGAGATCAATTGGTTAAAACCTCACCAATTTAAGAATAAGGCATCTGAGTTTGAACCTAAAAATTGGAATGATATTATTGCCAAATTGAAAGTATCACACAACCAACCAAAATTGCGTTCTGTGAAGACTTTTAACCATGATGCGGAATTAGTTGAATATAAACTTGGATGTATCCCCAAAGCTCAAAAAGGAGTAACCCTACCCAAATTTATTATCAGAAATAACCAACAACGTAAAAACTTTTATAAAGAAGCAAAACAAAAAGGTTGGAAATATGTGCTTGACTCCTCAACCATGGGCAGTGGTAAATCTCACATGGTGGGTGAATTGATGCCTGACGACTTTTTTACGATTGAGCAAGAGGAAGATAATCATAAAATCTTCTATATGACTCAATCGAGTCGTAATCCTACGGTAGTAACGATTGAAGAAAATTATGTGGAACTGCCCACTCGCCACAATGGATTTGTAGAAACCAATAAACAGACTCCTTTGGGAAACCCTCAACGTCGTCGCGCGAAAAAAGAGGAGGTGTCTGATACACCGTCTAATTGTCACTGGACACATAGATTTCAGACGGTTGCTGAGAAAAATCTAAAAGTTGATCTGTGTGGGATTTGCCCATTCCAGAATGATTGTAAACACGGCAGTTCGGACGGCTACGGCTTCAAAAGCGAAATTAAACACGCTTTATCATATAGTCGTTTGAGAGCCAATCCACAAGGTATCAGCCCCGATTTTGTTGGGGAACATACCGTGGGAATTGTTGATGAATACAGTCAAACGCTAGAACCCTATAAAACCATTGAAATTGGGGCTAACGACTGGTTCAACGCAAATTATCTTTTACGGGAGTTAACCAATAAAGAATGGAAATCCGATCTCAACGACAAAATTGCTGATATTTCTTCTTTGATTCAGCGTGATCGCTCTCGGTACGGATTGAGTCACAAAGAAATTATTGAAACTTTGGGTACTCCTCCAGAATGGCTTGGTGATGCCATTATAGAATTAGAAACTTTACAAAGCCAAGACGATGAAGTTTTCAGCTTTCTACGCAGTGGCGAAGAATACGATGCAACTATTCGGAAAAACTGGTTAATTGACTTCCTGAAAATTTGGAATAAAGAATTAGATGGTGCGTTTTCAGCGTCTGATAATCAGATGCAAATTTTACTCCGTAATCAGCATTTATTAGAGGTTCTAGATAAGTTTGGATATGTGGTCTTTCAAGACGCAACAGGGTCTAAAAAAGACTTGGCTAATAAAATTGATTGCGAAGAAGATGAAATTTTAGAAGTGTCATTTACCAACCCCACCAAAGAAAATCTTGATTTGGTTCATGTGACAGGACTAGGACGAGCTAATAAAGAACGCTCTACTTTATGCCAGAGTCGCATTAATGCTTTGGTTGAGGCGTTTCAAGACCAGCATGGAAAGGAAAATATCGGATTTATTGATTGGAAAGCTCATGCCAAAAGTGGCTGGTTACATCATTTTAGCGATGGTCGCGGTTCTAATGCTTTTGAGCAAAAAAGCGCGATAGCGTCTTTTGGTGTGCCATTTCCTCACCTTGGTTCACTAAGCCAAGAATATACACTCTGGACAGGTGAGACTGTTGATTTAAGCAACCCTTCAGAGGATTTTCAGGAACTTGTTGGCGAACGTACCGCAGGAGAGATTATTCAGGAGATTGGACGAATCCGAGCCAATCGTCGTCAAGACGAACAATTAACCTATTATCTTTGTGGTGATGTGGATGTTCAATTTTTAGTGGATAGAGGATATAAAATCACTCAAAAAAATGCAATGGCTATTACTCCTGATGCTGGTGATGCCTTTCAAAGAACTTGTTACGCCATTAATACCGCAATGAAAACCTTTCGAGACAAAGTAAATTTTAGTGCTATTGGTGAAGCAATTAATAAATCTCGTTCTCTGGTTTCCAAAACAATTCGTAAGTTAGGGGGTCAAAGAGCATTACAAGAGTTTGTTGAAAACTTAATCTTTGGTGTTGATAACATAGAACCAACTGAAGAAGAAGAGTGGATTATAAATAAATATGTGCCTCAAGAGTTAATTATTGGGGAAACAAGTTGGTTGGAAGATTTGCTAACTATCTGCGAAGATAAAGGAATTAGTATTTTTAGAATTTTTGCGACGGCTAAAACAACCACCAAAGCAATAATTCTAGTAGCTCTATTACAATATAAAGATGTTCCCAAAAAAATCAAAGAAATGCTTTTTGAATGGCTGGATGATATCCGATTAGATGGAAAATTACCTGAGATTTGTCACGGTTGGGAAAATAATCAAAAAGTATATGAGTTAGCAGGATGTGAATCATGAAGTTTATTTTAGAAGGGTCTATTGTTCCCAAAGCCCGACCTCGGGCTAACCCAAATGGGGGTCGCTCCTTTACTCCTACTAATTACAGGAACTGGCAAAAAGATGCTTATAAACAATTAAACACCCAAGATAAACCTTCTGAACCTCTATCTGGCGTAAAAGTTCTTATCAAATTAGAAGGTAAACATTCCAGACGAGGGGATTGTGATAATGTCGCGGGGTCTATTTTAGATGC
>CAZACQ010000030.1:0-5266 GCA_964483725.1 uncultured Candidatus Peribacteria bacterium | reverse complement strand
TGTCAGTTTTTAGTATAATAAATTAGCTAATAATATCAAATAATATTAATTTGTTTCCTTGAAAATTAAGATAAAAAATATATTATAATTTGTAAATTTATATTAATTATTTTTTTAATGAGAATTATTAAATATTTTTTTGTAAGTTCTTTATTTGTTGTCTTGGTATGATTTTTTAGTATATATTGATTTACTTGACTATTTCAAGCAGAAGAAATAGATGCTAGAGATTTACAATATTGGGATTATAAAGATTGAATTATTGAATGATGAGAAAAGATTGAGTTTGAATGATCTAAAGACTCTTGCTGGTTAATGTTGCACTGATATACTTCAGTGCCAAATGAATATTATGATTTAGCTAAAAAAGTTAATAATAAATTTTGAGATTATGTTTTTGTGCCAAGACTTAAATGACATTGAAAAACTCCAAGTAAGTTAGCTGATTTGGATCTTTTTGATTGGTATGAACAAGCAAGATGATATTATTCTTCAATTTCAAAAGATTGTAAGAAAGTTAATCTTGTGTGATTTTCTTTTGGTTGAAATTTAGCAATGAGACTTGCTCAAAATCCTTATGATAATTTGGATTGACTTTACTTGCTGGCTCCATATTTAAAAGCTAGATTTTTTAACTTTGATTATTTACCAATAGATTATTTTGATTATATTTCTTGACAATTAAATTATTGAAAAAAAATTAATATAGCACAAATAAATAAAGACAGCTGAAAAGAGGAACATATTGCTTATTGGAACTTTCCTTTTTCTCCAATTATTAATTCTCATGAATTTGTAGATAACACAAGAAAGGGTCTTGATAAGATTGAAGTACCCACATTGATACAACATTCATATTCTGATAGAACTGTGGATATACAGTGATCATACTATATATACGAACAAATTTCTTCAGAAAAAAAAGATTTCATAAAATATACTGATTCAAATCATATTTTACTTAGAGATTATGATAAAAAAGATGTTATGAATGAAATAATAGAATTTTATAATAATTTATAGAGCATAATGGAAAAAATTTGACAATGACGAAGAGGAGAGGTTTTTATCTATGAAGAGAATTGAAGCAAAATTTCAAAAAAACTTGCTTTAGATGAGACTAAAAAAGCTAGTATCAAGAAAGAAATTGATATTATAAAAAAATTAAATAATAATTGAGTACATTTTGTTCCTCAAATAATATCATACTGAGATGATTATTTTGAATATTATTATATTGAAGGCTCTTCTTTTAATAAAGTTTTTGCAAACTCAGATGATAAGAAAAAGAATAAGCTTATATTAGATTTATTAAAAAAAGCTTATATTTTAGACAAAAATTGAATTGTTCATTGAGAACTGAGTAAGCCTAATGCAAATATACTAGTTGATGATATGAAAATCAATATTATTGATTTTGAAAGATGAAAATTTTGAGACTATTCTTGAAAAAATTTAAGATCATTAGCACAGTGGCTTAAAAATGAATGATACATATCCATATGAGATCTAAAAGAAATATGAAAAATCAATAAAGCTAAGGATATATATCTTTATTTAAAAAGATATATATGAAAGCTATGACTATGTAATATTATAATTTTTGTATCTTGACTGGTATTTATAGATTTATTTACCAAATATTTATTTTATAATTTTGAATTTTTAAACAATACAATATTTATCACAAAAGCTTTTAATGAAGGTATAGCTTGGTGAATTGATATAAACTCATATATAGTTTATTTAGTGACTTTGCTAAGTTTTTTCCTGTTTCTTTTTATATATCAAAAAAGATGGGTTTGATCTTGGGTTATTATATTATTATTTGCTTGAGCAATTTGAAATTTTATTGATAGGATTTATCTTGGTTGAGTAAGAGATTTTATTTCAATATATAATTTCCCTGTCTTTAATATAGCTGATGTTTATTTAAGTCTTGCAGTATTATATGTTATTTATGAAGAATTTACCAATTAGCTGCTGTTTCAAGTTGTTCTCTGCGATTGTCTATTGCATTTGCTGCTCATCAAGCTAGTCATTCTCATCCAAAAGTTTCTCAACTATTAGGGTTTAAAAAACTATCAATTCTATCTTTTACAGAGCTAGATGTATCAGAAATTGATTCCCTTACATTACTAAAACTGTCTGATACAGAATCTCTAGTATTACTTAATCATTCTCTTGTAGAATCTACAATGCTTTTTGCAGAATCCTTACTAGCTTCAAAAGCTCAAGATAGCATATTAGTAAATCTGTTTCATGATTCAGATTCTATATCTTCTGCCTCTTCTTTTTCTTCAGCTTGTTCGTTTTGTTCGTCTTGTTCATAATTATCAAATTGTTCTGGGTTATTCATTTTTGTTTTTATTTTAAATTATAAATTTTTTAGTAGCTCATCAGGATTTTCTTTTTTTCTTTCTTCCTCTTCTTCAATTTCAATTTCATATAATTTCTTGAATGTTTTTATGTTTTCTTCAAAACTTTTTGCCATTTGGTTTACTTTTTTTGCAATTGCTCAGTGATCTTTTTTGGGTATATCTCATTTTAATAATGAGCTATTTAGGTCTTTTATTGATTCTTTAATTATTTTTAGCTCATTTTCATTGCATGTCAAAGCTCTTTGTTTGAGTATATCTGCTGTTTCTGGGTAATTTTTAAATATTTTTGATACTGCATCATTAAAGCTTAATTCTGTGAGGTTCTTTTGAGCTATTAGCATTTTAAATATTATATCTTTAAATGTATACAAATTATAATATACTTTTTACAAATTTCAAGTATTATTAAATAATAAATTGAATTCATTTTATAAATATTTATAAATAAGCTATTTTAGTCAGTAATTTAAACTTATGCAAAAAATTGAAACAAATTGGAATCTTGATCAATATTATAAAGGAATAAATGATCCTCAAATAAAGAAAGATATGCAAAAAGTAGAAGAAATGGTGGACTTATTTGTGAAAAAATATAAATGAAAAATCAAAGATTTAGATGAAAAATGATTTTTAGAGCTATTTGAAGATGATGATAAAATTTCTCATCTAGCTGTAAAAATATGAAGATATTTACATTTTTTATTTGCTTTGGATACACAAAATCAAGATGTTATCAAAAAAAATCAAGAGTTTGATGATTTTGTAACTAGACTTAGTAATGAGTTGATTTTTGTAGATCAAGAAATAAAAGATATATCTTATGAAAAAATGATAGAATTTTCAAAAAAAGAAGAATTAAAAGACTACAAAAATTGGTTTGTACAAAAAGCTAATTCAGTAAAATATCTTTTGGATGAAAAAACTGAATTTGCTCTAAATATAAAATCAAATGCTGTAAGCAATGTATTATCAAGTTTACATGAAGAGCTTACTTGAAGTTTTGTTTTTAGATTAAATATTGATTGAAAAACAAAAGTTCTAACAGAGGATGAGGTAAGAAATCTTAGACTTTCTGCAAATCCAGAAACCAGGAAAAAAGCTTTTGATGCAATTAGAAAAAAATACCTTGATAAAAAAGTTCAAATTTCTTTGGGTAATGTTTATGCTAGTGTGGTCAAAGATTGGATAACAGATGTTAAGCTGAGGTGATTTAAATCTGTAATGGGACCTAGAAACAATTCAGAAGAAATCTCAGATGAAGTTATAGAAAAATTACTTGAGCAAGTAACAAAATCATTTCATTTATATCAAAGATATAATAAATTAAAAGCAAAGCTTTTGGGTAAAGATAAGCTGCAATATTATGATGTACTAGCTCCTATTTCTAATAAAGACAAAAAAATAGACTTCCAAGAATGAATATCATTGATTCTTGATTGTATGAAAAATTTTGATCAAGAGTTTGCAGAATTTACAAAAGAAATGTTTACTTCCTGACAAGTAGATGTTTTTCCCAAAAGATGAAAAAGGTGAGGTGCTTTTGCTTCTTATGATAAAGACCACAAAAGTTTTGTATTTTTAAATTATTCAGATAGTTTGGATGATGTTAGTACTATAGCTCATGAGTTTTGACATGCTATACATTGATATTTTTCTCAATCTCAAAAAAGAAAGGTATATGATACAGGTCTTTGTCTGGCTGAAACTGCATCTGTATTTAATGAGTTAGTTTTTGCAGATTATATAAAATGAAAATTAGAAGATGATGAGAAAGTTGCATTCTTGGCAAAACAAATAGAAAATGCATTTGCAACTAGTTTTAGACAAATTCAATATGTTAATTTTGAAAAAAGGGTTCATGAAAGTTTTTATAATTGAGAGAATCTAACTTATGCTGATTTTAATAAAATTTGGAGACAAACACAAGTAGAAATGTCTGGTGATACAATAGACTATGATGTGCCTGAAGAAAAAGAGTCTTCTTGGTCTTGAATACCTCATATTTTTGCAAGTCCTTTTTACTGTTATTCCTATTCATTTGGTAATATATTGTCTTTTTCTTTGTACCAAAGATACAAACAAGAATGAAAAGATTTTATACCAAAATATAAAAATATTTTAAAAGCTTGAGGCTCTATGACTCCTTATGATTTGTTACAAACTATCTGAATTGATATTTCTTCAGATAAATTTTATCAAGATTGAATAAAAGTTATTGAAAAAATGATTGATGATTTGGAAGATTTAATTAAGTAATAGATGATTTTATATCAAACTAACAAAAAAATGGCAAATACAGAAAATAACTGAAAACTTGAAGCTCAACTTTTTAAAGCAGCTGACAAACTTAGAAAAAATATTGATGCTGCTGAATACAAACATATAGTACTATGACTTGTTTTCTTAAAATATATCTCTGACTCTTTCCAAGATCTATATGACAAACTTTCTCAAGATGATTTTTCTGATCCAGAAGACAAAGATGAATACATAGCAGAAAATATATTTTTTGTGCCAGAACAAGCCAGATGGAGCAATATCCAAGCCAAAGCTAAATTGCCAGAAATAGGGCAAGTGCTTGATGATGCTATGGAAGCTATAGAGAAAGAAAACCCAGAATTAAAAAATGTACTACCCAAAGTATATGCTAGAGCAAATATAGATAAAGCTTCTCTAGGGCAATTGATAGATCTAATTTCAAATGCTGAACTACAAGCAGAGTATGAAAACAGCAAAGACTTATTTTGAAGAGTTTATGAATATTTTTTGTGACAATTTGCAAGTGCAGAAGGTAAGAAATGATGACAGTTTTATACTCCAAAATCTATAGTTCGTTTGATGGTAGAAATGCTTGAACCTTATCAATGAAGAGTATATGACCCAGC
>CAZACQ010000029.1:2709-5760 GCA_964483725.1 uncultured Candidatus Peribacteria bacterium | reverse complement strand
GAAATAAGTGGGCTAAAAGCAGAAATAGAATCCCAATGATGAGAGTCAGCATGGATAGCTGTAAATAAAGAACATCTTGAAACATGAAATTTTAACTCAGAAAAAACATCATTTATTGATAATCCTGTTAAACATATAGAAAATATGTTGACTTGATTTTTAAGTAGTATGATCTCATCTATTAATTGATTAGCTTCATTTAGTCTTTTGGGTAAACAGGTAGAATTGATGCCTAACAAATTTGATAATAAAAAAATAAGTAAATTTTTTGAAAAGATTGATTATATATCGGAGGATGATAAAGAGTGATTTACTCATATATTTGACCAAATAGAGGATAAAAAAGCTTTTGGAGATGAATGATTTTTGAATAAGATTGATACTGAAACTTGAGAAATTGATATAAATTCATTATCTGCTGATATAGATATTTCATCTTATCCAAATGCTCAGGAGCATTTAAATAAACTATGAGACTTTGCTAGACAAAATAATGAATTTATTTTTGCAAATTTCCCAGAAGATGAAAGAGAAGATGTAAAGATGAAAGATGTTTTTTCAAGATTGTTCAATAATCCTGTAAGTAATATGGTAAATGATTATGCAACCCCTAGTAAATGAGTAAAAATCCCTGATTCTTGAAAATAAATATAATAAAAACATATAATATACTCAAAATTTGACAGCATTTGTGTTTTATTTATAATTTATTACAGTATGAAATATTTATATAATTTAACGATTAGTTATGGTTGATAATTTAGAATACACTATAAATTCAGTTGATGATTATAGTGAAATTGATTCTCTAGACTTGGAAAAAATAGATCTTTCTTCTTCATATTCTGATTCTTCTATGACTATAGATAATTTTAATGAAAAAGTTGTAGTTGAGTCAAAAGCTTGAAAATACTATATAAAATTAAATGAAGAATATGTATGATTTTTAGATAGTGATGAAGAGGTTTATAATTTTTTAAACAATATTTTAGATGAAATATGATTTTCTTGAAATCTAGAACTTTCTGAGGATCCAGATATTATTAGAGCAGATGAAGATTTAGCTGAGCTTTCTTGAGAGGTTATATCTTGATTAGATGAGTCTGAGTTGTCATCTATTCCATTAAATTCAATGATCAATTTACTTGAATGATGATACATTTCAAATACAAGAACAGAGACTTTGTTAAATAAGGAGATATTTAGAAGAATTTCAAATATGGATGTAGATAAGATAAACTTTTTAAAAGAAAATTTATCTAAAACTAATATAAAAGAAATTATTTCTGACTGAACCATATGAGACATTTCTTTTATGAATAATTTTTTAGATGATTTTCAAGATAATTTTTGAAACTATCCAGAATGTGATTGAGTTAGTCATTCAGAATCACAATTGCTTTGATCTTACTGGAATTCTTTTGATTCTTGAAGAGAGAATTATTGAGAGTTACTAATTCATGCGTACGATAATGATTATTCTAAGCTTGCAGAAGATCTTAATACATCTTTAGAATTTTCTAGCTCTTTGAATGAGCTTTTTGATGAAGATGTTGATGTGTCAATTTTAGAAGAGTGAGGAATTATTGGAGTTATAGATCATGCATTAGAACAAACAAATATGAGGCCTCAAGATAGACAAATTCTTACATGATTAGCACCTGTAGCTTGAATATTAGCAGCTGGTTATGCTTTGTATAAACAAGCATGATTTTTTAAATGAATTTGAGTATTGATATGATGACATTTTGTGTCTTCAGCTGTTACTTGACAATCCCTAGTTGGACTCACAAGAAATGTTTTGTATTGATGAAGTATCTCAACATGAATTTCTCAAGAGCAGAAAGATTCTATACAATCTAATTTAGAGAAATCTGAACAAGAAAACTCAGATTATAAAGAAAAAGTTTGATCTCCAATGTTTATTAGTATGGTTTTTTGAAATAAATCAGTAAAAGATATTTCTTCATTTATATCTACAAATTGATGAAATATATCATTTGATACCCAGGAATACTTATCTCAATTAAGTGATGATGATCCCAATAAGGAATTGATAGAAGAATTATGAGATGATAGATTTGAAGAAATAGTTAGATTGTGATTTTCTTCAATGTGAGTTACAGCTGATAACTGGAGAGAGTTTATTTCAAAAAATGAGAATATTAGCTTTATGGAGATTTTTGAATCTTTTGTTTCTAAGTTTGAAGAGATAGAAGAAATAAAAAATAATTATAGAGTATTAGATAGTAAAAAATTTAATAAATATAAAAAAGAATATTTTTCATGAATATCTGAAGAATTTAATATTCAATATTTGATAGATAATTGAATTATTGAAGAAATACAAGAAACAGATGCTAGTAGTGAAGATGAATCACAAGAAGCTCCTAGTAGGGGTAGAAGAAGATGAACTTCTGCTTGATGATGAGCTACTGCATGAGCTTGAGCTGGTTCTACTGGTTGAGCTAGTGATGAGTCTTGAGCTGATGATACAGAGGATACTGATTCTGATGAAACTCAGGATACTCGTGAAACTACTGAACAGCAAGAAGATGTAGATGCTTTATTGGATGATGCCTTCTCAAATGAGATTTTGGTGCCAATTATTAGTATGGAAGAATGAAGAAATAATTTTATTTGACCTGATTGATGAATTAATTATGAATACTTAGAATCTGTAAATCCTGAGTATGCAGAAAAATTAAGAGAGCTAGATGAATTATGAGCTAAGTTGGAAGATTTTTCTTATTTGTTATCAGTTTTAAGAAATAACTATGATAGTGATATTATTGATAATATAGAGTCTTCTTTGGAAAGTTTTATGGATTCTGTGAGAAGTTGAGAAAAATCTTCAGATGATTTTGATGGTTTTGTGAATTCAGAATTAAATAATTTTTCAAGAATAATTGTTTGAGAAGAGTACCATAATGGTTGACCGTGAGGAAGATCTAATATTAACGAGCATGAACAAATAAGAGAATGAATTGAAGCTATTTTTAGTGAAACTTCTGAAGAAGGAAGAAAGCTTGCTTTGATTAATTTCATAAA
>CAZACQ010000029.1:0-2609 GCA_964483725.1 uncultured Candidatus Peribacteria bacterium | reverse complement strand
ATGAACAAGAAGGAGAGCTTAGGGAGAAAGCTAGAGAAATAGCAGAAGAAAATGAGGATATGTCTCAGCAGGAAGCATATGATATGCTTAGAGAAATGATAATTTCACAATCTATGAATATAGTTTTCTATAATTCAGTTTTTGATTATAAGATAACAAATAGTGATGATTTTTGATTATCTCGGTTAGGATGATATAACTGAGATAATGAGTTTTATTCTATACTTTCTGAATTAAATGGACATTGATTTCGGAATAAAGTTTCTCCAAAGCAATTAGCAACTGAAATTTGAATTCAAGTATTAGCAATATGAGCATGAGTTTTTACAGGTAGTGCATGATTTTGGGCTATAAATGCAGCAAGAGCTGGTAGAGCTTGAGTATGAGCTTCTAGAATGATATGAGCAAGTAGATTGAATAATTCTTTTACAAGATGGGTTTGATCAAGTGCGTTTGGAGGTAGTAGTTTTTATGCTTGATATTGATGAGCAATGTCAGCTATAGAATGAGAAAATATGTATTCTATGAGATGATTAGGTGAAAGTATAGCTTTTTATGGTGCTTTTAGAGCTGTTTGATGAGTTTTTCAAAGAATGTGAAAGTCAATAAATCCAAACCTTCCTTTATCTCAACAAAGACTTAGGTTTGCTACTCAAACTACTGCAGAGTGAATAGCTATATCTTGAGTTGCAGCTGCTGATTCTTTGATTTTTGATGAATGAGAATGGTCTGCTTCGGATATGCTTTATGCTATAGTTCTTGCCTGAGCATTTAGGTGAGCAGAAAGGTGATGAAGATTAGTTGCTAGGAGAAACTCAAATTGAGAACCTGAAATTGTTAGAGCAAGAAGCCTTGTAGAAGGTACTTGAAGAAACAATAGGTCTGCTGAATTTACTACTAGTAATTGAAGATATAAAATAGAAGGCTGACAAATAATAAATTATAGAACATGAAAGCCAGTTAGAAATCCAGAACAGTTTATAAGAAATAATTATGAAAGAATTCTCCAAAATTCAGATCAAATGATTGCAAGGTTTAATGACAGAAAACTATCTGATATGATGCCTAGTAATGTTTTCAATAGGCTTAAGGAAAGAATGCCAGGTATTAAGAATTGGACAGTTGCTAGATTTAGAGACCATTTCAATTGAATGTGATGGACTAATACTATGAAGGATGGTTATGTTAGGTGAGTAATGAGGTATTCAAACTTTGCTGCTACGTGAAGACAGTCCTGAGGATTAGGTAAAACTGCTTGATGGACAGTAGCCTTAGCTGCATACGAACCTATATGAGAGTGATTTTGATTTGATATGTGAGAAGATACTTCAGTAACCAAAGAAGATTGGTGAAGGTGACTTGCAGAAGCTGTTGCGATAAATCATTTATGAATATTGTGAGCGGTTGCTGTTGCAGCTGTTGAGTGATGAAGACATTATTTATGATGAGATAACTCAGTTTCAACAAGTGAGCATCAACAAGATTAATTTAATAATATAAAAATATCAAAATGTCTATAGAAAGACAGGAAACACAGGAAAGATCTGTTGAAGAGGTTGCTAATTATGAGATATTAAATAATATTAGGTGAGAGTTAGAAAGTCTTAAAGAAAGTATTGAGTCTTCAACAGAACAAGACTTTTCTTTAAAAGATGATATTCTTAGTTTTCTTGATAGATTTAATCAAAGTTTTTGAAGATCTGTAGAGCAAATAGAAAGAATCAAACAGGATATAGAGTCAAAGAGCTCGCTAGAAATTGAAGATATACAGCAAATAAACGAGTTTCTTAGTTCTCTTACTCAAGAACAAATAGAAAACTTGGAAGATGATAGATTGGAAGAAGCATACTCTTCTTTGCAGGACACATCAAGAGAGCTTTCAAATCTTGCAGATGATATTTCTTCCAATCTTGAGGAAGCAGAAGAAAATATTTATAATACTGCAAAAGAGGAGTGATGAATACTTTGATTTGTAGGTTGATGGATATGAGATAAATATACTGCTAGAATTAATGAATGAAAATCAGTAAATAGTTGAATTTGGTGATTTGGTCTAACTGCTATTTGATGGTTTAGTAGTGATTTTAAGGATTCTATTCTTTGATATAAGGAAATAAAATCTGCTATGAGAAATTGAGCTTGATGAGACTCAGCTCCTGAAATTAATGAGTCAGAATTAGAATCTATGAAAGAAAACTTTCAAGAAAAAACAAAAGAACAATTATCAGAAGAATTTGATATAGATATTGATGATGATAGCTTTCAAAGAGCTTTGGATAGACGATATGAAGAATATGATTTTGCAGATCATTTTTCTTCACATTATGATAAATTTAATGATGCTTTAAACTGAGAGTGAACTTTTGATAGTATTTGAAGTTTTTTTTCAGTGTTATGATTTTGATCAAAAGCTTTGCTTTGACTAATTCAAGAATTAAATAATGAATGAATTATTTCTTACGGTGAAATATGATTTTCAGTTATTGAAAAATGATGAAAAACTTTTATTCAATATTGAAAAAGTTCTGTATGATTAATTTGAGCTTGATTTAGCACTGTTTTTGGTGAAATGGAACTTGATGATTTTGTTGAATTTGCTCAACAAAACT
>CAZACQ010000028.1:0-6558 GCA_964483725.1 uncultured Candidatus Peribacteria bacterium | reverse complement strand
CGGAAGTAATTGGTGTTCAGTCATCTGTATCATCAGCATTTTTCTTATATAATCTGTTTCAACTATCAGTCCGATTAGTATAAATTATATATTCTCAATCTGGGGAATATCTTGGGTAGCTACTAGAAACGGAATTAATTGGTGTTCAGTTATCAGTATCATCAGCATTTTTCTTATATAATTTTCATCAATCATCAACATTTCTATATATTATATAATCAGAAAAAATAAATGAAAATAAGAATAAAGATGAAAAAAGTATTGCAATTATATATTTTAAAAAATTTTTATAACTCATTTTATTAATTTATAAATAAATAAAAATATTACTACTAATACAACAAGATTGAAGAAAACTGTTAATAATTCTTCTTGATTGACTACTATTTGATAATCACATTTTTCAAGATATTGTGTATCTCAAGATAGTGTTGTAGTGTCGTATGTTCGGCAATCAGTAGGGTATATGTCAATAATGTTTTGTCAACTTAAATTCATTTTTTATCTAATATTAGTTTATAAATCCATCAACCGAATACATGAATCACAAAATAAAATAAAAACAAAGATGGTAATACTAATAAAATATATAATCACAATAATAAGTATAAATTTATGACTCATATAATAATTTCTCAAATCATTTTGTTTTTTTATTAATATTAAATGATTTATTTATAAATGTTTTTTAGTATTTTTTCATCCCTTTTTTGGTATATTTTTTTATGATAATAAAAAAAACAACTCATTTGATATTTTTTTGATTTTTCACAAGTAAAGACAAAAAAAGACACAAAAGAAAATAACCACAAAATCAAATTTTCTTTTGGGATTTTTGTCTTGACTTGTTCATCAAAAAAATATGGCAAAGTTGTTTTTCTTTTTTTTTCCTTTTTTTCTTTTTGGGTTTAATATTGGGGGGTAAAATATTGGAATATTATCTTTTTCTTATTAAAGAAACAACAAGACCTATAGCAAACATAATTACTATAACTGGAACTAGCACTGGCAAAAGAGATGCTAGAATTCAGAATAAACTGTTTGCTGTATTAGTTGCAGCATCTCATATACTTGATACTGATCAAGTACCCAATTCATACATGATTTTTTAGATTAATAATATAAAAGCATATGAATTATAATTAATATGTTTAATTTTTCTATGACTTTTTTGGTATATTTTGTATAATTTTTTTTAAAAGAAAAAAACGAGCTATTAACTCGTTCTTTTGTAAAATATTAGAATATTATCTTTTCCTGATTAGTCATACAACTAGACCTATAGCAAACATAATTACTATAACTGGAACTAGAACAGGCAAAAGAGATGCTAGAATTCAAAATAAACTGTTTGCTGTATCCATTGCTGCCGTTCATATACTTTCAACTGCAGTAGTTTCTAATTCATACATGGTTTTTAAAATTAAAATATAAATGTATATGCATAATAATTAATTGTATATATTTTTTTTATGCCTTTTTTGGTATTTTTATTTATTTTTACTAAATATTTGTAATAATTGAACAAATTCATCAATAGTAAAAGGTGTTTTTCAATTTTCTTTTCTATTGTAAGTTTTATAATCAATTTTAAGAATTTTTGCAATTTGTTCTTGTGTTAATTTATTTTGTTTTCTTTTTTTTCTTATTCGTGTGTTATTAATTATTTTCATAATATTTTCCATTATATTCAAGATTAATATTTTTAAAATCTTTTTGATTTAACTTTTTTTGAAGTTTATCCATAATTTCGTTATGTTCTTTTTCTGTGATTTGGAATGTTTGCATAAATCATCAGGTATCAGAATATATTTGATCAATAAAATCAAAAGCAGATATATATTCAAGTTCATCTCAAAATCAAGTCATATAATATGATAAGTAAGATTGGTCATAAAAATTATCTTTTAGATATTTATTTCTATTTAATAATTTCTTGATTTTGGGACTTAAATACAATGAAAAAAGAAGGTTATTTTTCTGTTCTGCAACTTCATCAGATTTTAAATCTGTACTATCATTTGTTTTTAGTAAGTAGTCTTTATATCGTTGTATCAATCAAAATCATTTATAATAGTTTCTGATATCTGGAGTATTAGCTCTGAAATCTTTATTTACCTTAGATAGTATTTGGTCAATGTTATGTACAAGTAGATTTATTTTTCTTGCTTGTTTTAATACTGTAAGTACTTGATTAGGAATTTTTGAATCTTTTCAAGTTGATACAGGATTGAAATATGCACCTACTTCATCTGTTATAAGTATTATTGATTTATATTTATAATTTTGTTTTAATATTTTATAATCTGGATTATCTGGTGGTCAAAGTGGTGTAGAAAGATAAGCAGAATAAAATAATAAAAACTTATATATTTTTAATAAATCATCTTTAGAAGTATAAAATAAATCATTGAATCAATAAGGTACATTAGATATTACAAAAGAATTTCTATTTTTTTTATAGTTAGCAGTAGAAAGAAAAGTGTTGAATGTTTTTCATGCTCAAAATTCTCATACAACTGTTCTAACTCAGTACAATTTTGGGTATAATATACTTAAATAAATTTTGTTTATTTTTTCTTTTATTTTATTAATTAATGATTTCATTTTTTATTATTAATATTTTAAAAGTTCTTTTTTTATTGATTCAAATGAATTATTTTCTGATATTGAATAGTAATAATGTTTTAATTCATTTAATTTTTTTATTTTTTTAAGTTGTTTTTCTGCTTTGTAATATGCTTGATTTATGTTGTAAATTTCAATTTTAATAATTAGTTGAAAATCTCTATCAATATCTTCTTTTGTTTGATGTGCTAATGATAATAATTTCAAAGTTTCCAATAATGATTTTTGATATTCATTTAATTCAATTTTTTCATATTTTGGTACTTTATTTATTTTTAAATTTTTCATTGTTTTGTTATTTAGTTTTAAAATAATCATCATATGTTTCATTAAATAGTTTTTCTAATTCTCATTTCTCTATTTCTTTATTAAGTAATCACTCAGTTATTATATGATAAGGATTATATCAACTTTGATATATCTTATATCATCTTCAAATAAAATCTTTAAAATATCTTATCCTGTTTGTTAATATTTGAAGATTTGTTTCTTGTCTTTTTTCATAGATTTTATCTGAATAATCAAAATCAAAAAGTTTTAAGAATTTTTCAAGAAGTTTATCTTTGTTTTCATAAGTAAATCACTTAGTAAAATGATTCATTAATTGGAATTCAAGACGGTGTACATTCTCATAATTATAATAATCTTCATAAAGTAAGTATTTTCATTTTTTGCTTACATCATCTAATTTATTATAAGCTCTTGTAAATATTCTTTTACTTTGTTTAGCTCAATAGCTTCGGGATTGTATTTTATCCCCTTTGTAGTATACATTTAAAGTTCTAGGTTTGGTTTTAGTATTGTTTTTTGTTTGTCATGTAATTTCAGTTTCTTCATACTTATACATGTTAATAACTCAATTTGTTCTGTATTTTATGAATTTATTGAAGTCTATTAATTCTTGTTTTTCATTAAAAAAGATATCATATTTATAATCTAATCTTGTTATTTTTCATTTTTCTAGTATATCGATTTGATCATCATATAATTTTTCTATAAAGTCATTTTCTAATCAATTCAATTCAATTAATCTAAAATATGTTCAATATAAATCTATTTTTCAATAGTTTTTGTACAATTCTATTCTATCAAAAGGATTGTATAATAGAATTGGTCGGCTATAAGCTCAATATACTACTGAACCTATAAGTCAATATCAAGTAAATAATCTTACTTTCTGGAATGTGATCATATTATTTTCATCTACATATAGATTACTGTTATCATTATCTAGAATTGTCATTATTTTTTCAAAATAATCAACAGGCTCAGAAACAGTTAATCTTAAATAATCTATTCATCAAGATATTGAATCAGATTTTTTTATATATTTATTAAAATATCATTTTTTAATAAATCATAATCATTTTTTATTAGACATATAATTAATATAATTAATTAATAAAATGACACTGCATTATTATGCAGTGTTTTTATTTTTCTAATTTATAGATAAATTAGTGGTAAGATTTATGTTTTGCTTTACATAATTTTCTTTAAGAATTTTATTAAATTCTTGAATATTTTTTTCTGTTATTTCATCAGATATTCAGAAAAAATTTCTAAATTTTTCTTCATCCAAAAATAAAGTTTGTTCAGAGTAATTATAGTATTTAATTATACAAAGTAATTCTTTTGTTTTTTCTCAAGTTTTTTTGTCTTTTTTAAACAAAATTGAAACATCAATGATAAAAGCTTGTTGTTCTCTTACTTGTATTGTATTTGTCATGATTAAAGTATTGTTTATTATATAAATGTATAATTATTATATATTTATAAAATAAAAAATCAAGTGTTTTTTATACTTTTTTATCTGGTGATGTTTAATATTATTATAATAAAATTTACGGGACCCCGTTAAACGGGGCCCCCCCGAAAATTTTCTTTATTTAGGTTTTATCTACTCTTTGTAATAAAACTTTAAAAATGAATAAAATTAATAATCATATAAAAGAATAATATATTATATTTATAGTATGTATTGAAACGAATCTTCAAAATGTCAATGCAATTCAAGAATTAATATGATATAATACAAATGCTATTATTGTAGTTGTATAAGTTAGTACAACAGAAAGTACAATAATAAAAAATATATACTTAAAAAATGAAGATCGTAAATATAATAGGAATCAAGCAACATATTTAGTATAACTTAAAACTCATTTTCATATTAAGGCTCAAGTTGATACAACGGGAACAGTCCATGGTGCAACTTTTTTAAGTGATCACCATGCTCGTCACGAAACTTTTGCCGCTCATTTAGTTATTGCTGGGATTATTGGTAAAGCCATATTTAGATTTTAAGAATTAAAACTATTATATAAATAAAAATTATTCAATATAAGAATAAAAAAATATAATCATAAACATTCATTTCTCATTTACTAAAATAATTTTCTGATCATTGAAAAAACATATTAGTTGATGATCAAATATATTGTTGATATTCAATTTTTT
This sequence comes from uncultured Candidatus Peribacteria bacterium, assembly GCA_964483725.1. Lineage (GTDB taxonomy): Bacteria > Patescibacteriota > Gracilibacteria > Absconditabacterales > Absconditicoccaceae > CAZACQ01. Next base: position 1,470 of record CAZACQ010000028.1, on the reverse strand, counting down.
GTACAGTTCATAAGAAACAGATTTTTTGATTATCATCAATTAATCATAAAGAATTTAATATTGATAATGAATTATTATAAGGAGTAATAACGAAATCAACAATTGTATCTAAATAAGAAAGTCATTGATCAATAAATCATGATTCATCATCATTTTCTAATTCTTCTCAAAACAATGTATATATATCAAAAGAAATAACTGGTAATACTAAATCATCTGAATAATACCTAAAATGTGATCAATCGAACATTCTACAATATTTAGAATTAGGATCATCCTGAAAAAAGTGTAAATCTGGTTGTCTTATGTTTTCTTGTATTCATGTTCATATTCATCACATATCAAGTCATCATATATTATCAAGATTGAAATCTTCAAATAAATCAAAAAATTCATCATCTCAAATAAATCAAGTTCAAAAATCTATTTCTAATCATCAAGTTCATATATCAATTCAATCATCAATATCTTGTTCTGCTTGTCATGTGAGATAATCTAAAAATTCTTGAGGAAGATATAATTCTCATCATGCTCAATCACAAATTGTTTGTGTTGTTTCTCATCAATCACAAGTATAATCAAAGCATTGTCTTCATTCATTATCTGTATATGAATTGTATAATTCACATGATTGTCAATCAGCTCAATCTTGTCAGTCTTCTCAGTCTTCTCAATCTTCTCAGTCAGATCATGAACATACTGACTGTATATTATCACCTCAATCACAACTGTAATCATAACATGATTTTCAGTCTTCATTTGTTCGTGTTCATAAAAATTCACATGATTGTCAGTCTTCTCAGTCTTCTCAATCTTTTCAATCTTCTCAGTCTAATCAATCACAAACTGTTTGTGTTGTCTCTCAATCATCACAAGTATATTCAAAGCATTGTCTTCAATCTTCATCTATATAATCACTATATAATTCACATGATTGTCAGTCTTCTCAGTCTTCTCAATCTTCTCAGTCAGATCAATCTCATGGTGGATCTGTAAATAAACCATCCTCATCTCAGGGAACTTTAAGATAGGTTACAAAGTGGGGAGGTTGTAATGTATCTCAGACAGTTGGACATGAATTTGTATAAGAATATGGAACGATAACATCGCCATCATAAGCTCGTTCTCACCACAAATTTTTATATGCTGCTACAGATCAATCAAATGTTTTTCAATCACAATGATCTTCTATGATTGTCTTAGCTTCTGAGTAATTAGTACATTCTGTAATATTATATCTACTATCTGAAGTAAAACAATTTCAAGTATCATCTACATAATTTTCCCAGTATCAAGTATCTGATATATATTCTATTGTATATATATCTTTATTATATTGTACTGCATCATCTGGTAATCAATCTTGTTTTTCTTCTACTTCTAATCATAAATGGTTTTCTATAGTTGGAGTTATTCAAGCAATATCTTTATATCATGTTCAAAATGAATCTCAAGGTCTATAATATTCAT
>CAZACQ010000027.1:0-7132 GCA_964483725.1 uncultured Candidatus Peribacteria bacterium | reverse complement strand
TTTCATTTATCCTAACCTCTATAAGATCTTTTTGAGACATAGCATCATCATATTCAGAGTTTTCTGATATATCTCATTGTTCAATAGCTTCTTTCAATCTTTCTAGAACTTCAGGAAGTTTAACTTTTTTTAAGTCTTCTAATTCTGCAACTAATTTGTCATAACCAGCTTGTGTTAAAAATTTAGTATTTTCTGACATAAATTATTACTTTAATATATAAATTATTTATCTGATAATTCTCTTTTTAAATGATCAAATGCATGATTAACTAAATCTGTTATATTTTTAAAAGGAACATCATTCTTATAAATATAACTTTTTCAGTCAAGTAAAAACCTAAATGATCATTCATATTTTTCTTGTTTATTTTTACCTAAATCAACATCTAGATGTACTTCTGCATCATTTTTTGATAGAATTTTTTGTAAATATCTATCTAGTTTTCAATTTATATTTTTTTTAATTAAGTCTTTTATATCTCATTCCAAAACTTCAGTTAATCATGAGAATTTATAGTTTATTTTAATATTTTCATTTATTTCTGTCATAATTATTTTATTTTATTAATATAATTAAATTTAAGTGAGCTTATAATACTTAATTAGCTTAAAAAATCAACTAAAAATTCCTAAAATTTAAGCTACAAAGTGTAAATAAACTCAGGCATGATTTTGTACATCTTTGATTTTTAAACTTTCTCAATTTTCTAAAACTATAGTTCAAAAGTCTGCTGTTTGTCCTCATCATTCTGGATAAAATGGACTCTTATCAAAAATCAAAACTCTTTGTCATTCTACTTCAAAATCTTTCAAAAGTTTTGAATCTTCAGACTCAAGAAAATCATATCATATAAACTCTGTTGCTTGTATTCAATCCAAATATTTAGCCCAATCAATTCATCTTTTGAACATATCCTTGGAACCAGCACGAGATTTTTCTCTGGCTTTTTCCATTTCTTTTTCAAATCAAGCCAAATCTACAGCAAGTCAGTTATCCTCTGCTATTTCTTTAGTAAGCTCTACTGGGAAACCATATGTATCATACAAAAGAAAAATGTTTTTTCATTCAATTTCTTTTGAAGATTCTTTCATTATTTCATTCAGTTTTTGCTTTCAGTTATTTATAGTTTTTTGAAATTGCGATATTTCGTTTAGTATAGAAGATACAATTGATTCAGTATTGTTAGCAATTTCTATGTAGTAAGTTCAATATTTCTTATTGATTTGCTCTACCAAGTTTTTGATAAAGTCATCTAATTTAGCATTTTCATCAAGAGAAATTACTGAATAATACAGTCTTCTAATAAGTCTTCTGAGAACATATCCCCTACCCTCGTTACTTGCAATTACTCAATCTCATATCATAAAAACTGCTGTTCTTATATGATCTGCTATTATTCTAAAATGTTTTGTAGTTTTACCTTCTTCAGCATTGAAATTGTTTTCGTGTTTTTCAAATGGAGGATATTTTTTCCCTACCAAATCCTGTATAGCAAGCATTATAAACTCAAATAAGTCACACTCAAAAACTGTTTGTTTTCATTGCAAAATCATAGCAAGTCTTTCCAATCACATACCTGTATCTACATTTTGTTGGGAAAGTTTGGAAAAGCTTCAGTCTTCATTCTTGTAAAATTCCATAAAAACATTATTCCAAACTTCCAAAAATCTATCATTTTCTCACATATTCCAGTCATTTGGGCCCCACTCATCTCATCTATCAATATGAATTTCTGCACAAGGACCACATGGACCTATCTCTCAAGCAGGACCTCGAAAATTATCTTCCATTCAAATAGCTTTAATTCTTTGGTCAGGAATTCATATTTCATTAAGAATTTTTCTAGCTTCGCTATCCTCTCATATTCACAAACTTTCATCACCAGCAAAAATGGTAACCCCTATTTTATCCATAGGAACTCATATATACTCATTCAAAAATTTGATTGACCAAGTCAAAGATTCTTTTTTAAAATAATCACCCAAAGACCAGTTTCAAAGCATTTCAAAAAATGTAAGATGTCTCTCATCACCAACTTCATCTATATCTCAAGTTCTTAATGATTTTTGTGTATTATAAAGCCTTTTTCCTTGTGGATGAGCTTTTCATACCAGGTAAGGAACAAGTTGTTGCATACCAGCTGTAGTAAACAAAACAGTTTTGTCCTTACTATCTGGCACCAATGAAGCATATTTTAGGTAGTTGTGAGACCTATCAGGATCTTGCCAAAATTCATCCCATAATTTTCTAATTTCCTCTGAGCTTAGTTTCTGCATTAATCATAATTTAGTATTAAACCATTATAATAATAGTTATAATAAAACTTAATTCAAGTTTATTAATTTTATAAATTTTTTACATTTTCGTTTTCACCATTATTATTTTCATTATTTCAATTGTTTTCATTAGTATCTTGACTTGCTTCTGATTTTAATGAATGATAAAAAGCAAAATAATAAATAGAACCAAGTATTCAGATAAGATATCATACTAATACTTCAATAAATTCTTCAAGCAATAAAGGTAGAATAGGAGAAATAATAGTAGTAATTATTGAAATTATCAAAGCAATCAGAAATCAAACTATTACCATTAATATTAATCATAAAATAACTTTTAACATTTTTCAATTTGTGAACTCTATTGATTGATTTAGTGCTTTTTTTCAAAATACTGATTTATCAATCATTATCCAATATGTAAATATTAGTTTAATAACATAATAAATAATTATAACTGCAGCAATTAATAATCATAACATACCAAGTCATGGATGAATCAAAAATGTTACTATAACAATAACTCAAGGTAATAATACAATATAAGCCAAGTACCAAAGATATATTTTAATTATTCAAAAAAGATTAGATTTTACAAATCAAATTCAATCTGATAATTTATATTCTTTTCAACTCAATATTTGAAATATTCAGTACCATAAACTTACAACTAGAAATCAAATAAGAATTGTTGTTAAGAGTGAAATTATAATAATAGTTATAATAGATCATATAGCAACTCAATATCATGCATAGTAATAATGATATATTGATTCATAAAAATTAGTATATCAAGTAGATAGAATAGTAGATAATAAATATGGAGTAAATGCTAGCAATAAAATTAGTCATAAGTTTTGTAAAATTCATTTATTTTGTATTACTTTGGAATAATTATTAAAAGCATATCATAATATTTCAAAATATCACATTTTAGTAAAATCTTTCATTTTAACATAATTAAAAATATAAAATAGCTTATACTTACTTAAGTATTAAAAAAAATCAATATAATTAAAAAGATTTTTTAATATTTAAGTTGACATATTTTATATTGTAATTATAAATAAGTTATATTTAATTAATTAAAGGAAAAATATGAATTTTGAAAATCCAGAATTCAACAAAACTTCAGAAGAAATAGCTAACATTGTTTCAGAATTAATGGATATATGATATGATTTTTATGATGCATTTAAAAAAGTTGCAAATTGATATAATAATTATTGATTCAAATTAAGTGAAAAAGAGTTTAAGGAATACATAGTAAAAGTTTGAAAAATTCTTAATAAAAGAAGAGATAAATATCATAGAGATATAAAGTCAAGCAGAGAAGAACTGCAAAAAATTTTACAAGAGGAAAGAGAAATAGCTGAACAAGAAAAATTAGAGGATGCATATAGACATGAAAAATTTCATACTTCAAGACAATCTGATCCTTAAACATTAAATTTAAAAACTATCACATCACCATCTTGAACAATATAATCTTTTCATTGTAATTTTACTTTTCAATTTTCTTTTGCTTTTTGCCATGACCCAGAAGAAACTAAATCCTCATAATTTACTACTTCTGCCTTAATAAATCATCTTTCAAAGTCAGTATGAATAGCTCAGGCCGCTTGTGGTGCTGTGCTATTTTTTTTGATAGTCCAGGCTTTTGTTTCTTTTTCTCAGGTTGTAAAATAATACATAAGTCCTACTTCATCAAAAGCAAGCTTAATCAAATCATCCAAAGTAGGAACTTTTTCTCATCCAAACATATCATCTATAAACTCTTGTTTTTCATCTTCATCAAAATCAATCATATCTGCTTCAATCTTAGCACTTACTACTGCAACTGGCTTATTCAATTTTTCTTTATAGTCTTTACTTATTGATTCATGATTTAATATATCCTCTTCAGCAACATTTAAAGCATATACAAATGGCTTATTTGTAAGAAAATTAAATGGTTTAATCAATTGTTTTTCTTTATCAGATAGTTCATCAACAAGATCGTAAATAATTTTACCTTCTTCAAGTTTTTCTTTAGCTTTTTCCAAGACTGGATACAACTCCACAGCTTCTTTATCTTTACTTTTGTATTTTTTTGCTAACTGAGGAAGCTTATTTTCAATTTGTTCAAGGTCTGACATAATAAGCTCAGTATTTATAGTTTCTACATCTCTAAGCGGATCTACACTACCATCTACATGGTTAATATTTTCATCATCAAAATGCCTAACTACTTGTACTATAGCATCTACCTCTCTAATATTTCACAAAAATTTATTACCAAGTCACTCACCTTGACTTGCTCATTTTACCAATCAAGCAATATCTACAAATTCTATATTTGCATAAATTTTATTTTTTGAATTTGAAAGTTCTGATAGCTTATCAATTCTAGGGTCTTTCACATCTACTATTCATGTATTTGCATCTATTGTACAAAAAGGAAAGTTTCCGCTATCTGCTGCATAAGATTTAGTCAAAGCATTAAATAAAGTTGATTTACCAACATTTGGAAGTCATACTATACCAATTTTCATTATGATAATATAATTTAATAAATAAACTTAATATTTATAGATATTTTAATTTATATTTCAATAAGTATTTAAAAGTTAAATTTTACTTGATTTATAATTTTTTATGTATATATAGCTTTTAAAATATTTTAATTAATTATTTAGATAGAATGATAAAAGAGAAAGCTCCTGAAATTACAGAGTTTGAAGAAGAAATGACTAACTTAGAAAAAATGAAATCAGATATTGCAAAATTAATCTGAGTAAATTTTAGATTTTTAGAATCTAGATATTGAAAACTAATTGAAGAAATATATTTTGATAGTTGAGAAAATAAACTAGCAAAAACTAATAGACTACATATAAGTATAATGCAAGACAAAGCAATTAAAGAATGAATTAGTGATTCAAAAGAATTAAATGATTTTTTTGATAAATGGGTAAAAGAAAATGCAGCAAAATTACGTCAAATTATTTGAGAATAATTAAGCTAGAGTATCTAATAATCTTCATTTAGTATTTTCACTTACTGATTCTCTTCAATCTCTTGTATATCATCAAATATTTGAGTTATCTATATTACTAGGGTTTTCAACATAATTTCTTGATACATCTCTAGCTTTTGCCTCATTTCATCATTCAGCTAAAGATGGAGTTGCATTAGGTACCGCATCTCTTATATCATCAGAAGTTTTAATTCATCAATTATTTAAAGTTTTCTCAAACCTTTGAACTTGTCAAACAATTCAATCAATTCATAATGCTTTCATTTTTTGTTTTAATTTATGTTAAATAAAATTGAACTTAATTATATAATATTTTTTTTGAATTTCAATATATATTAGTTCAAAATGTCTTCTACATTTATTATTTGCATTACAGGTATTTCTTTTCAATTTTTATATGTATCTGCTACTGAAATTACTTTATCTGAAATATCTAATTTTCACATTTTGTACAAAAGATTTATTGCTTTTTCTACACTTTCTATATTTGTTCAGTCAAAATCAAGTTTTACTCATTCAATTCAAAATAATATGTTTATATAATTTAAAGTAGAATCGTTCATAGAAAATGCATAAACTTTAGTATTTGGTCTATATGCTGCTGCTATTCTAGCTAATTTTCATTTTTTTGTTAATAATATTACGGCTTTAACTCATAAATCTTCTCAAATATAAAGAGCACTTTTAATAAGTTTCTTTTTCTCAATATCTCTTTGATTAAGTCATACATTATCGAAACAATAATGATCATAGTTTATATTTTCTTCTGTTGTTTTGATTACTTGGCTCATCATTTGCACTGACTTGATTGGATACTTTCATATAGTTGTTTCTCCACTAAGCATAAGTGCATCCGTTTTTTGTAGAACTGAATTATGTATATCTCAAACTTCTGCTCTTATTGGGAAAGGTGAATCTATCATAGTTTCAAGCAAATGTGTTGCTATTATTGATACTTTTCATTTTTCTCTACACTTTTGAACAATTGCCTTTTGATAACTAGGTAATTTTTCAATATCAATTTCTATCCCCAAGTCTCACCTTGCAATCATAACTCAATCAGAAGATTCAATAATTTCATCAATATTATCAATTGCTTCTTGGTTTTCTATTTTAGAAATTATTTTTACATGTTCAGAATTATTATCATAAAGTAAGCTTTTCAATTCATCTATATTTAATTTATTCCTAACAAAACTCATAGCAATAAAATCTATTCAATGATCTAGTCAGAAAAGTATATCTTGTTTGTCTTTTTCAGTTATTCAAGGAAGTTTTATTTTAACTCAAGGTAAATTAACATGTCTACGAGATCATATATTTGCTGAATTTAGGGCTTCAAGCTCTAAATATTTATCATAAATATTAATTACTTTCGCATCAAACAATCAAGAATCTATTCTAATAATATCTCATAATTTAAGTTCAGAAAGATATGGATAATCACAATATAATGAAATATCATCATTAGGTCTTTCTCAGAAATAAAGTTTAAAATTATCTCATTTTTCAAAACTAATTTTGTTTTTAATATCTCATGTTCTTATTTCTGGTCATTTTGTATCCAAAAGTATACTTAAGTTTGTTATTCATGATTTATTTAGATCTTTTACTAATTCTACTGTATCCTTAAAAGAATTATAATCAGCATGAGAGAAATTAAATCTTAAGATATTAACTCAAGATTTATATAGATCAATAATTTTTTCTTTAGTATTTGTAGATGGTCAAATTGATGCTATAATTTTTGTCTTTTTGAGCATTTTAAATTAAGATAATATAAATTAAAGGTATACTTATAAAAAATATTTTCAATTTTTCAAGCGATAATAG
>CAZACQ010000026.1:0-7377 GCA_964483725.1 uncultured Candidatus Peribacteria bacterium | reverse complement strand
CATATAATCCAAACTTTCTTGGAAAGCTATACTTGGTATTCCATTGGCAATAATACTATCTACATCAGAACCAAACTTTTCTTGAGCTTGCTGTCTTCAAGCTATATTATCTATATTTGTTCATTTATGAAAATCTTCATAAGATTTATTGTTTTGGGAAATATATTCTGCACTTTGCAAAGTCTCTCTAATTCATAATGCAGCTGAAATTTTATCATAATTTCACAAAAATTCTTGTACTTGTGGATCATTTTGTGCTGATGATGGCAAACTTTCTCTTACCGTACCAGCATAAGCTATGATATATGCTTGTTCTTGGCTTATTTCTTGCCCATTTTCTGCTGCTGCCTCTTGGATAGCTGCTTGTTTTTGTTTAGCTTGTGCTTCTAGCTCTTGAGGATTCATACCAAACCTTTCTGCTAACTCTCCAGATTGTTCATCTATTACATTTATTAAGTTTTCTCGTCCTCTTTCTATATCTTCTTCATTTTTATCTATATCTTCTTCATTTTTATCTTCTTGCTTTAATAATTGTTCTATATCATTTCTTTCATCCAAAACTTCTTCATAATTTCAATACAAATTATGCAATAAATCTACTGATTTAGGAATTCACTCTTGTACTACAAGATCCAACGGTTCAGTATATCTGATGTTTGCTGTAGCGATAGCGGAGGCAAATATGGGTCGAGCGAGGGCACAAGCGAGCCAGATATGCTGTGTTGTGCGAGGGTGATTTTCTGTAGTAATAACGGAAGAAAATCAAGTGCAACGACCCCGAAGCGTATTTTTAAATATTTTTCCATTTCTTATTATTTTGTTGAAGAATTTTGTTATTTTATTGGAATTTTTATTTTTTCGTTTTTCCTTTTTCCAAGAGGAGTTAGGGGTGAATTGGAAAAAGAAAAACACCTTATTTTAAATCAAGCAAAATTTTATCTACTCACTTTTTAATTTTATCATATTCAATTATTTTTATTCATATTTGCATTAATTCATTTAATAATATTTTTTGCATTAATTCATATTGTTTTTGAGCTTGTACATAAGTAATATCTTCTTCTTGAATATCTTTATTATATATTATTAAGCTCTCAATATTATTTTTCTTTAGTTTTATAATAGGTGTAGTTATAGATTTTAATATAACTTTTTTATTCCATGCTATAGTGTTGTTAACTCAAAAAATTTTAGCTCAATTATTTTTAAGAAATAAAATTAAATCATTGGAAAAATGAATTCATTCTAAAATGATTTTTTCTTGCCTATCAGTATAAAAATTTATATTTTTATATAAAAAATCGGATATTTGAGATCTTTGTTTATTAAAAATATTTTCATTCATTTGTGATGTTGAAGATAGTATTTCTTTTGTAGGAGCAGAAACTCTTAAAAAATTTCTTATATAATCTGTACTAATTACTCAAGAATAATTTAATTTAGATGCTAATTTTAATGATATTAAACCTTTTCATTGAAAAGCTCATCATATTATAACTATAAAATTTGAGCAATCTATATTTTTCATAATTCCAACAATTTATTAACTAAATACAAATCAATCTGAGTATCAATATCAATAGAGGATATTTCATCCATTAAAAATGGATATACTGGATCAATAAAAAAAGACTTTTCTTTTAGAAATTTATCTTTATTTATTATATAAATTGCTCAATTTTGTTCTATTACTTCTGGTAACATTTGTCTTGGTAAAGAAACATATTCATTTCAAAAAAGAGATTTAATTTTTCAATCCTCATATATAAATGATTTATATGGATGTTTTTTTGTTTTTACAAAACTAACTAAACTATTAAACTTTTTAGAATCAAATTTTCACAATGCTTCTATTATATGTTTTTCTGTTCTAAAAGGTGATGTTGGTTGTAACAAAGTAAAAAAATCAAAGTTTAATCAATTATTTAAATAATTATTCAATACAAAAGTGGCTACATCAGACATTTTTGAATCATCTTGAACTAACTCTTGCGGTAAAATTATTATTTCAATATTAAATTGTTTAAAAAGTTCTTTATCATAATCGGTTGCAATACAAATTTTAGAAAAAATATTAGATTTTATAGCCGATTCAATTGTATAATAAATAAGAGGTTTTCAATTTACTAATTGAAAATTTTTATCTTTTATTCATTTTGATCATTTACGAGCCGGAACTAATGCTATATTACTCATTAGTTTAATAATTATATTGTAAGGCGCTATTTACAAATTCTTCTAATTCATTTCATTTAAGTCACTTTTTATTAACTATATAACGAATAAATTTTTCTTTCCATCAATCACGATGTTGTAAAGAATTAAATTCAGGAATATGCAGTTTAAATAATTTAAGTTCAGGAAAATAATTATGTAAAAATTCAATAAATCATTTCCAATGTTTTTCATATTCAATATGAGACCATTTATTAGGTATATACAAGTCTTTTTCTAATATAAAATGATAAACAGAATCATTTAAAAAATTAGGTTTTTTATCTCTATTTTTTAATAATTCTCAACGAATAAAAGTAGAGGACGTTGAAAATTCAGGAAATATTGTTTTTAATTCTATTCATAAATTATGCGCTTTTTCTATTGATTGCGAATCAATTTTGAACTCTTTTCTTATGACAACTCAAAATTTATATCAATTTTTTCAATATTTTTCCATCTCTTCGTTAATTTTGTCAGATCAACAAATATGTATTAACTCATCTTGTTCATATATTGTTCAAAGTTCTAATATATGTGCAATATGTCAACTAATATTCTGTGTAATAATTTCTACATTTTCTGAGTTGCTGAATTGTAATCTAAGCATTTCTTTACGTTGGTTCAATGATGCTGCTGGATCTTTCTCTCAAAGAAATTTCACAATAATATCTAATTCTTTTAATTGCATTGCTGAAATAGATGCAACCATATTTGCATGATGACCTTCATGTACTGGATCAAAAACTCATCTGAGTAATCAAATATTTTTACTCATATTAAATACTTTTATTTCATAAAATCTTTTCTTTTAGTTCTTTTTCTTTTCAGTTATAAATCATTTTTAAAACTTCTAGTGCAAATTCTTTTACTTTAAATTTATCAGAAGCAACAAAATCTAAAAATTCTTTCCAATTCATTTCTTTTAATTTAATAATTTCACCTCAGTCATCTAAATTTTGATCTTGTATTTTTTCACAATTTTTTGCAATAAATATATGACTTTCATAAGCTAATTTTGAAGATATTTTATACGATCCAAATAGATCTAAAACTTTTGCTTGCATTCAAGTTTCTTCTAATAATTCTCTTTTAGCTGTTTCTATAGGTTGTTCATTTTCTTCACAAGTTCATCAAACTAGTCAATAAAAAGTTTCTCTTCATGGTTGTTTCTCTTCTAAAATAAGAATTTTTCAATCTTTTGTTACAGCTATAACATCTATAGTATCAGACCTTTCTGCTTTTTCAAATATTTTTTTCTTTCAATTAAACATTTCTTGTTCCCATTGGTATATGGAAAATATTTTTCATTTAAAAACGCATTTAGCATTTTCTGGTAATAGTTTTTTTGACATTTTAATAAAAGTTAATAATTAAAAGATTTTTCAATACTTAAATAAATTACAATCATATCTATGAATTTTATATCTAGAATTAGAAATATTGAAATCTTGTGGATTTACAATAAAACTGTTTTCAACTCAATTTCTTTGTAAAAAAGATATTGTATTTTCATTGTAAGTATTTTCTAATCAATATGGATAAGCAAAGTTATCAATTCTTATATCAAATTCTTTTTCTAAATACTTATTTGATAATGATATTTCATTTTCAAGAACATCATCTGAATATTTAGATAAAATTATATGATTTTCAGTGTGTCCTCAAATAATATTTCATTCCTTAATTAATTCTTTAATATGTTCCTTATCCATATAAAACATATTATATATTTTTTCTTTTTCTTCAATAAGTTTTTCAAAAAATAAATCTAATATTTTATTTTGTATATCAATAGTAAATAAATAATTTATTTTTTTTATTAGTAAAGATTTTTTATTTAATTTTTGATATTCATATTCATTTTTTTCTCCAGTTAGAAGAGAATTTATATCTAAATTTAACTCATTTAATATTTCAACATAGATGTTATATAATTTTTCTTCATTATATTTTCATAATAAATAATGTATTTTATGAACATTTAATATTTTCTTATTTTTTAAAGGTCAAGACGAAATAAAAAATATTCACCATAAATTTTTCTTTTTTAAGATTGGCAAAACATATTCATAATGATCAATTAATCAGTCATCAAAAGTTAATATAACTCAATTAATAAATTCTTTTTTTCAATCTAAATAATCTAACCAATCATTTTTATTAACAAATCAGAATTGTTTCTCAAAATAATTTAATTGTTTTTCAAAATCAACTACATTAAAGAATTTTAAATTTGGGATATTATTATCAAATTCTCTTATATAATGATACATTATTATTTTACAGCTCATTTATAGACAAATTACTTTTTAAAAGTTCAACTTTTTCTTTAATATTTTCTATTAAAACATTATTCATTTCTTCAAGTAAACGATCTGATTCTTTTCAAAAAATACTTTTAATATATTCTTTATAAGAATCTTGAATCGTTTCTTTATTTGATAAAAAATTAATTCAACTCCCATCTTCAATATAATTATTTATATTTTTTATATTATCCGTATAAAAAATTGGTATCAAATGAAAATGTAAATGCTTAGTATTTTTTCCTAAATTCAAAGATAATAAGGAAACTGTTTTTATATTTTCATTAGACTTTTTTATTGAATCAATGCATATCTTAATTATTTCTCAAATATTTTGTAAAACCTCGATATTATCCACTTCTTCAATTCATCAATAATGTTTTTTTGAAACAATCATACAATGAAAATCTCTCATAGGATTAATTTCATAGATAAAGTGCCAATTTTTAAATTCATAAATAATTTGATAATCTAATGGAAATAATTTAGAACAAAATATACAGTTTTTTTTCATATGTTAAAATAGTTATTTTTGTAAAGAAACATTCCAAAATTCTTCATCATTTAATATTTGGATAAACTTTTTATCTGCAGTTCAATCTCAAAACTTTAAATCAGGTTTGAATTTTTTGGTAGAATCCCATATTTTTCTTATAAGTCATTCAATTTCTATAGAATTATAATCAATATCAAAAATACTTTCATGAGAATTTCTTCAATTTTGTCTATTTCATATATTTATTGTTGGTATTCAAATAGCAGGAGCTTGTCTAACTCAAGCACTAGAATTTCAAACAATACATTTAGCATTTTTTAATAAAACTAAAAAATCTTCAAATGGAATAGATCTAAAAATTCTAAATCTATTTGATAATAACTTATTATCAATATATTTATTAAAATATTTAATAATTTCATCTGATCATAAATCATTATTTGGATATATTAGTATAAACTCTTTTTCAGATTTTAATAATCATTCAAATACGATTTTAGTATATTCATCAAATTTCTTTTCCTCTGTGGTTACAGTATGAAAAATAAAAATTCAATAGTCTTTAAAATCAATTCTATATTTTGATTTTATATTATTTATATTTCATAAATTATTTAATAATAAAAAATCATAATCTGGAGATCATATATTATAAATATTTTTTTCTCGCATTTGTTGTAATTTTTGTATAGCTGAATTTGTGGAAACAAAATGAGAGTGTGATAATTTTGATATTGAATGTCTAACAGATTCATCAACACTTCAAGATGATTCTCATCATTCAATGTGTGCTATTAAAATATTTTCATATACTCAGACTATAGCTCCTGCTAAAGCTTCGAGCCTATCTCAATGAATTACTATCAAGTTAGGTTTAATTAATTTTGTATATTGTGAAAATCAATTTATAGTATTTGATAAAATAACAGAAGATGATTCTAATCAATACTGATTCATATATGAATAAATATTTTTATATCAATCATTAATAATTTCTTCAACTGTATATCAATATTTTTCTAATAAGTGCATTCATGTAACAAATACAAATAATTCAAAATTATCATTGTTTTCTACAATTTTCATTAATGATTTAATTTTTCAATAATCTGCTCTAGTTCAAGTTAGAAATACTATCTTTTTCATTTATAAAATATCTTTAAATGATAAATGGATTCATGCCAATAATTCTTTATTAGATCTTTTTCATAAAATATCGTTATAAAATTCTGCTTTAATTTCTCAAGTTCAAGGACGTTTTACCCAAATATTCTCTTTTGTAAATTCTTCTCATTTTTTTATATTTTTAATAGTTACTATGGTTGCAAATGCAAAATTTATACAAGGTTTTTCTTCTTCTACTGGTCATTTTCTACCTCATCTACATTTAGCAAGTATTTTACTTCATTCGATAAGTTCCTTTAATTCTTTTTCATCCATAGAACAACTAATATCTGGTCAAATCCTATTTTTAGTATCAGTAAAATGTCTTTCCAAAATACATGCTCATAATACAACTGCTCATAAACAAGAATAATTTGATAAAGTATGATCAGATAATCATATTAATGCATCTGGAAATTTATTTTTTAATTCTTCTAATGCTCATAATCTAACTAATTCATATGGAGTAGGATAAACATTTGTACAATGCAATAAAGCATATGGATTTTTTCATTTTCTAATTATTTCTACTGCTTTTCTAATGCTTTCTATATCATTCATTCAAGTAGAAAGTATTATAGGTTTTCAAAATGAAACAATATGTTCTATTAATGGATAGTTATTGCATTCTCAACTTCAAATTTTATAAGCAGGTACATTAAAATTTTCTAATCTATCAGCTGCTTTTCTAGAAAAAGGTGTACTTATAAAAATCATTCATTTAGAATTTACATAATTCATTAATTCATATTCATCTTCTTCTGAAAGAGCACATCTTTCCATAATTTCATAAATAGACTCATTGGCATTTCAAGGAATTGCTTTTTTAGCTTCATTACTCATTTCATCATTAATAATATGTGTCTGATGTTTAATTATTTCAGCTCAAGCTCTATATGCAGAATCAACCATTTCTTTAGCAATTTTTATTGATCATCAATGATTAATTCAAATTTCAGCTATTACTAATGGATCTTCTTTTTCTCAAACAAATTTATTGTTTATAAAAAATCATTTCATATTAGTAAAATAATTAATTAAAATTCATTTTTTGCGAGGCAAGAAGCAAAAAATACCTTATATCCCCTCATTAAAATAAAAAAATAAAAATTCCATTCCTTTTTAAATTCTTCAACAAAATTTCTTATTAGAGAAAAAATATTGAAAAATATGTCGCACAACGTTTCAGTATAT
>CAZACQ010000025.1:0-8546 GCA_964483725.1 uncultured Candidatus Peribacteria bacterium | reverse complement strand
AAACAAAAATAAAAGATATTAATTTTTATTCACATATATACAAACTTGTTGATCAGTGTTATGTAATTGATAAAAAGACTTCTACAGAGAAATTAGTAAATTCATTGTCCAATGTTTTGTTTATATATATAAAATATATTTTCCAAAAACTGCTTCCTTACAAAGCATCACGAAGTAATAAGTTTAAAATAATAAATACTGAAGTTTCAATTTCAGATTATAATATATATTTTGATATAGATTTGAAAATTTCAAATACTGTCTACAAAATTGTTTGATTTATTGATAATGATTGATGATTTCACTTGAAAAACAAACTATCGTTGGATAATGATTATCTTTTTTCTTATCAGAAAATAAATAATGTGAAACTTTTGGGGTTGAGCGATATTTTGAATACTATAGACCAAGAGTTTATAATAAAATTGGAAAACAAGGAAGTAAAATTACCTAAACAATATTTTCTTATTCCATTTAAATCTAAAGTAGCAGAGAATAAAGAATATTTATTTCCTGAATTCAAAATAGCTCTATTCAATCAAATACTGTTGTGATTTTATAGACCTCAGCAAGATATAAAAGATTTTTATGGTAAATGAAAGGATTATATAAAATATACAAAACAATACAATTGATTTTGTAGATATATAAATATGCTTAATTCTGTATTTACAAAATATGATCCTTTGTTATCTGATGCAATACCATTGACTTTGTTTTTGGAAAAGATAGATTATTTGGATACTTCCAGTGATTCTGTTCTGTTAAAGCTCTTGGATAGTAAAAAAGATAGTTATTGAATTTCATGATTTGTGTATTCTCTGGAGAATTTTTATTCAAGTTTTTGAGAAAATCAATATTTCAGTCCTTGAAAATTATCCTACTTTTGCAAAAAGTCTTTGGAGGATGAAGTTTAGAAATTGAAAGACTCTTTACTAGAGATAAGTGTTTTTTGTTGTAACAGCAACTAGCTGCTGCTTTTTTAGATTACATAAATTGATAAAGTTTATTAAAAAAAATTGATTCTTTTTATGATTTTGAATTCATTTTTTAATAAGTCATATATTACTTTTAAATAAACCACTTTATTGAAGCGGCTACTTTGTTTTTATTGTAATACTTTTTTGAGTATTTTTTGCATATATAGCAGGCATAAATATTGAAATATATTATATAATAAGTATAGCGATATTAATTTATTTTGACTACAATTCATATAAAGAGCTAGTAAAAGAATTTAACAGTGTATGAGTAATATTAAATAAATTAGCATCATGGATTTTTTGAGCAATAATAACATACTTAGTATTTTTATTATTTTGATTAGAAATTAGTATTATAAATCTTGATTACAATGAAATTATTTTTTGAGATTGAATAAAAACAAAAGAACTACATTTCCCATATTTTGCTATAGCTATTTGAGAATTAATATTTAATATAATATTAAATATCAACAGAGATAAGAAAAAAGAAAAAGACGAAATGAAAAATAGAGAATCAAAAATAAATGAACTTATAAAAGATTAATTATTTTTATTGTATTTAAATAAGCTTAAATTAATAATATTCTTTATTTTTTCTATATCTTCAATGGTCATATTATTTATATCAGAAGACTCTATTTTATCTATTAATAAGTCAAAAAATCATAATCATAAATTTTCAGATTCAGATATTTCAGCATATAATTTATCAAAACTATCCCTATCTAAGTTTTCAACATAATCTGATAATATTGAATAAAGCCTATTTTTATTGTAATGACTAGGCATATTTTTTAGTTCATTTGCAGAGTATAATGTAAGTCATGAAGCTCATAATGCTACTGTCACTGGAACAGTGACTTTTCAAGCCATCAAAAAAAGTAAAGATCAAAGTCAAACAACAAATGATGTTATTCATAATTTAGCTAATCATGCTTTTCCAGCTACTGCTTCATTTTTAATTTTTTCTTCAATCAAAATTAGCTTATCTTCTAAATCTTCTTGTGAAATACTGTCTTTATTATTTATATAATCAATAAGTCACAATATCTCTTCCAAAATTAAAACTTTATCGGTATTGTTTTCTAATGAGTATATAAGATTATCAAAATTTGATATTATATCTTCTACTTTTACTCAGTCAGGTAGCTTTATTCAAGTTTCTCAAAAATCATTTATTAGTGTTGATAAGTTTTCTGAAAATGAATTATGTAAATTATTTATATAGTCTAATCTACTAAAATCATCAATTCTTGTTATTTGATCTTTTAGTCATTCAAGATCAATAGAAAAATGATCTTTAATTAAATTTACTGATTCAGTATATCTTTGATTTTCTTTTTCAAAATCTCATATTAGTTTTGCTAAAAGTAGCCTATCATCTAAGCTTTTAACATTATTTTCTAGTGCATATTTAAGCTCTTCAGATCAGAATCCAAAGTTACTCATATAATATTTTCAATTGTTCATTGTATAGTTATATATTCATTAACATATGAAGACTCATTATTTTCATTAATATTGTTTATACTATCAATACCCATTTATATATTAATTTAACAAAATTAAAAACTATATAACTAATTATATTTATTATTTTTTATAAAGCAAAAATGTTGGGAATAATCCCAACATTTTTACAAATCAATTTAAAGATATATATTAATCAACTAATTTCATATCAAAACTTCCATTATCATAATCCAACTTTAGCATAATATGCTCCATTATATGTCAGTCTTCATAATCAACATGTGCTACATTGTTATCCCAAGTAATATTTGTAACATACCATGTTCATCACAATACTGCATCTACTTCTGACAATTCAGATATATTTTCTTTTATGTAATCTTCAACTAGAGAGTGTTTATAATTTTCTATCACTTTGATTACATAAGTATAAACACTATATTCCATATCCATCATAGTAAAATTTCACATTCTATTTTCAGCTCTAGAAACAACTCTTTCTAAATATTCTACTTTTTCTCTATCTGTTTCATAAACATCTGTTTGGAATATTTCATCCAAAGCATCATTGAATGCATTTCTTATTTGTCTTTCCCAAGACCTAGACAAGCATTCTCATTGATAGGCTACTTCTACATTGTTTTGTTCTTCTGCTACACATCTATTTGAATAAGTTTGTCAATCTACACCACATACTGGAGCATATTCCATAGTACAAGCTACAACATCTTCCTCATCCTTTTCTTCTTCTCAATTACAATCATAAGTTTTTTCATCTACATTGATATTCACATCTCATGATATTTCATCATTTACTTGTATGATTTTAGTAGGATAAGTAAATGCTTGTGTTACCATACAATTGTGACCAGGAGATAAATGTTTTAGATTTAGATTCAAATTTCAAGAGCTATCTCTACTTATGTTTTCTATCTCTATAGAATAACCACCTGTACTTCTTTCTCACATAGAAGAAACTATAATAGTTCATTCAAAATCAGTAATATATTTTTCAAAGTCTTCAAGATTTACTCAAAGTTTATTTTCCAAATCTTCTTCTCACTCAATTACATAAGTTCATGGACTAATAGATCTATGAGCATATTCATTGTAATGAGTATCATAGTCTAAGCTATCTTCAATATCTTGTATATGTTTTGTACAAGTCCATTCTTCTTGACCATCTTCTCAATAAACATCTTCACAGTACATTTGAGTCATTGCACCAGCTTTTCAGTCTTGGATAGTAACTGTATTACATCAGTCAGTTGCCACAGCACAATATTCACCATGAGTGTCCAAGAAATCCTCTTGATTATCAAAAGTTCTTGGCTCAAAGTAGTTAGTTGTATGATCACAAGTTCAATCTTGCTCACAATCATTTATTCAGTCTTTATTCATATCCCATGTCCAATGCATTTCACCTTCTTCTTCATAATAAGATTCTTCTACTTCACATTCACCATGATGTTTCACTTCTACATTGTTTTGTTGTTCTGCTACACATGTATTTGAATAAGTTTGTCCATCTACACCACATACTGGATCCCATTCCATAGTACACATAACTTCTTCTGCATTCACAAAAGAAAATCAAGCATAAGCAAATAAAGCAATTATCATAAATAGTATTTTTTTCATAATTTTTCTTTAATAATATAAATATTTTATGTATCTGATATATTATACGAATAATTTTTTATTTTATTACAATTTTTTGAAAGTTAATTTGAAATTATAAATTTTTTTATTAAAATAGTTTTGTCACCTTTCAGGAGGTAGGGAAAAATGAAAGACAAAAACATTGGCCTTAGTTTGGAAACTCCTAAACATACAACACCTAAGAAGCAGGAGTTTCATGGTGAAGATTCTGCGTCAACTCGACAAAATATTTCTTCTGATGGCGATTTTGCTGTTTTGGGGAAGTATTCTCAAGCCAACAAAAAACTTCCTCTGGAAGATAGAGTAGTTTACTGGCTTTCGTATTGTTCCTCTTTCTTTACTGCTTGGTGTTCTAGGTGGTTCTATATGGATCATCTACGAAGTTATGAAAGATGCAGGAACAATATGAAGGACTTTGTTTTGCGAAGGGAATACCCTTCGCTTTTTTTGTAGTCTAACTTTTTTATTTCAATATTAGCATATATAGTTTATTATTAAATAAATTTTTAGAAATTAAAATAAATAAATGAAAAATAATATATGACTTATATGACTTGCTGTAATGTGAGAAAATTTAGCAAGAAATATTGCAAACAATTGATATACAATATCTGTATTCAATAGAAGTACAGACAAAGTTGAGAATTTTATATCTCAATGATACAACTGAAACTTAAAATGAACCTATTCAATTCAAGAATTTGTAGAATCTCTTGAAAGGCCTAGGAAAATTATAATCATGGTAAAAGCTTGAGACCCAGTAGATCAGACAATAGAAAGTCTAAAAGATTATTTGGAAGAATGAGATATAATAATAGATGCAGGTAATAGTTTTTATAAAGATAGTATCAGAAGGTTTGAAGACTTGAAAAAAGACTGAATAAATTTTGTATGAATGTGAGTTTCATGATGAGAAGAATGAGCTTTGAAATGACCAAGTATAATGCCATGAACTAACTATGAATCATATGAAAAAATTGAAAACATACTAAAAGATATATCTGCAAATGATTTTCAATGATGAAAATGTGTAAGCTATATTTGAGAAGATTGAAGTGGGCATTTCGTGAAAATGGTACATAATGGTATAGAATATGCTATTATGCAGATGATGGCAGAATGATACGATATTCTAAGAAAAGTTTACAAACTAGAAGCCAAAGAAATATCCAAAATTTTTGAGCAATTCAATAAGTGAAAATTGAACTCATACTTATTTGAAATAGCAACAGAAGTTTTGGCAAAAGAAGATGAATTCAATTCATGAGAATATTTGATAGATAATATCTTAGATAAAGCATGAGCAAAATGAACAGGACTTTGGACAAGTAAAGAATGACTTGATGCATGAGTTTGTGTAAATTCTATCTCAGCGGCAGTGGATGCTAGAAACTTATCTTGAGAAAAAGATAAAAGGAAAAAATTATCAAAAATTTATAGCTTTGAATGAACTGAAAACACAGTAAACCTTGATGAGTTTATTGAAATTTTGGAAGAAAGTTTGTATATATGAATGTTGATAGCATATGCTCAGTGACTTGATTTAATTAAAAAAACAAGCCAAGAGAACTGATGGAATATCAATCTATCTGAAGTTACTAGAATTTGGCAATGATGATGTATAATAAGAGCTAAGTTACTTGAATTTCTTACAAATGTATTCAAAAACAATGAAAACTTTGATACTATATTAGAATTGGAAGAAATAAGCTCAGAAATTAAATCAAATATTGATAGGTATCAAAAATTAATTGAGATAGCAAATCAAAACAAGCTCTCTTTATTAGCTCTTTCAAATGCAATTAATTATATTTATTCTCTAGCTGATGCTAATACTAGTGCCAACTTTATACAATGATTGAGAGACTATTTTGGTGCTCATACTTATGAAAGAAAAGATAGAGAATGAATATTTCATACCAAGTGGGAGTAGTTTAGTTAAATAAAACAAAAAAATGTGAAAATATTTAAAAGAAATAGAAAATATAAGTAAAAATAATATTCCAGACTTAGACACAATAGTTTTAGCAAGTCTTGAAAAACTATCAGAAGAAGAAATATCACTAGGTGATTTAGATTTTAAAAAAGCTCTTGTTGTATGATCCTGAAATGCAAAACATACAGCAAGCATAATTCATCAAAATTCAGATTATTTATTTGCAGATGAAAATAATTATAAAGAAAATTTAGAAAAAGATTGAGTTGATTGAGTAATAATATATAGTGCATCAGGAGCTAAACATGCTCCTATAGTAGCTAAATATGCAAAAGATAAATGATTTGAAATAAAGCTAATAACTTGTAAAAACAATTCAGAAACAGAAAAAATTATAGGGAAAGAAAATTGCATTATTACACCAAAAATAAAAGAACCATATACTTACAATACTTCTACATATATGTGATGGATAATTGCAAATACCTGAGAAAATCCAAAAGAAATATTAAATATAATAGAAAATGATATATCAAAACAAATAGAAAGACAAAACTTTTATGAGTATGATTGATTTTTATTCGCAATACCAAATAAATTTGCAAAATTATCATCAATGATTGATGTTAAATTTATAGAGTTGTTTGGTAGAAATATTTCAAGAGATATAAAAACTTATGAAGAACTGAAACACGCAATAACAGTAGTCCCAAATAAAAAAGAATTATGTATAAAATTTTGACAATGAGAAGTTTATTTTGAGAATGATGTTTTAACAATAACTTTACCAGAAAATCTAGGTTTAGCAGGGTTTATGGCTATAAGCTATTATATAGTTTGAAAAATTCAAAGACAAATGCCTCCTTATTTTAAGGATAATATAGAAAATTACATTAATGCACTAAATAAGTCTTGATTTACAAAAAATTTAGAAGTTATAGTTGAATAGTATTATTTAATAATTAAAAAATAGAATGAAAACAATTTTTTTGATGTTTTGAGCAAACTGAGACTTAGCTAAAAAGAAACTATTCCCAGCTCTTTATAATATTTATAAAAACAATTTTACAGAAAATTTAGATATTGTATGAATTGGTAGAAGAGACTATACTAGGCAAGATTTTATAGATTATATAAAAAAAGAAAGTAAGCCATATCTATCTGATGAAGACTCTTCTGAAGATTTCTTTTCTGAGCTAAAATATTCAAAACTAGACCTTACACAAGAAGAAGATTATTACAACTTAAAAAAATATATTCAGAATTTGGATGATTGAGATAGTCAAATAATAATATATCTTTCTATATCTCCTGAGTATTATTTTGACTTTATAGAAAATTCAAAAATACTAGATTTAAAAGAAAATGTTAAAATAATTTTTGAAAAACCTTTTGGTACAGATCTAAATTCTGCCAAAGAGCTTGAATCAAAAATCAAAGAAGTTTTTTCAGAAGAGCAAACTTATATAATTGATCACTATGTTGGTAAAGAGCCTATACAAAATATACTAACATTTAGGTTTGCTAATATATTATTTGAACCTATATGGAATAGTAATTATATAGACAATATTCAAATTTCGGCAACAGAAGAAATATGAGTAGGAACTAGATGAGCTTATTATGAAAAATCATGAGCACTTAGAGATATGGTACAAAACCACCTAATGCAAATGATAGCATTAGTAGCTATGGATGCACCAGCAAAGTTAGACTCAGACTCAATATCGGCTGAAAAGTTAAAAATACTAAAAAGTATAAATCTTGGAAAAGATTTTAATAATAAAATCGTATTTGGACAGTATGAATGATATAAGCAAGAAACTTGAGTAGATCCGAACTCAAGAGTTGAAACCTTTGTTGCTATGAAATTGGAAATAGAAAACTATAGATTTAAGTGAGTTCCTATATATTTAAAAACATGAAAAGCACTAGATAAAAAATCTACCAAAATAGTTATAAATTTTAAAAAATTACCTAGTATATTCAAAGAATTTTGAGAAATTTGTGAAAATAGAATAATATTGGAAGTTCAACCAAATGAATGAATAAGCATTCATTTCAATATAAAAGAAGAGTGAAATGCTAAATCTGTCAAAAGAGTACACTCAATTTTCAAAAAAGAATTAAATAGTAAAGAAGCTTATCAAAAACTAATTGAAGATGTGATAGTTTGAGATAAAAGCCTTTTTACAAGTTTTGATATTTTGAAAGAATCTTGGAAAATAGTAGATGATATTATAAACTGTAAAGATGATTGTCCTATTATTTATGAATACAAAAAATGAACTAAATGACCACAACAGTCTGATGAATTACTTAAAAATGAATGAAGAGAATGGTACGAATAAATTACAAATTATTAAAAAAGCTTCACTCATTATCTACAATAGCATAAGAAATATTGTTTTTTTCACAAAAATCTATTCATTCTTCTTTTCACATAGCTAAAATGGCAGTTGCTAAGCTATCTGTTTTGTATGCATATT
>CAZACQ010000024.1:0-9422 GCA_964483725.1 uncultured Candidatus Peribacteria bacterium | reverse complement strand
CATTTTCCTGTCATTCTTTACCTTCTTCATTTTCCTGTCATTCTTTACCTTCTTCTATTTTAGTTTGTTCCTTTTGTTCTTCTTGCTCTTTTTCTGTTTCATTTAAATTTGATTTATCAAAATTTATAAGTCATCATTTTTCAATTTGATCAGTATAGTTTGAATCATATATTACATCTTTTGCTTTATCTATACCCATTTTTTATGTTTTAATTAAATATAAATCTATTGAATTATACATATTTTTTTGTATATTTCAATTATTTTATCGACTAAAATTTATAAATTTAAAATATTGATAATGGAATTTGATTCATCAGTTATATATATGGCTTTATTGTTAACTTTTTTAGCTTGACTATCTACTTCTATAGGTGCTTTTATTGCATTTTTTATTAAGAAAAATAATTTTACTTTTTTGTCTTTTTGACTTTGATTTTCTGCTTGAGTGATGATATATATATCATTTGTAGAACTTATGCCAGAAAGTATTGAATTTTTTGAGTATCATTGACTATCTGAACTTATGTCTTCTGTATGGATGTTGATATTTTTTGCAGTTTGAATTCTAATGTCAGTGCTTTTAGATAATTTTATACCATCAAAACTAAATCCAGATGATCCAAAAGATATTGAAGAATTAAATGAATTATCTAATTCATCAGAAAAAAATAAAGAAAAATTAATTCAAGATACAAGAAATTCTTGATTGTTGAAAGTGTGAATTCTTACTGCTGTAGCTATAGCTTTGCATAATTTTCCTGAATGATTAGCTACATTTGTAGCAGCTTTATCAAGTATAGAAATTGGTATTGCTATAGCTATAGCTTTGGCATTACACAATATACCAGAATGAATGGCTGTAAGTTTGCCAATATACTATGCAACTTGAAGTAGAATAAAAGCATTTGTTTATGCTAGTTTGTCTTGAATGGTAAATGTTCTTTGAGCATTATTTTGACTTATATTTGTTTCTTATTTTTTTAGTGAATTTATTATATGAGCATTATTTGCTTTGGTTACTGGTATAATGATATTTGTATCTTTCCATCAACTTTTACCAACTGCATCTAAGTATAAAAGTCATCATTCAGAGGTTTATTGAGTTTTGATTTGAATGCTTACTGTATGATTTATAATGTTATTTTTATAGATTTATGGAGTATTTATTTATTGCCTTCTTTTCTATACTTATATGATTTTTGTGATTGTATATTTTTAACAAGTTTTCTATCTTAGATAAGCCTTGACCTGATATTATACCTCCTAGAAATCCTGTTCCAAATATCCAATGAATTTTTCTTTTTTTGTGAGTTATATTGTCAGTATTTTTATTTTTCCCTGAATACTTTTTCCAACAGGAAGTTCTTGCATTATTTATTGCAGGGTTTTTTATAGTTATAATATCACTTTTGGATGCTTTCAAGTCAGTTAGTCCTAAACTTAGACTATTAGTACAATTATTTGTAGCTTTAATTGCATTTTTTTTGTGATGAGTAGGTATTTTTGAAATTTCTTTGCCCTATTTTTGATTGATTGAATTTCCTATATGGCTTGCACTTTTGGTAACCATAGTATGGTTTGCTTGATTTATGAATGCAATAAATTGGTTTGATTGAGTTAATTCATTGGCAAGTGGGGTTAGTACTGTATGATTTTTGAGTATTATATTGCTTATACAATTTGTAGTTTTGCCTCATTATTCTTGAATTTCTCCAGAAAGTATTGCTCTATTGGAAATGGTAGTGAATTTATCATATATTTTCTTTGTTTTTTCACTTCTTTATACATTTATTGAATTCAAACCATTTGGTATACTTAGGGATATTTGAGTTATGTTTTTGTGATTCTCTCTTGCTTATCTAGCTTTACTATGAGGGGCTAAGATTTGAACTATAGTTGTTGCTTTATCACTTGTTGTATTTGATTCTATTTGGGTATTTTTACATAGAATTTTTATTATGAAGAAAAACCCTCTAAAAGGTGATTATACTCATTTGCATTATAGGTTGTTAGCATTGAATTGGGATAGAACTGAAGTTAGGATATTTATACGATGATGGTCTATTTTTTTAATGATAATAATGATACTTTTGTGAGCAGATAGACTTTGAAAACTTATAGTTTTTCTAATGATGTTTTTTGTATTTTTTGCTATTAATGCATATTTATTTTGGTATAAAAAACTACCTAGTGAGTATTTGAAAAAAGATAAAATTTCATAAATTGAAGTAAATTTAATTTTTTAAATATTTAATAATGAATTTAGAGTTTTGGGAAGCTAAGTTAGAATCAGAGTGATTGTCTGATATTGATAGTTTAGAGTGATTTTCTACATATTCTTCTAATCTTTTGTATTCTGAATTTAATAATTCTCCTGAAAGTTTTCTTAAATTAAAGTTTTGATTGGAAATAAGGGTAAATACTGACTGACAAGAGGTTTTACTTTTTTCAAGTGAATGAAACTTGGTTTGATATATAAGACCAGGTATATATACTTACTGAAATGTTTCTTCAGACGAGCACCTAGAAACTTGGTTGTTAGAGGAGTATAGATCTAAATTGATTTGACAAGCTTTATATGATATTTATCTTTCAAGATCTTTTAGTTTACCTAAATATGAAGTTTCTCATAAAAAAAGTGCTATAAAGTTTTTATTAAGAAACTGATATAAATTATATTGATATTATGATGATAGTTGAAATTTAGTTGAATTTTCACAAATAGATATTTTAAATTTTCAAAATGAGATATTTGATTGTGATTGAGAAGATTTTTTGACTTTTTCTATGTCCTTAAAATTATCTGATATATAAAATCAAATCTTGAAGATTAATTTTAAATTATTATATTTGACTAAATTTTATTAAAATAAAAATTCATTTATGAATATATTTGCAGTAGCATATGAAAATATCTGACCATTTCCTAATAAAAAAATATCTATAAATTTTAGATCTTGAAAATATTTAATAAAATCTTCTGTTGGTACTTGAAAAAGTTTTTTATTTTTTGACTGACCAGTTTATTGACTTTATAAATATTCATCTAGACCTGTTTTAAATAAAAAATCTCAAAACTGATTTATTAAAATTTTGTTTGAACAAGACTGAGTTTTTTATTTTATAAAAAGGCAAATTAAAGCTACAAAATCTGGTTGAGAAAGTGTTTCATCATCGCTTTATACTATAAATGCAAATTTAGAATCTGTTTCAGACTCTTTAAATAGTATGTCTGATGTTTTAAATTTTGATATGGATTTCTCAGATCATATTTTAGATCTAGAGTTTGAACATATTCAATTCAAGCTTGAACAAGAATTGCAAAAAACATTAGAAACTTTGATACCACCAAGACAGGTTTTTTTGAATACTAATTTTCTTATGCAAGAATGAGAAAATATATTTGATTTGACTCCTGTAGATAGAATAAATGTTTTCAAAAATATATTTAATTTAGTTTGAATAGATGATGCAAAAGAAACAATCCAGCAAGAAAAAAAAGAAATACAGCTAAAATTAAAATTAAAAAAAGATACTTCTAATTTTGATTCAAAGCTTAGAAATTATATCAATTCTATATTAGATTTGTTGGATAAAGATATAAAATCAAATCTATCTGAAGATAATTTAAATTACTTAGAAGATATAATATTTGTTAAGGATAGTATTTGTATTTTAGATTTTGATTTTCAAGAATCTTTTTTGGATAATATAATAAACCAAAAAGAAAAGTTGGATAAAGAAAAGGAAAAGTATCAAAAATATGTGGCAGAAATAGAGTCCTTAGATAATCAAAAATCTGAAACTTCCAAAAATATTGATGATATTAACAAAACTATATTTGCTAAAAATAAAGAATATAATGAATTAAATAATAAAATAAAAAATATTGATCCTAAAAAAATGGATGAGCTAAAAACTCAAAAAGAATTACTAGAAAATGAACAAAAACTTTTATTAAAAAAAGTAGATTTTGACTATTTAAAATCTATTTGATATGAAGTTGATACTATTTATCAAGTAAATGATATATTGCAAGAATTAATATATAAATGAAAAGAACTTAGATCCAAGCAAGAATCTTTATCCAAAGAAATGCTTATGCTTGATGAAAAATATTCCACTTTAAATTCTAAGCTTTCAGATTTAGAAATAAAAGAATGAACTTACTATTATGACTTATTTCAAGAAAAAAAAATAAACTTATTATCAAATTTACAAAATGAAGTTTCCAATATTGAGACAAGAATAAAATCTTTTGAAGAAAAAATTAAAAACTATGATGAAATCTCTTTATTTGCTGATAAATTATCAAACTCTGCTGATAAAATACTTCTATACACAAATAAGATTTATGATTCAAACAAAGATAATGAATTTGCTAAAGACTTGAAGGAAGAATTAGATAGTATTAATGAGTTGAAAGGGACAATTAGTAAGTCTTTTACTTTACTAGATACATCAAAAACTATAGAAAATTTGCAAAATGAAAAAATTGAATTAGAGAGAAAAATTGCAGACCTTCAGAAAAATTCAAGAAAGTATTTTGAAGATTTTTTTACTGATTTGGAAGAAAAAAAGAAAGAAATAAATAATGAAATTAAGAATTTAAATTATGATAAAAAGAAATCTGAAATATATAAATCTAAAGAAAATATAGAAAAAGAACTTAATTGACTATCAGAAATTTTCAAGAAAGTAGAACGAAAAAATTTTAAAGAAATCTATGAAAAATATTTGGAATATGATGAAAAAATAAAAAAAACTGATAAAGAAATATCTTTATTACAATGACAAATTGATGAAATTCAATCTTATAAAGAAAAATTGTCTCTAATTTCTGCAGAAATTGATAGCTTAAAAAAGCAAAACAAAGAAAATGAAAATAAAAAATTAGAAATAGAGAAAAGACTTGAAGATAAAAAATCTCAGTTTGAGTTTAATGATATTTCTTTGATTAATAATAGAATAGAGAAGCTAGATAATATTAAAACATACATATACTATATACAAGACTTGATTTGAGATTTCAAAAAGCAACAATTGGAAGTAAATAAATTAAAAGAAGATGAAAAAATTATAAATGACTTGTATTGAATTTTTTCAAAAGAGCTTATGTTGATTGTGTTGGAAGATTTTTTGCCGCAAATTGAAGATATTATGAATTCATATCTATCGCAAGTTGTTGATTATCAAATCAAATTTGATCTTGTAAAGAAATCAAATGATAAGTTAGAATTGGATATAAATATCTTGGATAAATTAGGAATTAGACCGGTAAAATCATTGAGTTGAGGTCAAAGAACTATTTTGAAGCTTGTTTGGATAATGTCTGTATCATCATTGCTTAAAACCAAATTCTTATTTTTAGATGAAACAATAAATAATTTGGATTTTGATACAATTGGTAAGGTTTCTAGTTTGATAGAAGATTTTGTACATATGATGGATATGAAATTTTATGTAGTAACACATAGTACTCAAATTCAAGAAATGGATATATGGGATTGAGAAGTACATATAAAATAGTTGATAAAGGCTGTAACTTATTTATTTTTATTAATCATTTCTAATATTAATTAATATTTTTATCTTTGATTAACTAATAGGATGTTTAATAAAAAATAAAAATCTACTATATTTTTCAAATAGAGCCTTTTAGGCTTGACATACTTTTTATTGTATATAAAATATGTGTATTCTATTTTATTAAAATAAATAAAATGCAAAAATATAATCTGAAAAAAGTATTGTATATGCTGTGATTTATAGTATTTTGAAGTCTTTTAATTCATACTCAAATATATGCTTATGAAAAAGATTCAAAAATAAATACTCTTGAAGTGCCAGAAAATTATGAACCCCAAAAAAGTCCTAAAGAAATTTCTAACAATGAAAGAAATTCGGGGACTTTTTTTATTATGTCTAATTTTGAACAAGATTCAGAAGCTTTATTATTACAGGATATATTACCCTGGGGATTAGATGCAAACATACAATCTATGGATAAGATTTGACTGGAATATGATTTGAAAAATTCTAGTTCTTTTAAGAATGACTTGATTTAAATGATTATAAAGTAATAATAATCGCATCAGATCAGCCAAATTCTTTTTATAACAATCTCAGAAAAAGTCAAAATCAGGAAAAACTTGCTAACTTTGTAAAAGAATGATGATTACTACTTGCAAATGCAACAGATAGGGGCCGGGCATGATGAAATTCTGATTGAATATTGCCATGATGAGTTTGATCTCATACTAACTATTCTGATAAATTAAACATTGTAAATCAGAACCACCCTGTAATAACAGGAGAAGGTTGATGAGAAGAAATAAAAGATTCTAACTATTTTGATTGATGGAATAATAGTACTCACTGATATTTTTATGATTTGCCGGATGAATACCACACAATAATTACAGACAATAAAGATAGACCGGTTTATATAGAATATAATTTATGAAAATGAAAAGTACTAGCTACTAAACAAACTGTAGAATGGTGATATGGTAATAGATGAAAAACTGAATTTTTGAAAAATAAATTAATTTATATAAAAAATTATGATCCTGATGAGATTGATTATGAATCATTAAGTTTAAATCCTAAACCTCAAGATGAAAAATTAGCACTGGCTTGAGCTTATTATTGACAGTGAGATAATCAAATAAGAATAGATAATAATATAGATATATTGAAGGAGAATGATGTTAAAGAAAATCATGAATGAGATCCAGTAGATATTAGGACCTGATGATTTGGTTATAAAAATATATTCTTCCATATACCATGAGAAGGTATGGACTACAATCTTGATTTGGTTTACGAAAGTCGTACATTTTTTAATTGACCTGTATGAGTAAATTGGGACCATAATTATAATATATATCTAATTGAAGATGACGACCAAATAAGTTTTTACAATTGAAAACTTTGAGCCAGTAAATTTACATTAGATGAAAATTGAGAAGCTTACAATGAGTTAATAAATGCTCAGCTTGTGAAAGATAATGGAACTTATCAAATAAATTTTGATAATTGAAAAACTTACAAATTTGGGGATAATAACAAAATAAATACAATTATAGACAAAAACTGAAATGAACTAAACTTCCAATACAATGAAGATGATCAATTAACTCAATTAATAGATACATTGTGAAGAGAGATTGATTATAATTATAATGAAAATGATAGACTGTCTGAAGTTATAGATTTTAATCAAAATAGTATTGAATTTACTTATTATGGTGAAGATGAAGAAGGAGGTAATAAATATGATTTAAAGAAAATTACTCTTAACAAAGATTGAGAAAGCAAAGATATTGTTTTTGAGTATGATAGTGGCAAAGATGATATTTACTTAAATCACAACTTAACAAAACTTATAGATAGTGAATGACAAGTATATGTAGAAAACAGCTACAATGAAGATAATAGAGTTGAATATCAAATATTTGGTAACTGAAAGATTGAATATGATTATGAAGTTGATGATTGAAGAGTTGTGAAAAATAACATCACGGATAGAAGGTGAAATAAAGCTGAATATAGTTTTGATGAGATGTGAAATGTACTAGAAAGAAAAGTTTTCACAGAAGATTGAACTGCTTCTTATCAATATGAATATAACGACAAAGGACAAGTGATAAAAGAAATATTTCCAAAAGGAAATGGGATTAGTTATGCTTATAACGATAAGTGACAACTGATAGAAGAAAGACATAAAGAAAATATTAATACGGAAGATAGTAATGATGATTTAGTAACTAAATATGAGTACAAATCTGAATTTGATATACCAACTAAGATTATTCATCCAAATTGATTAGTGATAGAAAATACTTTGGATGAAAAGTGAAATATTACAAAATCAGTCCAAAAATGAGATTGAAATAAGTTAATAACAAGTTATGAATATGACAATAATTGAAATTTAATTAAACAAATTGATCCTGAGTGAAATATTACTCAATTTGAATACATAAATTGACAAATTAGCAAAATTTTAAGAGGAAGTTGAGATGATAGAATTGTAAACGAGTTTATTTATGATGATTATGGTAATGTTGTACAAATACTAGATTGAAATGGAAACAAAACTAATTTAGATTATGATTGATTTATTAATTTAATAGAATCTACTAGTCCAGAATGAGTTGTTAATCAGTTTGAATATGATAAAAATAATAACTTATTGTCAGAAAAGATTATTGGAGAAGATTGAGAAAAACTATTAAGCGAAAATGAGTATGATTTGTTGGACAATCCTGTAAAGACTATTACCTATCAAAATGTAAACAAAGCAAATGCAAGTGAAATAAAATATGACTGAAATGAAAATATTACAAAAATTATTTATCCAAATGGATTAATTCAAGAGTTTGAATATAATCAATTTGATAATATTACAAAAATCACAGAAACTGGTGATTCAAATCAAAGAGTAGTTGAATTTAAATATGACAAAAATCAAAATTTAATCAAAGAAGTTGTTGATTGAGTTAAAACAGAATATGATTATGATGGTTTTGATAGACTGGTAAGCATTGAAAGATGAAACAAAGTAACTGAGTATGAATACAATGAATTATGACAGCCAACAAAGATTTCAAATAATGAATATGAACAAAGAATTGAATACAATGATTTTGGTCTTGCAACCACAATAGTTGAAAGTTGAAAGGTGAAAACTAATCTAAATCTTGATTATCTTCCATGGAGTAATATTCCTAGATTAAGAGTAATGTTTAATAATACACCTCAAGACAGAAAAGATGGGAAAGATTTTATTTTAAATACATTATTTGATAAAAAGCATATTTATTCTTTGATTATGTTATGGTCCTGAAATTCAAAAAAAATAAGGAAAATGGAATTAGATAATTTAGAAAAACTAAATCTATTACAGTTTTTTAGTGAATCAATTGATAAAAGAATTGAAAGATTAGAAACAAATTTATTTTGACATATTTTTGTGAATAATATTTCAAAAAAAGAAGCTGTTTTTCTAAGTGACATATCTATAAATGATGACTCTTGAGATTTAATTCCAAATATGCTATTTTCTAATTCTTTAATATTTTTATTTGATGATAAACTTGATTTCCTTGTTAATGTTTATAGCTATTGAATGAATAGATGTTGTTTCATATGACAAGGAATTTTTATTCAAATTGAAAGATAATTTTTCAAGTAAATTTCAAGTTTTAGATGATAAGATAGATATTTAATATTAGTTCCTTAACAACTAGATAGTTTTCTAAAATAATCCTGTTTCTAATGTGTAGGATTTTTTTGGAAATACTAATATTTAATAATTCTAAAAGTATAGCTGAACAAAAACCAATTTTATAAATAAAATTAAAATTTTCTATTGAAATTTTTTATAGCATATATATACTGTAGGTGCTATC
>CAZACQ010000023.1:0-11298 GCA_964483725.1 uncultured Candidatus Peribacteria bacterium | reverse complement strand
AACAAATTAATATTATTTGATATTATTAGCTAATTTATTATACTAAAAACTGACAATTCTATTTTTGTTTTTTTACTGACATTTTAAAGTTGCTATTACAGAAACAAATTAATATTCAAAAATAAATTTTTTGCTAAATTCCTTCTTGGATACTAATATAACAATTAAAGTAATCATAAGCAAAAATAGCAAAGAAAAGAATAAGACTGTATAATAAGATGCTCAAACAAATCAAATCTCAAGTTGATAATTAGAATAAACATAATTATTAAAAATATATAAGAAAAATTTATTAAAAATATACACCAGTATATAAAAAATAAAACTTGCTAATAGAAAGTAATATAAAATTTTAAAATAGATAATATTAAATATTTTTAGTTTACTTGCTCAATGACTTCTAAAAACTTCAAGCATTTTTTTATTATCATATATAATACTATGTATAACAAAAAATAAAAAACTAAATAATAAAACAACAATAAAAGAAAATATTGTAAAAAAGAAAGCACGAATTACAAAAAGCCTATTATAAACATCTTCTAATTGTCATATTGCACTTTGAGTATCCAAATCTGAATAACGATCTTCAAATTTGTCTATATAATCCTCACTTTCCAAAAAAACTAAAGCCCTATTTACTTGAGGTTGAGATACTCATAATTCTTGAGTAATTTCTTTGGATAAAGAATAAGGTATAGTAACTCATAACATAGGGAAATAATCATCTACAACTTCTATTTTTCAAGATTTTTCAATATAATTATCATCAATATTAAAAATACTAGAATGATTAAATTTAATATCAAAATTTAGAAAAGAAAGTTGCTGTTTGGACAAACTTGGGAACAATGGACTCCTTGCAAGTTCAAGATTATAAATATCTAATATTCTTTGAGATATTCACATTGGTATTAATTCTCATTCCTTATCAAAACTTGAAAACAATTCATCAGAAGCAGAATACAATAAAAAATCGCTTTTAAGCTCTGTTCAAAATAGATTAATATAAAAAGTATTAGGAATTGATAATGTATAAAAATAATAGATCTCATCAATTAATTCATCTCAAGTTAAAGACTTTATATCAGCATCTCAAGTTCAATTTTCAGTTGTAAAAACAGACTGAGAAGTTCTAACCTCTACCAAATTAGGATTTTCAATTCATGAACTAACTCAAGTATAGTCAAATATAAAATTATTTATATTTTCATTAAGAATATATAAAGCCAAAGAAAAAAACATAACTATAGATAGAGTTACTATTACAATAATATTTTTAAAAAAATTAGATCTAAAATCATTAGTAAGATTTTTAAGAAACATTTAATCAATTTTTATAAAATTTTAAATTTCAATTAGACTCATACAAATCAAGTCAAAAATAGTCTATAAAATAGTCATCATGAGATACAGCAACAACTATATTATCTTTTGAATAAGCTTTTATAAAATCAAAAACCTTTAACTTAAGAGAATTATTAAGATAAGTTCAAGGCTCATCTAAAAGTAAAATTTCAGGTTTATTAGCAAAAGATTTAGCAATAGATACTCTTTCTTTTTCTCATCAGCTTATATTTTTAATATTCTTATCCAAAATATCATTAATTTCAAATGTGTGAAATATTTTGTTTAACCAATTTTCATCTTTAATATTATTTGAAATCATAAAAGGTATACAAACATTTTCATAAACTGTAAAATCTTCCAAAAGCTTAAAATCTTGAAAAGCAAATCATATTTTCTCAGACCTAAATTTGTAAAGATAAGTTAATCAAGAATTCAAAACATCATTTCATTTATAGAGTATATTACCAGATCTAGGTTTTATCAAACTTGCTATAATTTGTAATAAACTTGTCTTTCCAGAACCAGATCTACCAAAAATAGCCAAGATTTCTCATTTATTAACAGAAAAATTGAGACCTTCAAAAAAAGGATCTCAATTTTTATTATATGAAAATGATAAATCTTTAACTTCTAACATTTAAGTATATGAAACAGTAAATCTTAGTTAACCAGTATATAAAAGTTTCAAGAATTTCAAAGCTCTTGTGATATATCAGTTGATTCATAATCTTTCGATTCCATAAAATCATTTATCTGAGAAATACTATCTGCACTAAAGTTTCAATTCTCTTCATTTTCTACTTTAGTAAGCAATGCATATCAAGCACTCAATGATCATCTTGATTTTAGATCTATATAATAATAATCGTAGTCAGCTTCTCAATAAGGCATATTAAAAATATGCTCTTGTAGATAGTCTTCTATTTGTTTCACTTCTACAAATTCTCAGTCAACACTAGGATAAACTGCATTTGTTCGTCAATAACTTGATAGTGCTGAACTCAATTGATTCAACTCTGATCTTCTTGTCATATCCCTTGAATTAGACATATGATCTCTTATTACACTTATATCATTTACTGTTTTGTAATTATTTGGCACTGTAATAGCAATATTGTTTTGATCTTGAAAATCATAACTAGAATTAATATCTAATGATATAGATTCAAGTCATGGATTGATTCACAAAAAGAAAGATAAATCTTGATTAAAGTCTTCACTTATATCTGTGGAACTAGCATTTAATTGAAATCAATCATTAGATATTGTTAGTTCTGAATTTATATCAAGGAAATAAGTCTCAAGCAAGATATCAATATCCAATGCTGAATTATTAACATCATATCATAACAATAAATTAACTTCATCTCAATATCAATAGTCATAATAATTTTGAATATTATAGCCATCTTCTAAACCAGACTTAGAGTATTCAAAAAATCATACTTCTTCTCAAGACCATCTATCATAATGTGGAAAATAAATTCTTTCTAGTCAATTTTCAGAAAAAACAAATTCATAATCATCTGATTCATCATACCTATCCTGTAAAGAATATTTTCAATTAGATAAATCATTCATAACTAAATCATTATTCCTATAATTTCTAGTAAAATCATCAAGAAATTCATCATAATCATAATCATATTCATGTTGATCTACCAATTCTGCAACAGGTATTATATTTTTATTGTAAAATAATTTATAAGATCAATCTCACAATTCCTCATAAACTGAAAATATTGGTTCATTATAAATCAAATCATATAAATCCTCCAATTTTTTTTCATAATAATATATCTCATCTAACTCAATTTGTGAAATATCAAAATTTTGACTAGGAACATATTCTTCATCTAATTTTAAATAATCTCAATCAAGTTCTTCAAATATACTAACAATATATTCAAGATCTTCATCTTGAGAGTCATCAATAATATCAGACAAATCATAATTATTTACCTTAACATAAGCTTCATCTCAATCAAGAATAAAATCAGCTGAGAATTCAATATCAGCATCATATAAATCAGGTAAATCAGTAATCATACTAAGATAAAAATCAAGCTCTGATTTAAGTCTATCTGATATATAGTCTGAAGTAAGCTCATTTGCAAATGATAAATCAATATTATATGAGAAGTCTCAAACAATATCAAGTAATAAATCAAATTCATAGTCTAATACAAAACTATCTCACAGCTCATATCAATTATCAACAACTTCAGTAATTGTATGAAGTTCATCAAGCATTGATCTTTGAAAGTTTAAAATAAGATCATCATACTCTTTTAATCTATTATCATATTTTTTTTGATAAAAATCTTGAGTAGATTCAGATCTATAGTCAGAAACATCAAAAGAATCTTGATTTATTTCATAATAATCATTAGATATATCTCATCACAAAAATCTAATTCTTTTGATAATTCATTCTTTTGTAAATTTAAGCATAAGCTCTTCCAAATTTCAATGATCTCTAGAATAGATGACTTCTTTAACTGTCAAAAGTAAAGAATTAAGTAATTCAGGATCATCCTCATTTGATAAAGCATCTACCATCAAGCTTCTAAACTCTAAAAATAATTCTCTCTCAGCTTCATCTAAATCAAAATACAACTCTCTCACTTCAGTTTCAAGTACTGATATTTCATTATTTATATCAGCATATGAATATGAAGCAATTAAAAATGTAAAAAGAGATAATAATAAAAGTACAATTTTCTTCATTTTATTTTATTTAATTAGTAATTTTTTTTATCTAAGTGATATAGTTAACTGAACAAAATCAACTACCATATCTTGAAATTGAGAATAATTATTTATATTAGACTCTTTTCAATTTAAGATATTTGACATAGTATTATATACATCGTCTGATTTTGTAATCCATTCAGAACTTCTATATAATGAAGAATACCTAGACTCTAAAGTGCTAACTAAACTTGACCACATAGTATAAACAGATTTCAACTCCGAATACTGGGAACTAGTTAAATAAAAAAAGTTAACATTAGTATTTAGTGTTTTTCTTTCATCAAAATAACTTATATAATATCTAACTGCTTCATATCAGTTTCAAGAATAATTAAAGCTTCAATCACATGTTCAAACAGATCTCATTCTACCATCTGGAGTTAATATCTCACATGATAAAATAACAACTCAATCAGAATCATTTGTATTGTATGTCCTTTCTAATTCATAATTTCAGTTTCATTTATTTTTAACATCAATACATATTTCTGAATCTCAGAATTCAACACAATTTGCATTAGCAAATCAAAATAAAGTTGATACAAACAATAGTATAAATAATAATTTCTTCATGTTGTTTTTTAAAGTATTAAAAGCTAAGTTAATTTTGATTTAAAGTTTGAATAAACAAACTCATCCTTTTTGGGAGTAATTATTATAGACCTTCAATCATTCATAATAATCCTATATCAATTTTTGAATGAAGTTGTAAACATTATATCTTTGGTAAAGATATTATACTTAATTCATATACCATACCAAAAAGGGATTTTGTCTATTTTTTCAATTTTCACTATATCATTTTTGGGTAAAAAATGAGATTTTTTATTAGGTAGTACAATTTTGATTCAGTCATCTTCAAAATCATAAAAAAGTCAGTTCATCAATCTAATGATAAACCAAAAACTAAGTCATAAAAGTAAAATTGCAATTAAATAAAATCAAATATTATCTCAATCAGTAAGCAATATATATAGAAAATAATTTAAAAGAAAAATTAAAATTAAACCATTAAATAAGATAACTGTTCTTGTCCAAAAATCTTTATATCAAAATGTACGTGACATGAATTATAGATTTTATATTAAAATTAATATTTTATAAATATTTTTTAGTATATTTCAATCAAAAGTTATTTTTTAAACAAGCTTTTATTAGCAGACTCAAACTGTTTTAACATTTTATCAAAAAGAGGAAAACTTTCTCACTTTTTTAAATATATATATCAAGATACAGATGCTATCAGTGCACCAACAGCATCTAAAATAAGATCTGACATAGTATCTCTAACTCATAATCTTGTATCAAAAACTCAATATACTTCTTCCAGATTTCTAGCTCTTTGCATATTTAATCAAAAAAATTCATCCATAAAAAATTCGAAAATTTCCCAAAGTGCTCATAAAGCTAATGCAAATGAGAAAGCAAAAACTGCAATTATAGAAGGAGGAGCTTGAAACTTACCTGATTTATAAAACACATACAATATTAAAAAACCTACAAATCAAAGTGCTAATCACGAAAATAAATGTAAAACATCATCCCACCAATAAAATCTTTCATAATAATTATGCACTTCTCACAAAAATAAAGAAGCAAATATAAAAAAAACTATTATTATTTGAAAGTCTCTAGGAATTACAATATTATATTTAACAAAAAAGAAATGAAAATAAGTAAGAGCAAAAGCTAATATACTTACAAAAATTGCCATCCAATTTTGTTCATATATTCATGCAGCAATTGCTAATAAAAGTATTATTCTTATTGCTATGGTAAACTTATTATCAACAAAGATGGTTTTTAAAATTTTTTTAAACATAAGTAATAATCAAACATAAAAAACTCAAGAAAACAAACAAGATCTACTACAGTGAATAAATATTAATAAAGTATAATATTACTAAATAGTTCTCAAATATCATATTCCTCATCACTTAGCTACATTAAGTATCTTATTTTCTGAAAATCTTGCTAAAACCAATCACTCAGAGATAATTTTTCAATTTTTCACAAAAAAATGAGGACATACATCAAAATAAAGATTCTTTCTTATTATATTATCATTTTCAAAAAAATCTATTTCAAATTTTTGTGCTTGCAAGAATTCTTGTGCTATAAAATTTTTGTTTAAATTTTCTTCAATAATCTTAACCCATTCTGATTGTCTTATATCTTTACCTATATGTATACCAAATCATTCTACTCAATTTGAGGCTTTAATAACATAAGAATCCTTATTGTTTAGTATCTTGTTTTTATTTTCTTCATTAAGATCTAATTTTTCCAATATATATGGATGCTCCACTTCAGAAAGCAAGTCTTTATAGCCTAATAACCTTATATCAAAAGTGTTAACAAATTTAATATCACGATTATGAAAACTTTTCCAAATTTCAGGAGCCAATTTTGATACTTCTAATAACTTCCTTATTTTATCTACTTTCTTTCATTTATAATAAACTTTATTGTTATCAAACTCCAAATCAGAAAAAGTTCATATATCTACATCAAATCAATTTTCTCTCAAAAAATAATATTCAGTATAATAAGAATCTTTAAAAAAAGCCCCTTCTGGATACAGAATAAATATTTTCTCATTTTTATCAAAAAATTCCAAAAAGTTTTTTTTATGTAAATTAAATTCTTTATTTGATAAAACAGAATATGTATTATCATGCATTAATAATCAATCAGGATGATCAGCATTCATTTCAATAATTTTGATATTATTGTTTTGATCCAACATACAATCAAACCTAACAGATCAAGTATAATCATTTTCAAATAAATTTTCTATAACTTCTTCTTGATTTTGATGCATAAATTTTATTTTTTTAGATTTATCTATAGCAATAATTTTTTCAAGTATACTTTTACAATTATTTATCAATAAGTCTGGATTTATAGAATCATGAGTTAATAATTTAGTAGCTATAGGCAGCCTAATATCTCATTTTGATACAGGATAATGTTTAGACATATTATCCCAAAATTTTTTATATTCAATTTCTGACATTTTTATTTAATATATCTTGTTTAAGTTTTAAAATATATGATTTGACACTATCAGTACAATATACAAAATATTGATATAATTTCAACAATAATTTTTTCAATTTAAAAATGAACTATAAGAATTCACAGATAATTATTAAGATATTGACAATTTAACTATTATCATTATATATCCTTAATATTTATTTTTTACATTTATACTATGAATAAATCAGAACAGATTTCCACAAATGAAACATTAGAAGTAATAAAAAATTGAAATACTGATATATCTTTAACAGAAATAATTCAAACTATTCAAGATAAACTTGGAAACACACTAGTTAAAGATTTGCCAAAAGAAGCTTTAGACACAATAAGAAAATTGAAAGCTGAAGCTAGTGAGGAAGAAATTAAAAGATTCCAAAAAATTGAAGAATATCTACAAAATATTTCACATTTAACTACAAATCCAGGTATTAATAGCTTACAAGAAGCAAATTGAAAAACTTATCTTGTTTTGGGAAAAAAAGAAAATAATGAATGAGATCAAGAAAGCGAAATATATGAAGTAATAGAACAAAGATGAGTGGTTTATATATGATACCATCCCTTAAAAGAAAAATATGTAGCATATAGATACTACTGAGAAGAAAGTAATATATGCTTACTAAATTGATTTTATAGTTTTGAAGAAACTGATATTGATTGATGTTATAAACTATGAGCAACTAAAAAAGATAAATATTATCAATCTTATTATTACATAAGTAAAGATTGAGAAAATACAAGGTGGCTTGGATACTTTAATATAGTTTGAGATTTGGAACAAGTTTGAAATACAATATTGTTTAGATGAAGGATAAAAAAAGATAATGAAGATTTAATAGTAGCATACAATCCAAACACACAAAATGAACCAGAACATATACCAAATTGAGCATCATTAGTTAAAAGATCTAAATCTGGAAAAAACCTATTGTGGGTTCAATATAATTTTGCCAATGATAAAGAAAAAACAAAACATACTCTATATGACTTAGATAATATGCAGTTTGTATTCAAAAAAGCTGATG
This sequence comes from uncultured Candidatus Peribacteria bacterium, assembly GCA_964483725.1. Classification (GTDB taxonomy): domain Bacteria; phylum Patescibacteriota; class Gracilibacteria; order Absconditabacterales; family Absconditicoccaceae; genus CAZACQ01. The sequence goes on along the minus strand of CAZACQ010000023.1, from coordinate 3,118 downwards.
AATTTGAGTTTGAACTATCTGAAAAAGACAGCAATATTATAGAAAATGAAATTTCATGGAAAATTACTAAGCCTAGAAAATTATTTTGACAAAAAACTATAGACTGAGGATGAAGGATTTTGTAAAATACAAATGATTATTACTTTATATAAATAAACACTCTCAATGCCAAAAAAAAGAATTGAAGATATGAATAATAGCAAGCTTAACAAAATAATTGATAAAAGAACAGAAACAGAAATTAAAAGATCTAAAACAATAGAAGAAACAAAGGAAAAACTAGCTAGTAGTATAAATTGATGAAGCTGACTTTCTAGAAACTGAAAAACTTTTTCAAGTCAGGAAATAATACAAGATTCAAATAGATTAATAAAAGAATATTGATTAACTCCTTTATGAAATAGAACAGATTTTACTTATCTTTCTAGAGTTATTTCTATATCAGATTTTCAAGCAGATCCAGAAAAGTATTTTCTTAAACTTAGTGAATGATTTGGTTCTTTCCCATTGGATTTTGATTTGGATTGAACAATGAAAGAGTTCTTTTGAGAACACATGGCTATAGGAATACATAAATGAAAACTTCATTTTCAACAAAGAGCAGTTTTCAATAATAAACTTCTTGCAGATAAAATCTCTAAAGCACTAAGAGATTTATGAGTAAATCAATCAATAACTGAGTGATATATTGATATAGATTTTTTAAGCTTCCTTAAAAACTATGATGCTTTTGTAAATATATGCGAAAATGAATTTGACACCCACTCTAAAAACAAGACTAAACTTAACCAAGAAAAACAAGATGCATTAAATAAGCTAAAATTAATGAAACATATTTGTATAAGCATCTTCAATACTGTAACTTCAATAAAAGTAGTAGACCCAAAAGATTTTTTTGGAACTAGAAGTTTGGATGAATCTGAAGCTTTTGAATTGCAAAAAAGAGAGCTTAAGAAGATAGATGCTTTAAATCCATTTACTCCAAACAATGAAAATGAACAAGAAATATTTTGGTGATTAGAACAGCTACTACTACAAACAGCAATATGAACTTCACAGGAAGATATAAATAAATTAGTTCCTATTCAAAACTTTGAGGAATTTCATCAGCTTATAGACTTTCTTATTTGAAAAATAAAAACTGATAAAAAACTAAAAAAATCATGGATAAGCAAAATTGATAAAGAGATAGAAGAATTTACAAGCCAAGAAATTATAGCACTAGCTGCATATATAGCAAGATATCTAATAGAAGATTATGAAAATTTAGATGATTGAGTAGAAAGAGTTTTGAAGTGATTTTCTTGTGATAATGTAAGTGGTAAATGTACTGATTATACTTGAATGACATTACAAGTACTAAAAAACTATTTTATGATAGAATATCCAGAAAAATTTAAGAATATATATGTATGATATGATGATCAAAATATATGAGATAGATATAAACATTGTTATATGAAAATATATGCATATGATGAAGATTGAAGTATAAAAACAACTTTCTTGGACCCAACAAAGTTAGCAAACCATATGATGGAAGAAATAAGTCTTACAGAAGATATTATAGAAAGTATGGAATCTTGAAATCTTCCTATACAAGTAGATAGAAATGCCGAAGACTTAATTATTAGCAAGCTTAGAAAAGATTTAGATGAAAAACAAATCTTAGAAAGTGATGAACAAGGAATTTTTGAAACTGATGAAAAAAGAACCTTGGAGTCTGATTCTAGAGAAAAATTAGAAGATATGAATACTGATAGTATTTTTAAAGTGATGGTAAAAAAAATAAAAGAAAAGTTTTTAAAATAAATTAATGAATAGCTACAATAATCATTTCATTGCTATATTTAATTATATTTCCATCAAAACTATCTCTTATATGATTATATATAGCTTCATTTTCATACATATCTTTATATAAAACTATAGAATTTATCCTATCCAAGACTCACTTATATTTCAAAACATCAAATAAATAATTAATATAATAAGACTCCAATCAATGAGCTTCTAAAAATAAACTCATATTATCTAATGGCAGTTCAAAATGATCATAAAAAAGAGAAAATATCATTATATGTCAGCCAATAAGCTTTTCTCAATTATACAAATTTTCATCTAAAAATTCTGACAAATCAAATTTTCAATATTTATAAAAATTAAATAAAGCATTTATCTCTTTCTTTTTAAGTTCAAATATATTTCTAAGTGTTATTCAATATATATTAAAAACATTATCATAAGCTATATATCTGTATTGTATATGAAGCAAATCACTAAATCAAAGTAAATATTTATTTCAATTTCATACATTTCTTGTTAAGTATTTCAGCTTATTTACAGAATCAAATCATCAAGAAGTAAATAAAATAATAGATTCTTGGTCTGATTCTATAATTTCATTAAAAATTTCAATTCATTTATTACTATCATACAATGTATCTTCATAAAACTTATATTCAAATCAATGTTGCTTAATAAAATTTAATCATTTGTTTATTTCATCTTCTTGTATATAAGCTGGTGTGTTACTAAGGTTTAGTATGTGTATTTTCATTTGTCTTTTATTTCAGGTAAAAATTATTTAGTAAATTAAATTTTTAATATATTTTCTTCTCATTTTTTGTTATACCTACATTTAAATGTTGCAATTATTTTAGTAAAATGTTGTAAAAAATACAAGATTACTATTGTAAATATTTTACTATAAAGTATTTACAGTAAATTTTCTGTAATACTATAAGAAATTAAATTTACTTTTGAAAAACAAATAAATGCTCGTGCATTATTAGTAGAAAATTATGATCTTTGGATTTATTTACCCAAAATCAAGTGGCTTTGCAGGATTCAAGACCTTCTAATTGAAGTTTTAGTTTTTTAGCCTATTGTTTCTATTTCTATATCTGGAACAATCATAAATTCAATGCTTGAACTTTTAAGATTATATTTCCTATACAATAATTCTTCTGCTTCATCAACTTGTATGTTTTCTTTAACATTTTTAAGTATTTTTATCTTTCAGTCATTAAAGTCTAATACTACTATTTTCATATTTTTAAAGTTTTACATTATAAAAGTCTATATTTTCCACTACTTACAAACTCCAAATATCATT
>CAZACQ010000022.1:0-13350 GCA_964483725.1 uncultured Candidatus Peribacteria bacterium | reverse complement strand
AAGATGACCTAGACCAAGATGATATGCAAGATGACCTAGACCAAGATGATATGCAAGATGACTTAGACCAAGAAAAAATAGATAAACTTAAAGAGCTTGAAGAAAAAGCAAAAAAAGAAATATTAAATTCAAGACAGGATGGAAATGAAAGAGCATTTAGATTTGCAAGTAGAGCTTTATCATTAATAGAAAGTTCTATGAAAGATTATAATGAAGAAGACATTGAAAATGCAAAAAACTTTATAGAAAGAGCAAAAAATCAAAATAATTAATAAAAAAGCACCTTATTAGGTGCTTTTTTTAATATAGTTGAATAAGTATGATTTAATTAATAAGTTTAAGTTTGGAAAAGATTTTGAATCTTTAAGAATACTAATCAAAATTCAAGATAATTCAGAATATAATTTAGGATTATCTAAGAACTTATTATCAATTCTTAATAAAACTTGCTTGAGAAAATCAATTAAATCATATCATGATTTTGATAAAGAAGAAATAAATGAATCTAAAGAATTTAAATCAGCAGAAATTATTAATCATAAAAACTCCTCTATCTTAGAACTAGAGACAATTCAAAGAAAATTAGAAACATTCTCCTCAGTAATATCTCCGAAGGAACTAACTTGTTCTAAATATTTAATCGCATCTCTTAATGCTCAATCAGAATAATATGCAATCAAATCAAGTCATTCTTTATTATAACTAAATCACTCATTATCTGATATGTATTCTAACCTAGATCATATATCAGAAAGTGACAACTTTTTAAAATTGAATACTTGAGATCTTGAAACAATTGTATCAGGAACTTTATTAATTTCAGTTGTTGCAAGTATAAAAAAGACATAAGAAGGAGGTTCTTCCATTATCTTTAAAAGTGCATTAAATGCTGACTTAGAAAGCATATGTACCTCATCAATTATGTAAACCTTTTTAGATAAATTTGAAGGGGGATATATAGCTTTCTCAAGTATTTCTTCTCTAATATTATCAACTTGAGTATGACTAGCAGCATCAATTTCAACAAAATCAATATTTTTATTATCTATAATACCTAAACAAGATTCACATTTATTACATGGATTTCAATCAGATAAATTTTGACAATTAACTGCTCTAGCTAAAATTCTTGCCAAAGTTGTCTTTCAAGTTCACCTAGATCAAAAAAACAAATAATTATTGGTTGTTTTTCAAGAAGAAACCTGATATCTTATAATATCAATAATATGAGATTGGTTAACAACTGTATTAAAATCAAAGGGACGATATTTTAAATATAAAGACATCAGAAAAATTAAAAAATTAAATTAATTACAAATATAAAAAAACTTGATTAATAATCAAGTTTTTTTATATAAATTAAATTTTATCATATTTTTCCATTGCAAGTTGAGCATTTAATTTATTAATGATATCTTGAACAACTCATACTATAATAATTATTCAAGCTCCTGAAACAACAACAGGTATGCTTCATAATGTTTGAGCAGCTTGTTGTATAAATGGAATATAAGAAAGTACATATGTATAAATACCAATTACTCACAAACCAATTCATCACCAAAAACACAAATGATAAAGAGTTTGATTTATATACTTTGAAGTCTCTTCACCAGGTCTAATACCAGGAATAAATCATCATCTCTTTTGTATGTTATCAGCCATTCTTTCAGGATTAAATATAATTATTGTATAAAAGAATGTAAACAAAACAATCAAAATAAAATATACAACTATAGCTATAACTCAAGGCTGTTCAGTATAAATATTCAAATGAGTACTTATCCAATTAGACATATTAGTTACAAACTCACTTTGAGATCAATATCTTGTAACAATCTGAGATAATAAATAAGGGAAAGTGATAAAAGCAATTGCAAATATAATTGGAATCATTCAAACTGGATTAAGAGGAATAGGCAAAGTGGCAGTATCTTCAACTTGTCACTGTCTTGCATACACAATTGGAATTTCTTTTTTTGTCCTTATTAATAAAACAGCTAAAATAACTAATACAAGAACAATTGATAACATGAATAACACAATTCATCACATATTAACTCAAGACTCTCATAAATATCAATATATTTGAGAAGTCATTCAAGCAACGATTGAAGAGAAAATAAGCAAAGAGATACCATTAGCAAGTCACTTTTCTGTAATCAATTCTCACAACCAAACTAAGAACATTGTTCATACAGTCATTACAAAAGCTGCTAATAACAATGTATTAATTGATGTATCAATAACATTTCATCATAAAACAGAATTTATAAAGAAAATCATTCAAAAAGCTTGTAAAAAAGCTAGAGGTAAAGTTAAATATCTTGTATATTGTTGAATTTTCATTGTTCACTGATCTCATTGCTCTTTAAGTTCTTCTAATTTTGGAACAACAGCAGTTAACAGTTGCATAATAATAGAAGCATTAATAAAAGGTATTAATCAAACAGCTATTATAGAAAACTGCTCAAGAGTTCATCACATTAACATTGCAAAAAACTCTAATCAACCTGTATTATCAATTGTAGCTGTATAAAAAGCATCTATATCAACAAAAGGAACAGGAATGAAAACTAATAATCTATATATAGCTAAGATAATAACCATAAATAGAAGTTTTTTTAAGATTGAGGAACTCTGCCAGATCTCTGAAAAGTAATTGAATATTTTAAACATTATCTTTTATCAAAAAATAAATTATTTTACTTGAGAACCTGATTTATCAATTTTAGTTTTTGCTGATGCAGAATAAGAATCTATTCATTCAAAAACTAATTTCTTATTAAGATCTCAATTTCACAAAATTTTAACAAGTCATGATTTAGAAATAAATCAATTAGATTTTAAGAAATCTTTATTAATAAGTTCTCAATCTTTCACAAGATCAGATTTTTCAAGATCAGATAAATTTACTGTTTCAAAGTTTTTTACTAACTTAAAGTATCTTTTAAATCATCTCAGTTTAGGTAATCTCATATTAAGAGATGTTTGACCTCATTCGAATCATGGATTTTTTCTGTGTCAAGATCTTGCTTTTTGTCATTTTAATCATCTTGTAGAATAATTTCATTTTCAAGAAGCATTTCATCTTCAAAGTCTCTTTGGCTTCTTAATTGTAGAAGATCAAGACAAAACTTCATGTACTAACATTTTATATTATTTAAAATTTAAATATATTATTTATCAGATTTTTTTTTAACATCAACAGATTTATATAAAGATAATGCAGTAATTGTTGCCAATGCATTATTTAGTTTATTATTTGTTCAAATTATCTTAGATAAGATATTATTATATCATGCTAATTCCAAAACTGACCTAACAGATGATCATGCCTTAAGTCATGTACCAGGTCAAGCAGGTATTAATCTAACAACTGCTGATTTATACTTAAATGTTTTAAGATAAGGAACTGATTCAGCTCATACTATCGGAACATTCTTAACATTTTTATAAGCATCGTGAGTTGCTTTTTGTATAGCTCATATAACATCTTGAGACTTAGCAATTCATAGTCAAATTTTTCATTTTTTATCTCACACAACCATTACTGCTCTAAATGCTAACTGTCTTCATCATTTAGTAACTCTAGTAACTCTTCTCACTTCTAAAAGCCTTTCTTCAAACTGTTTTTCTTTTTTATCCATTTAGATTAATTAGAATTTAAAATTGAAATTACAATACAACACCTCAAGCTCTTATTCATTCAGCTAATTGTTCAACTCTTCAATGATATATATATCAATTTCTATCAAAAGCAATTTTATCATATCACTTATCCAGTATTTTTGATGCTAGATTTTTTCAAACTTCATAAGCTCTTTCTTTTTTAGTTCAAGAAATACCTTTTAAATCATTAGAGCTAGCAATAACTATTCAATTAGAATCAACTAATTGAGCATAAATATATATATTAGATCTGTTAACAATTACCCTAGGCAAATTAGAAACAGATTTAATAGTTTTATTAGACCTCTTTTTTCTCATTCAATGTCTTTTTGACTTTTCAAACAATTTATTTGATAATTTTTTCATTATGATTTATTAAAATAACTAAATTATTTTTTAGCAGTTTTTCAAACTTTCATCTTCACATGTTCTCACTGATACCTAATTCATTTTCATTTATAAGGTTCTGGCATTCTTAATTCTCTAATATTAGCTGCAACTTGTCAAACTACTTGTTTATCAATTCACATAACTTTAAGAATAATATTTCACTTTGAATCTTTATCAACTGCAGCAGTAACTCATTCTGGCAATTTAAAGTTAATAGGGTGAGAATATCATAAGTTTAAAACAACTGTATTTCATTCTACTTTTGCAGAATATCAAACTCAGATAACTAACAAGCTTTTTTCAAATCAATTATTAACTCATTCAACCATATTATTAACAATACTTCTAACTAATCACCAAAGATTTTTATTCTCATCAGAAGAAATTGAAAAATTAATAGCAGAATCAGACAATTCCACATCAACCTCAGAAGGAAACACATAAGACAAGTTTCACTTAGGTCAAGTAACCTTTATTTCAGACCCATTCAATTCAGCTGTTACTCATTCTGGTAGAGAAACAGGAAGCTTTCAAATTCTTGACATTTTTTTTTATTAAAAATTAAATTAATAAATCTCAGCTATATACTCTCATCACAATTTACTTGAATAAGCTTCATGTGAAGCCATAACTCATTTATTTGTTGATATAATTCAAATTCATCTTCAACCAGCTACCTTTTTTATTTCTGAAGCTCAGACATAATGACGCCTTGAAGGCTTAGAAAAAATTTTAACTACAGGAATATCCTCTGACGGATCTCTTACTTCATGTAAAAAAATAGATATACTGTTGTTTTCATCTTTATTTAGTTCAAAATTTTCTATAAAATTATATCTTTTTAATAAAGATAAAATTTCAACTTTAAACTTTGAGTATCAAACTCATTCTATTTTTCTTCTTCTAGCCATATAAGAATTTTTTATTCTTATTAAGAGGTCAGTTATTGGAGAATTAACAAAGCTCATTTAATAATAATTAAAATTTAAAATACATATTACCAACTAGACTTTCTAACTCATGCAATTAATCATTGTCTAGCATATTTTCTAAAACAAATCCTACATATTCAAAATTCTCTCATATAAGATCTAGTTCTTCAGCAAACTTTACATCTATTATAGTGTTTAGTTGCTCACTTTACCTTATTCCCTTCTTTAAGGTTTTTAATTCTTTTTTCTTCTAATCTAGCATGTTTAACAATTAATGATTTCCTAGCCATTATATATTTTTAACTAAATAAATTACTTAAATATAAGTCACATTTCCTCAAGTAGAGACTTTGCATTGGAATCGTCAGTAGTAGATGTCACTATAGTTACTTGTATACCAAAGGGTGTAGTTATTTCTTCAGGTGACAACTCTGGGAAAACAGATTGGTTCACAAATCATAAGTTATAATTTCAATTTCAATCAAACTTTTTAGAACTAAGTCAATCAAAATCTCTAACCCTTGGTAGAACTAATTTTGACATTCTATCAATAAAATCATGTGCTTTTTCTCTTCTTAAAGTTGTCTTAAGCATTACAGGCATTCATTCTCTTAACTTAAAATTAGAAACAGACTTTTTAGCATTTACTAATGTTGGCTTTTGTCATGTTATTTTTTCTAAATTTGAAATAAGATCAGTAAAATCTTTTACTCATTTTCTTGTAGAAAGAGATCAAATTCACATAGAAATTATTACTTTTTGAATCCTAGGAACTTCAAGAACATTTGACTTTCAAAGCTTATCTTTAAGCTTATATACTATATTTTCTTTAAAATCATTATATAGACTCATAATTAATTTTTTATATTATAAATTATCTATACTCTTGTCATGTCTTTTTACAAACTCTAGTTTTTTTTCAATCTTTTAATTGAATAGAAACCTTAGTTGCTCATTCATTTTTATCTGAGTAAAGAGCAATATTAGATATATTAATTGGCAAATTTTTCTCAACAAATCACTGTTTCTTAACAGCTTTTTTTCTTACATTCACTCACTTAAGGTAAACATTAACTCAATCAACCTTTTCAACAGTTGTTATATTTCACTTGTATGCTCAAGAAATAACTACAACCTTATCTCAAGACTTAATTTTTCTCATTTTAACAAAATTAAATATTAAATTAATTTTAAATAACTTCTTCAGCTATATTTGCAACTGGCCTAAATCACTTTGACCTCAATTCCTTAGCTACAGGTCAAAATATTCTTTTTCATCTTGGCGATCATTCTTTATCAATTAGAGCTACAGCATTATCTTCAAATCTAATATAACTTCAATCCGATCTTCTTGTCTCTTTTCTAGTTCTAACTACAACTGCCCAAGAAACTTCACCTTTAGATACTTGTCAATTAGGTGCTGCTGATTTTACTGCAACAACAACTTTATCTCAGATTTTAGCAAATCATCAAAAAGATCATTTAAGAACCCTAACTACCTTTCAAGACTTAGCTCAAGTATTATCTATAATCTTAACCTTAGATTCATTTTGTATCATTTTTTTTAGTAAAAAATTAAATTAATAAACTTATATCCTTGATTTTTCAACTACATCAACTAGTTGCCATTTTTTTAATTTACTAACAGGTTTGCACTCTCTAATCTTTACTAAGTCTCAAACACCTGCAAGATTTTCATTATCATGAACATGGAATTTTTTCTTATAAACATATCTTTTATTATACAAAGGATGCACTTTCACATTTTCTACCACAACAACGGCAGTTTTATCAATGCTTGTAACAACCCTTCATACAAATTCCTTAATATTTTTTCATTTTATTATTGCCATTAGTTATTTTTTATCTTATTATGTAAAGCAGTATTAACTCTTGCTATATTTCTTCTTGTAAATAAGATTTTATGAGTTTGCTTAAGTCATCTAATTGAATTTTTCATTTTAAGATTAAAAAGCTCTTCTTTCAAGGATTTTCTTAAGTTAACCAACTCTTTTACATTCTTTTGAAGAAGATCATTCATTTTAAGTCTCTCCATTTTAATATTTTAAATTACTAAATTTCTATCTTACTTCTCATTTTTCTACTAATCTTGTTCAAACTGGTAATTTATAAGAAGCTTGTCTAAATGCTTCTTGAGCAACTGTTTTATTAACTCAATTAATTTCAAAAAGCACTCTTCATCTTTTAACTCTAGCTCTAAACTTATCAACATCTCATTTACCCTTACCCATAGGCATCTCTAATCATTTCTTAGTATATGGAACATCAGGAAACACTCTTATCCAAATTTTTCAAACTTTCCTTGTATACCTTACTATTACTTTTCTTGCTGCTTCTATTTGCCTATTTGTTAAATAAGTATTTTCAGTGGCTTTAAGTCAAAAGTCTCAAAAAGCAACATAGTTTCATCTTAGACTTTCTCACTTATTTCTAAGCCTATGTTGTTTTCTATATTTCCATCTATTTGGTGTAAGTAAGGACATAATATTAAAGTAACTATATAAATAAATCTAAACTACTTTTATTTTTTTGTAGGTTTTTTAGAACTTGAATGGATATCTCATTTATAAATCCATACTTTAATTCAAAGAACTCAATATTTAGTAACAGCAGTTGTATAATGATAATCGATATCTGCTCTCAAAGTTTGCAAAGGCACTCTTCACTCAATGAAAGTTTCTCATCTTGCAATATCAGCTCCTCAAAGTCTTCAACTAATATAAAATTTAACTCATAAAGCTCACTTTTCTATAACCTTTTGTGTCAAAGATTTTCAAACTCTTCTAAAAGGCATTCTTTTTTCAATTTGCTCTGCAGCATTTTCAGCTACCACTTTAGCAGACAATTCAGGATTTTTTATTTCCTTAACACTAACCTTTATATCTTTATTAAATTTCTTTTTCAATAAAGCTTGGAAATCATTTAATTTTGCTCACTGCTTTCAAATAACTAATGCTGGCTTTCATGTGAAAATTATAAGTTCTCAATCTTTATCAGTCTTTCTTATTACAATTTTTCATATTCACGATCTTTTATAAAAAGACTCAACTAAATCATGCATTTTAACATCTTCAACAAAAAAGTCAGAACTTTGAGATTTGTTTTTTGCTATCCACTCAGTTGTCCAAGGCTTTGTAATTCAAGCCCTAAAACCTCTTGGGTCTATTTTTTGTCACATTCTTATTATTTAGTATCTAAAATAACTCTAACAAATGATCTATGCTTCATATAAGGATGAACTCTAGATCTTGATGCAAATCTTATTCTTTTAAGCTTAATTCACTTTCAAATATCTACTCAAGCTACATATAGATCTGACTCATTTAATCATTCATTGTTTTTAGCATTTGCTACTGCAGAAGAAAGCACTCTCAATAGTATTTTAGAAGATTTATTAGGAGTATGCCTTAATATGGAACTAGCTTCTTCAACAGATTTTCATCTAATCATTTTAGCTACTATATTCATCTTTTTTTCTGAGGAAAGAGCATATTTAAGAGTAGATGTTAAACTTTTATTCATTTCAAATATATTATAAAACTAAATTTAAAAAGGATGTCATCTAAATGTTCTAGTTAGAGCAAACTCACCAAATCTATGACCAATCATTTCTTCAGTAACATAAACACTTACAAATTGTTTTCAGTTATGAACAGCAAATGTAAATCACAACATTTCAGGAGTTATTTGAGAAGCTCTATCCCAAACTTTTAGGACTTTCTTATCTCAAGATTCTTTCATCTTATTAACTTTTTTAAGAATCTTAGGATTAATATAAAATCATTTTTTTAAAGACCTTGCCATATTAATATTATTTAATTTCTAAATTAATTATTTCTAATTCTTTGTTCTTCTTGAAACAATAAACTTATCAGACCATTTTTTCTTTTTTCTTGTTTTCTTACCAGGAGGAACAGGCTTTCAGCTAAATGATTTTGGATACTTTAATGCAATATCTGTACTTCATTCTCAACCTCAGTGAGCATGATCAACAGGATTCATAACTTTTCATCTTACATGAGGTCTTTTTCACATCCACCTACTTCTTCAAGCCTTTCATATAACAATATTTTTATGTTCTTCATTACTCACTTGTCATATAGTTGCCCAACAATTTTCATTAAACTTTCTAACTTCTCACGAAGCTAACTTTACAAATACTACTCATAGATTTTCATCTTTACCAATTATTGTAGCATAATTTCATGCAGATCTCAGCATCTTACCTTTAGTAAATGGAGTGATCTCTAGGTTAAATACACTAAATCATTCAGGTATATTTTTTAATTGCTTTCTGTTTCAGTTTTCATAAACCTCAGAATTTGTATTTGAAAACTTATCTCATACTTTAGCTCATTTCCATGCTACTACATACCTTTTTTCTCAATCTGCATAACTTACCAATGCAATCCTTGATTTTCTATATGGATCATATTCAATAGTTTTTACAATAGCAGGAATATCTAACTTATCATAACCTCTAAAATCTAGAATTCTATATAATTTTTTATGTCAACCTCACCTAGATCTAGTTGTGATTCTTCAATACTGATTTCTTCAAGCATTTTTAGACAAAAATTTCACTAAACTTTTTTCTGGTCTATTTGTAGTAATATCTGAAAAATCATACCCAGTCATATACCTTCTAGAAGGTGTGTATGGTTTATATACTTTAATTCACATCGTAATTATGTATTATAATATTATAAATTCTTACTTAATAAGATCAATTTTATCATCTTTATTTAATGTTACAATAGCTTTCTTATAAGACCTTCTTACCAAATCTCTTCTAGCTCTTCATTTATAAGGAACATTAACAATATTAATTGACTTTGGTTTAACTCAATATATTGCTTCTATAGCAACTTTAACATCATTCTTATTAGAATGCTCATGAACTTTAAAATAATATTTATTAATTGATTCAGTTTGCTTATAAGCTTTTTCTGTTACAATTGGTTTTTTAATTATATCATATATACTAAGCTTTCACAAGACCTTAGTTGAAACTGACTTTTTAGCCCTTTGCTTCAAAACATTTTTAAAAGACATATCTATATTTAAATTAACTTTATAAAATCTACTAACTATTTAAGTCTTCAAAACTTTCCAAAGAAGAAAGTAAAAACAAAACTTTATTATGAGTCAATAAATCTTTAGGATTTAAGTAATCATAATAAACATAGTTAACATTAGGCAAATTCCTAAAAGACTTAATAACAACATCATCTCATCTAGAAACCACCAATAAAACTTTTTCATCAGAAAGCTTAATATTATTAATAACAGTATTTGCAAATTTTGTTGAGATTTCATCAGAAGTGTAAGACTCCAATGCGAGAATATCTCAAGACTTAAGCTTTAAAGATAAAGATCAAAAAAGAGCTTTTTTTCTAGCCTTCTTATTCATATCTTTTGAATAATTTCTATTATTCCTTGGTCAAAAAGTTTGTCAACCACTTCTTCTAATAGGAGATGCAGCATCTCAAGCTCTAGCCCTTCAAGTTCATTTTTGTCTAAAAAGTTTTTTTCAAGAAGAAACAACTTCTCATCTTGTTTTCACATGAGCCAAGTTTTGTCTAGCATTTGCTAACTGCATCACAACAAACTCATGAATTAGACTCTTATTAACATTTTCATCATTAAAAATAGTTTTAGAAAGCTCTTTTTCTGAAACTTTTTTTCATTCAACATTAATAACATCAATTTTGTATGACATCTATATATAAATTATTTTAAATAAATTACCTCAATTCCAATCTAACAGTTGATCAATAAGCACTTGGCACAGATCATTTTACAGCAAGCAATTCTTCTCAATCTAAATTAAGTTTGTCCACAACTTTAACTCATTTTACTGTAACATTTAAACTTCACATATGTCAAGGAAGCTTTTTTCATTTATGAACCCTTCTTGGTTTCATTCATCAAACAGAACCTGGTCTTCTATGAAAGTGAGATCAATGAGTTTCTGGTCACCTAGAAAATCAATGCCTTTTAATAACTCATTGAAAACCTCTTCATTTTGTTGATCACTTAAGAACCACCTTATCTACTCACTCTAATAAAGACAAATCCAATGAAGATCAAACTTCAAAATTAGATAACTCTGAAGGAGCTACCCTAAATTCCATTATTTTATCATAAACTATTTTATCTCATTTTTCTTTTTTTCAAACTCATACAACTACAGCAGAATATCAATCCAACTCTACAGTTCTATGTTTAATAACTTCTTGAGACAGCAAACTTAATAATGTAACTGGAACATGTTTACCGTCTACCCATAATTTTGTCATTTCTGCTTTTTTCAACAATAATCAACCCTTAGTCATAACTTTTTATTACAAATTAAAGCCCTATACGGGTAATATAATATTAATAAACTTTAACATCTACTGAAACTCAAACTGGAATAACTAAATTCTGCAAATATTCAACTGTTTTAGCACCAGATTTTGAAACATCTATAACTCTTGAATAAGTTATTCTCTCAAATTGTTCTCTTGAATCCTTATAAACAAAATGAGACTTTAATACAGTATATTTTTTAACCTTTTTTGGCAAAGGAATCGGTCATTTTACTTCTGCTCAAGATTTCGTCAACAATCACATAATCTTTCAAGCAGCTCATTCTAATGCCTTAATATCATAACTCTTTAACTTAATTCTTAGTTTTGGATTATTTGATTTTACCATTACTACTTTTAACTTTATAAAACACGAAAAGGACAATCAAAATGTCCCTTTCATGAAACTTAATTCTTAGCCATTCACATCAAACTAATCTTGAATACTAGTAACAACTCATGCTCAAACTGTTCTACTTCACTCTCTAATAGCGAACCTTAAACCTTCTTCAATAGCTACAGGGTATATTAATTCAACATTAATTTTTGCATTATCACCAGGCATAATCATTTCTGTACCTTCTGGTAAAGTAATAGCACCTGTCACATCTGTTGTTCTAACATAAAACTGTGGCTTATAACCAGACATAAATGGAGTATGTCTACCTCACTCATCTTTCTTCAAAACATACACTTCTGCTTCAAATTTCTTATGAGGAGTAATTGAACCAGGAATAGCTAAAACTTGTCATCTTTCAACTTCATCTTTTTGAACACCTCTCAAAAGCAATCATACATTCATTCAAGCTTCTGCTTCTTCATGCTGCTTATGAAACATTTCAATTCAAGTAACAGTAGTTTTTCTTGTTTCTTCTTGAATTCAAACTATTTCTACTTCAGTATTAATCTTAAGATTTCATCTTTCTATTCTACCTGTAACAACAGTACCTCTACCTTTAATTGAGAACACATCTTCAACTGGCATCAAAAATGGCTTGTCATTATCTCTATCAGGCATTGGAATAAATGAATCCATAGCTTCTACAAGATCCCAAATTGGTTTAGCCGCAGCCTCATCAGAAGGATTTTCTTGAGCAGCTAAAGCAGAACCTCTAATTATTGGAGCATTATCACCATCAAAATCATATTGATTCAATAAATCTCTAATTTCTTCTTCTACTAATTCCAACATATCTTCATCATCAACCATATCTACTTTGTTCAAAAACACAACAACAGCTGGAACATTAACTTGCTTAGCCAAAAGAATATGTTCTCTTGTTTGTGGCATAGGACCATCTGGAGCTGAAACAACCAAAATAGCACCATCCATTTGAGCAGCACCAACTATCATATTTTTAACATAGTCCGCATGTCATGGACAATCAATATGAGCATAGTGTCTATTATCAGTCTCATATTCCAAATGAGCAGTATTAATTGTAATACCTCTATCCTTTTCTTCTGGAGCCTTATCAATTTGGTCAAATTTTAAAGGTTTAGCATAACCTTTTTCTGCTAAAACTTGAACCATACCTGTACTTGTAGTAGTCTTACCGTGATCTACGTGTCAAATTGTTCATACATTAACGTGTGGTTTTCTTTCTGACATAATATTTGTTTTAATAAATATAAAAAGCTATAATAGTATACAAAACTCTATAAGATTTTCAAGAGCTTTTCCCTTAAAAAATTAAATTCGGACGGGAACAGGGCCTACCTGTAATAAGCCCATCCAATTAACATGGTGGGCAGAGACAGATTTGAACTGTCGACCTCACCCTTATCAGAGGTGCGCTCTAACCAACTGAGCTACCTGCCCAAACCCTAACTAATCAAATCGGGGATGCGGGACTCGAACTCGCGACCTCTGGTTCCCAAAACCAGCGCTCTAGCCATCTGAGCTAATCCCCGTAAAATTGCCAGAGGGCAGGATCGAACTGCCGACACAAGGCTTTTCAGGCCTCTGCTCTACCACTGAG
>CAZACQ010000021.1:0-13742 GCA_964483725.1 uncultured Candidatus Peribacteria bacterium | reverse complement strand
ATCACCAGACCAAGCCCCAAAATCTACATTATGAAAAGCTTCATTCAATGATACAGAAATTCAAGAATCAATATCATAATCACAAATAGCAGGATCATCACTATTATCACATTCACAGTTATAAGTATTTCAATTATATGATATTTCTAGTTCGTCATGTTGATGCTCACACATTATTGTAGTTGTAAGTGTGTATGTTGGTACTTCTTCTAGCTCAAAATCTACAGTTTTATCAGATCAAGCAACAGTAAAATTTCAATCATATTCTTGATATCAATCTTTATTTACAGTAAATTCATAATCATCATCTATCAAATCTATAGTTTGATCTCAAGATATACTAGCTTGCCATCTAATTTGTATATCCATCTGAGAGTCATCAAGACCACTTGTTTCATTAAAACTAATAGTATGTGGCTGTGTCTGAAAAACAGCTTCTATAGAAACTCAATGATTTGGCATAGTAAAATCACACTCATGATCTGCTCATCAATCACATAAATCAGAATTACTTCAAGCCCATTCTACAAACTCCCAACCACTATCTGGACTGGCTTCCAAAGATATATTGTCCCCAGAAGCATAACTACTATCTGTAGTTCATGAAATACTTCAACTACCATCAGTACTCAAAATCAAGTTGTGCTCTACATCATCTGGCACATATCAAGAATTTTGACCTCTAAGATAATATGCTCACAACTTCACATCATCTCAAATACTTGGATAATTTGACATATCATCATTGTTTCATACAGCTATATCAAAACCACATTCAGCATCTGGATGAGATAAATCATATATATCTTGTGCATCAAATCATACTGGAGGAAAATCTGACACATCTCTACAATCATCACGATCATCAATAGAACATACAGTTCATCAATCTCTATCATATTCATACAATCTAGCATTTGTATGCTTATCCAAATTACTTATATTAATATCTCAACCCGCAAATATATGTACTTCTACATTATTTCAAATATCAAAATCACCTATATCAATATCTCAACCTGCAAATATATAAAACTCATCTGCAGCATTATTATCTAACTCCAAAGAATTGATATTTATATCATTGATAGCATATATTGTTCCAGTGTTGAATCAAGAAATTTCTAAGTCTCAATGATTTATATCTCAAGTACTATACAACTGAAAATCATCTCATGAATTATATTTATCTTGAATATTATCTATATCATCTTGCAAACTTTCATCAATATATACGGCAGAATCCTTGTATGCAGGCAAAGAAAGTCAATTATATTGCAAATAGTTTGCCTTACTCAAAAAGCAATAGCTATACAAGTTTCAAATATACAAATCCAAATTGTCTTCACCACCATCACCATCATGCACAGCACCAAAATCATAATAATTGTGCCCAGAATATATAAACTGATTATTTCACTGTATAGATAAATTTGAATAATCAGATAATCAATCACCAAACTCTACATCTTCAAATTTTTGGTCCAATTCATCATAAAAAATATCAGGATTGTCCTTATCCTCTTCAGGCAAGATAAAAACAGGCATAGATACTAGCATATTGGATCATCATGGTCATCACATCTGATAAGAAGTATCCAAATACAATATTTCTATATCCTTGATCTGAGAAGCTGGTCATTCTCATTCTGCATCTACAAAAACTACTCATCACATAACATAAGCACTTCATACATCTACAGAATCTACATGCCTATCTTGAAATGTATCTATTATAGTTTCATATATATTGATTTGCTGAGATGCTTGAAAACTAGATAATATAGGTCCAAAACCTATAAAAAAACTAGTAGTAAAAATCACAACCAAAAACAATACAGCCATCAAGTAAAACATATTTTAATTTTATTTATTAAATTAATCAACTCTTTCTCACTTGTACCATCTACCACTATAAAATCATCACATTTCTTTGAGTTCTGATAGACAATATATAGACTGATTGCTATCTTCCTCACATGCATCAGGAATTTCATCTACAAATATAGTATTTTCAGCATCATAATCCAAGTTGCTCAAAGTTTGTATATCAAAGTCCTTATCTATTCATACAAAACTTATTCAATGATAATTACTATGAGGTACTATAAAAGACCTGATAGTAAATACAAGCAATACTACCAGTGCAAAAACTATAGTAAAAGTAAGCATATAATATACATTTGACATATTTTTTGGCTATACAATAAAAATCAAGCAGATTATAAACTGCTTGATTAATTTTTCAATAGAAGTTTTTAGTTTGTGAAATATACAACAGAATTGGAGGATATTTTTTGTATATCAATATTATCATTGGATTCTATTTTGAATTCTCAGTCATCTCATGCCAACAAACTACAATTCAACAAATATTGAGAACTTGATTTTTCATAAGTCAAAGAAAAGTCTGCATCATCTAGATCACAATATTTACTAGAATTTATATTAGAAAAATCATTTATATCAGCAGACAAGGCAAATATTACAGACTCTCATGTAAATTTTTCATACATATATCAAGCCATAGACAAAAATGATAAAGACAAAACAAAGAAAAAAGCTGAATATATAAACTTATTTGGCTTGGATTTATTTTCTTCCATTTTTGTTTTTGTTTAAAACTAAAGTTAAAATAATTATATATATTTGGATAAATATGTCAATTTTTTTATCTATATTTTTTCTAATAAAGTGAGTATTTTACATAATCATCTGAAATTTCTTTGATATCTACTTTGCCTAAGTTTTTGATTTCATATTCTCATTGATTATCTTTTTGCAAAATACAGTCCAAGGTATAAATATTTTCTATTGCAGAATAAGAAATAGATATATTTTCTGATTCACTGGCACATATATCCAAATCTTCAAGTTTGTGTATAGCAGAATTTACATCACCCAAAATAGAATATACTCTTACCTGATGATTGTAATTATTATAAAATTCATAAAACATAAATGCCAAAAATAAAGAAAGAATAATAGTGAGAACAAATATATAAAATATTCTCACACTCTGACTTGCAAATCTAAATTTGGATAACATAAATAAATAATAAATACTAAATTATTCAATTTCATATATAGCTAGATCATCATCAATATCTACAAAATCAAAGGAATCAAATTCTTGGATTCTGAAATCATTTCATTCTTCATCAGATTCTTTTAACTCACATTCCAAAGTATATTGGTCCAAAACAGCATCATATTCCAAAGATATCTCATCTGAACTGTCTTGACAAATATCATAGTCAAGCATAGTCTGGGAAGCCATATTTATATCAGTCATACTTGCATAAGTAATAGGCTCTTCCATACTGGATTGATAATAATAAGTAAGTATCCCAATCACTCACAATGAAACCACCAATATAGCAACCAATATGATATAATTAGATAAAGCTACATTTGCAGACCTGTATTTTGAAATATGCATTTTTGTTTTTATTTTTATGATATAAAATATCAACAAATAATACATACTAATAAATACAAGTCAACAGCAAAATAAGTTTTTTTAGTCTGGAATAGAATATACAGCACTACCAGATGAGTGATCATGTAAGTTCAAATCATCAAGTTCCAATATTCTATAATCTTCTACTTCACCATCTGCCAAATCACATTCCAAAGTATATCTAGAATTTATAGCATTGTAGCTAATAGAAATACTATCAGAAGACTGATCACATATATCCAAGTCTATCAAAGTCTGGGATGCTGTATTTATATCTCATAGTGCAGAATACATTACCACAGTTTGTTGATATTTGCTATTGAAATATGCCAAAATTCACACTATACCTAGTGCTACTATTATTATAGCTGAGAAAATAATCAATCTTCAAAGATTGATATCAGCAGACCTATATTTTGTCCATAGCATAAGCTAAAATTTTATACATTAAATCAATCATCTTATACTTATATTGGACAAATAATCAATAGATTTTCACTCAAACAAAAACCCCTGCCAAATTGGCAGGGGTTTTTGTTTTAATTAACTTAAAGTTTAATTAATTCTATATGTTGCTGAATCATCATCTTCATCTATATTAAGATCTGAAAGCTGTCAAAATCAATTTAAAACATCATCATCAAGGTTATCCCCACAAGTAACAGTGTATTCTCATGATACAGCATTATACTCTACTTGATTGTCATCATGATCATCAGCACATACTCAAATATCTACCAAATCTTGAGATGTAGCTGCAGTACTACCTAATACTGACATTGCAGCAGCTTCATCTCTATTTTCTGAGTAAAAGTATGCCAAGATTCCTAGCACTCATACTGCTATAATAATAGTCATAGCAAATACTATCAATCTACCAATATTTTCGTCTCACGATCTTTCTTTGTTTACAAAGTTTACAAATCTTGTGTTCATTATTTTTTTTATTTATTAATATAAATGTAGACAATATTATATAGAAGAAAGTAAAATTTGTCAAGAAAAATATAAACTTTTTTTGCATTTTTTATGAAAATACAGTGAACCACAGGCTTTGGAGATCATAATTTAGATAAATATTCATCGATGCAAATACAAAAAGAAATATAGAACCAAAAACAAACAAAGGCACTCTATTGCTCTTGGTAAAATAAAATAATACAGCAGAGACTGCAAAAGAAAGCACAAAACTCAAAAATACATGCAAAAATATTTGAAAATTTCACATATTATGTAAAAAATACCCAAATGTCAATCACAAAATTATCAAATACAATAATAAGTCATAAACTCACATTCACCATATTCTCCAATATTTACCTATAGTTTTGATTTCTCATACAAATGCTTCATACAGATCCATCAAAAAAACAGTAGCCAATACAAGTATCAAAAATGATGTATACCACCAATCTGAGACTAGATAATAATAAAAATATATATTCAAAGCAAAAAAAATATAAAATGTATACAATTTTATCATATGAAATTTCCAATCTTGTAATGCTATCCAAAAAAGACAAAGAAAATAAAATATATAAAACATAAATTACTTATTTGAAATTAATTATCATAAAGATCAGGGTCATCTATTCCTACCCAAGATATCCATCATTCATTTCAATCATAGCTAGTTTTGTACCAAGCTTGCTGATTTACATATTCATAATCTTTAATATATATACTAACTTCATCAGGAATTACTGATATTATAGGATTATCAAGACCTGGTCACTGTCTCAAATTAATATGAGTCACTGTATTTACTTGGAAAGCTCAAGTTTGATCAATTTCCTCTTGGGCTTGTTGTTCTGATTCAGTAATTTCTTCTTGCTCTTCTTCATCTTCTTGACTTTCTTCTTCTGTTTCTTCATCAATTTCTTCAGCCTCATCTTCTTCTTGCTCTTCTTCCATAGCTATTTGTTCTTCTCTTTTGGCTTCTAGATCAGATAGTATCTCATTGATATATTCCATATTATCTTGATTTGCCATATTATCTAGCAAGCTTAGCATTTGATCATGGCTTATTTCTTCATCCAGATATAGATTATAAAAATTTGAAACAGTATCTTGAGTAAATCAAGTAGTATATACTATCTCTTGGCTAGGGTCTTGTACCTGTGTATCTGCATCTGTATCCATTAGAAAATATATATATGAAGCAAAGAAAATCATTAAAATTATCACAAAAATATATACATATCTAATAATTGAATTTAATTTTTGCTGTCTTTTGTAGTTTGCAACTACATCATAATCTAGAACATTATAAAGTGGTTCTCAGATCTTTTTATCTATCATAATAATTTCTATATCACTATTTTCTACTAGTTCTTTTATTTTATCTAGC
The DNA here is from genome assembly GCA_964483725.1 of uncultured Candidatus Peribacteria bacterium. GTDB lineage: Bacteria > Patescibacteriota > Gracilibacteria > Absconditabacterales > Absconditicoccaceae > CAZACQ01. The sequence continues at coordinate 7,929 of CAZACQ010000021.1, read as the reverse complement.
TTCTCTTTCAAATTATTTTTGGAGATATAATCATACTCTGTATATACCAAAAATTCATTATTTGAAAGTATATCTTTTAAATCTGAAATTTTTTGATCTAGTAGTTCTATTATTTTCTTTTCCATTATTATAAATTATCTAAATAAACAGATACTTTTTTCAAAGTTTCTACTCTAACCTCAAAAGAATAGTCATCAATTTTCACATTATCAAATGTCATTTTTCAATCTATAAAAGCCAAAAATGTTTTGTACAAGATATTATTAGTATATCACAGGTATTTATATATTTGACTAAACTCAGTCTCTTGTTTGTTCAAATATAATCAAAGCATATCTCAAGTCAATATTTCATAAAACAGTATTGGCTTTGCCTTATCTGAATAAGATCTAATAGGATATATTCATTTATCAAACATTTTATCGATAATTTCCTTGAGGGCAGCTTTGAACTCTTTTTCTTCTACAGTAAGGTCTTCTTCATTTAGCCTAAATCTTGAAAATATATCCCAAAGCAATTCTTGCTTGTCTTCAGGTTTGTAGGTATCAGCATCTTGTCTTTCTACTTTTTCTATTGGAAGTGGTATTTGCACTATAGAAGTATTTACTGCACCAAAAACATCTCTCCAGTTAAGATCAGCTTTGTCACAATAATACTTAAGTATAGATAAGAAACTTTCTGCTGTTCACACATGGAAAGTACTTACTACTGGTAAAGAATTGGATACTTCATTAAATATACCAAAAACATCATAAGTTCTCAATTCTCAGAAAACACACATATCCAAGTCCGCTCTCTTAATTCACATTATAATAGATTTATAATCCTCTACATCTTCATCATCCACTTCAATTTGTTTGAAATAGTAGTCAAATCACTCAATAGGGTTTTCTATCATAAGTATATTTTTATTTACTCATTTTTCTCTATAGTGTTCATAGAATTTAAGCATCATATTTTTCAAAGATGTAGATTTCCATGAGTTTGTTTTTCAGTTGATCCAAAATGTTCATTTGGTAGAACTCACCAATTTACCAAAAATTGCATCAATGTCTTGTTGGCTATATCATAATGGAAAATCTATATCAAAGTGCTTAAGCTCACGATCTGGATCTAATTTTACTTTGGGGTTTGAATTTTCTTCATCTATTATATAGCTGTCAACATCCAATCAAGATTTTTCTTCAAGTTCTTGTATAGTATAAGGAATTCACTCTACCTTTCTGAAGTTTAGGAAATAAATTCAGTTTTTCCTTACTATCAATACTCTATATGTAAATCTACCTACTTTTACATTTGTCACAGTAACTACTCAAGAAAGTTTACCTCAAAGTGTAATTATATCTCAGTCCAAAAGATTTAAATCAAAATCATTCAGATCATCATAATTAATTATTCTATAGTCTCTTTTGTATCTTACAGAGCAATTAATTTTGAAAGGATTAAGTTCGTCTCCATAAAAATATGTTAGGTTGAAGTCTCAAAAATCCAAATTTGTCATATTATTACAAAGATATGTAATAAGGAAAGGGTTTTTAATTTCTGAAAGTCAGTATACTCTAGTATTTTTATAGTCTTCTATTTTCTTTTTATATTTTGAAAAAAATTGGTTTGATACTACTACAATTCTATAATTTTTTCTATTTCTTACATAGAATGAAAAAGTTCTAATATTTAGTAAAGTAAGGTTCTCTGCTGTAGTAAATATATAATCATCATCTGTATCTTTAATCAACAAAAAAGTATCTTTAATGAAAAAATCAGATCTTGTGAACTGCTCAATTTTATACAAATTTTCTGCTTCTTCTTCTACTTTTGCAGAAAGTTTTACTCATATTCAATTATATTTTTCATCAATTTCATCTTTTAGAGTATAGAAATCGCTATCTTTTTTTTCTAATTTTCACCAAAATTCTTCAAACTCTGGACTTATATATTTTATAGAAAAACATTTTGCCAAAATTTCATATGACAAAGAATTATTGAAAATAAATCAATGTTTGTCAGCATTTAGGTTTGTTTGCATACCAAAAAGATCTGATTCAGATTTTGAGTGCAAATCTATAATATATTTTGCATTTATATCAACAAAAAATTTCTCACTTGTTAGAAGTGTTCTTCTTGGTATTATCATATAATTAATTTTCATATTCTCTTTGAGAACTTCTTTTACCCTTTCATGGAGAATATCTTTCAAGCTTTTCTGTTTTTTAGCAAACATATAATTTTATAAGATATAATTATTAAATTCAAGTTTTTTTATAAAGAAAAAATACATAAAAATCAAGTTGTTTTGTCAAGATAGTTTTTACAAATAAAAATAAAAAACAATTTGAAATTAAATTTCAAATTGTTTTTTATTTTACACATCAAGCTCTCTTACTTGTTTTGCATTATTCAAAATAAAGTTTTTTCTGAGAGCAACATCTTCTCACATTAGCACTCTAAACAATTTATCTGCTTCCTGAGCATCATCTACAGTTACTTGCAGCATTTTTCTTCAAGATGGATCCATTGTAGTGTCCCATAATTGCTCTGGATTCATTTCTCAAAGTCACTTATATCTACTAATTTGAACTTTATCAGAGAAACCATAAGTTTTAATAGCTTGATTTAAGTCGTCATTTGGTGGATATATGTATTCTTCTTTTTTACCTTGTTTTAATTTATACAAGGGTGGCACAGCAATATACAAGTTTCAATTTTCTACCAAAGGTTTCATATATCTATAGAAAAATGTAAGCATCAAAGTTCTAATATGAGCACCATCTACATCGGCATCTGTCATTATTATTATTTTTTCATATCTTATCTTACTTATATCAAAGTTTTCTTTTACTCATCATCCAATAGCTATTATCAAAGATTTAATTTCATTATTTTGCAATATTCTTTGCATAGCAGCATTTTCTGTATTTAATATCTTACCTCTAAGTGGCAAAATAGCTTGAAAAGAACTATCTCTACCTTGTTTTGCACTACCACCAGCAGAATTACCCTCTACTATATAAAGTTCTGTTCACTCAGCTTTTTTGATATGACAATCTGAAAGTTTACCAGGAAGCACTCAAGTAGACAAAGCATTTTTTCTCAAAACTGTTTCTCTTGCCATTTTTGCAGCTATCCTAGCTTTGGCACTCAAAGTTATTTTTTCCAAAAGATTTTTGAATTGGTCTTCGTTTTCTTTGAAATATTCTTTTAGATATTCATAAACTACTTTTTCTACTTCTTTTCTTACATATGAATTACCCAATTTTCATTTTGTTTGTCACTCAAATTGAGGTTCAGGAATTTTTATACTTATTATAGCATACAATCAGTCTGTAATATCAGACATTTGAAACTCTCAAACCTTTTTATCTATTTGATTTGATGCTTGAGCTGTTTCATTTATTATTTTAAGTAAAGCATTTTTGAAACCATTTACATGAGTACCCCCATCTACTGTGTTTACATTGTTTACAAATGACATAATATTATCATTTGTACTATCTACAAATTGGAATGTAATATCAGCCCATAAGTCTTTTCATTCTTTTTGCAAAAAGTATTGATCAGTTACAGGTTTTTGTTCACCTACTATATTTTTCAACCAAGTTTTTATTCATCATTCAAAATAAAATCTCTCTTTTTTGTCTATTCTTTCGTCTATTATAGTAAAACTCACTCAAGGAGTTAAATATGCAGATTGTTTTATTCTACTTGTAACTGTATGATAAGAAACTTCAGTAGTCTCAAAAATTGTTCAATCTGCTTTGAATTTTATGCTTGTTCAAGATTTATCACTATCTCATACAATTTCTATATCTCACATAGGTACTCATTTTTTGTATTCTTGTTGGTGAATCTTTCAATTTTTATGAACTTGTGCAATCATTTTCTCAGACAATGCATTAACCACAGAAGAACCTACTCAGTGCAAACCTCAAGAAACTTTATAAGCAGATTTTTCAAATTTACCTCAAGCATGCAAAACTGTCAAAATAGTTTCCAAAGCTGATTTTCATGTTTTTTCATGTTTATCTACAGGTATTCATCTACCATCATCATGTACTGTCACCCAATCTTCTTCATGCAACACTACTGTGATATTATTACAAAATCAAGCAAGAGCTTCATCTACTGCATTATCTACTATTTCTTGTACCATATGGTGCAATCACCTAGTATCAGTAGATCAAATATACATTCAAGGTCTTTGTCTTACTGGTTCTAATCACTCCAAAACTTTAATTTGGGAAGCATCATAAGTCATGCAAATACTGTAAAAAAATAAAATATCAGATATAAATTAATATATAAGATCTAGTAATCACCTATTTATAGTGATTTAATCTCTTTTTTCAACAAAGAATTAACTTGAATTGAAGTTTATAATATATATCATTGTTAATGATTTAAAGTTTTATGCAAAATATATGAATAAAGTCAGCATAGAAAACACAGTAAAAGATTTGGAAAGTCTAATAGAAAAAAGTAAACAAGAAAATATCAAAGATATACTTGAAGATAGTAAAAATAAACTTTTAAGAAATCTATCATACCAAAAAAGAGAAGGTAAAGAAAATATGATATACAGTCATTTTATTAATATAAATAAAATAAACTGAGAACATATAGATACTGTAAACAAAATATTAGAAATTGAAAAAATATCAGATATAATAGTATATATGTTAGCAAAAATGGAATATGAAATGAAAAAATGAAATTTAGAAGCAAAAGAAGCATTTGATTTTTTCTTTTCAAGATTGAAGTATATGATACTTACACTACAGCAAGAGCTTAATAAATTAGAGATAATAAATCCTGATTATCTATCTGAGCATTGAAAAAACTTTTTAACATAAACTAACAAAATGGAAAAACTAGTAGAAATATTTTTGGAAAAAAATAAAGAAATAAATCTATCTGCAATAAGAGATGTAGATTCTGTGATGATAAAACATATAAATGACAGCTTAGAAATAAATAAATTAATAGAATTCAAAGCTAAGGATAAGGTAATAGATCTTTGAAGTGGTGGAGGTTTTCCTATGCTACCCCTAGCAATCCAAAATCCAAAAACAGAATTTGTATGAATTGATGCAAGAAAGAAAAAAATTAATGCTATCAATGAAATGATAGAAAAGTTATGAATCAAAAATGCAAAATGAGTCTGGTCTAGAGCTGAAGAACATAAGGATAACTATGATATATTAATAACTAGAGCTGTTTGATATGTAGATAAACTTTTTAAATGGTGATACCATTTAGTCAAAAAATGATGATATTTCATACTTTATAAGGAAAAAAATGATGAAGAATATCAAGATTTAGAAAAAATCTGCAAAAATAAAAAAATGAAAATAGAGAAAATTCATGAATATCAATTATTTGACTGAGATATAACTAGAGTAATTTATATCATAAAAAAATAAATCAAGGCCGGCCTTGATTTATTTTTTATTTCTATACAAGTAAATAACAATTGCGAATAAAAACATAAAAGGGAAAACTATCATATTGTCTACAAAACTATGCAGTACCATTCATTGTATAGAAAGTCATAGCATTCATATACTAAAAGCTAATAAATAAATAAGATATTTATTTTCTTTTTCTTTTTTATCAGCTTTGTACCAGGCATAAAATCAATAAAGGACAAAGAATAAGTAAATAGCAAACCACAACAAAAATCAAATTATACCAAACTCTACTGCTATTTGCAAAAATTGATTTTCTGTATTAAACTCAATACCATCTCACCAAAAAGATGCTGGTCATACATATCATGCTCATTTTCAAATAATAGGAGAATTGGTAAACATATCCCATCATATCAAGACTTCTTGTATATGTCCTGTATTGCTTCGCTGCCTTCAAACTACATGATCATAAGCAAAATACACAAATCAAGCTATAATTATACTAATTGGTAAAAGTATATATTTTAGAAATCTTTTGATATTTTTTCTATAGTCAATCATAGCTAATATGATAAGTTCTACAAACCAGGCTCACCATGCTGCTCTACTAAATGTACTCATCACATTAAAACCATATACTCACCACCAAAACCAAGTTTTCTTAAAAGATCTTTTTCTAAGATAAAGAACATAAAATAATGGAAAAAATGCTACTAAGAAAAATCAATAATTTATTGGTCTTTCAAAAACAAACTGATTACGAACAAATCATTGATTGTACTGAGTATAATATGCAGCAGGAGGAGAAGCTCATACTTCTCACTCAAATATCGTATTATCATAACCAAATAACTGTAGTCATCAAGGTTTTGCAAAAATTATCATATACCACAAAATAGCCAAAATTAATATTACTTTGATAATTTTTCAATAAAATTTTAACAAATATTCTCAGGGTTTTATAAAATAGGATAAACGATAAACTATAAAAAATATCAAGTATCAAGCAAAATCATATCTAAAAGCATAAATATATTCAGTAAGTGAAGAATTAATTACAAAATAGTTTATAAAAAATGTATATAGTATCAACAACAAGAAGGTTATTTCAAGATAAAAAATAGTTTTATCCCTTGAGATAAAAGAGATATCTTTATGTTTTAAAATAAAGTACAACAATGCCAAAAAAAGTCATATTACAATAAATTCTTTCCATAACCAAATTATAGAAAGTTCTAAGCCAATAAAAAAAGTTATAAATGTATGAAGGAAAAAATGAAGCACTAATCAAATCAAGAAAACTTTTCAAATTAAATTGAAAGACATAAAAATATAGTAATATTATTAAATTGTTTGAAACTGATAAAATACCAATGTGAGAGTTAGAGCAGAAAGCACTCATTGTATCAACCAAAGCTTCATTACTATTGTATATTCAGCATTTCATTTATACTCCAATAAATGATGAAATGGTGCTATAGCAAAAAGCTTCTTTTTAAAAACTTTTTTCCAAAAAATCTGCAAAAAACTTGTTGCTATTTCCAACCAAAATATTGCAAATAATATCATAAAAGGGATCAAAATTCAAGCTCTAATATCAATCAAATATACTAAAGAAGATATCAATCAACCAAGGGCCAATGCTCAACTATCTCAAATAAAAATTTTGGCGGGATTTATATTAAACCATAAAAATGCCAACATACTTCAAAGTACAATTCAAATAACTGTAGTAGCCAAATACCATCAATAAAAGAAAGTAATAACTCACAATACAAAAAGAACCATCACAGTAAGTCATCAAACCAATCAATCAAGTCAATCTGCTATATTAATAGCATTAACTATAGCAATAGTAAAAATAAAAGTAAATATAGCATAAAGAAATCATAAATCAAGCTCATATCACAAAGGTCGTATATTCACACTAGATATTCATAATCTAAAATAAAACCAATAACTTATAAAAGCTGAAAATAAAAACATCCATATCAACTTCATTTTTGCAGTAAGTCATTTTACTTTTCATACTCATTTTATATTAAGATAATCGTCTATAAGACCTAATATTCACATACTGAAAAATGCAAAAAGTATTATATAAGTTTCTTCCCTAGTAAGAAGTGAAAAAGTAATTATTCACATCCATTGTAATACATAAGAGAACAAAACCAACAAAGCCACCACCAATATTATCAATCCCCCTCACATAGTAGGAGTTCAGATTTTATGTCAATGTAAATTATTAAATATTGTAGCAGATCATCAACTTGTACTATCTTCACGAAGTGTTTTTCATGCTTTTATCCTTTTTAACAAAAGAATGTACAAAGGATATAGCATCAAACTTATAAAAAAAGCAAACATTGAGTATATTAATATACTTTCTAATTTAAGTAACATAAAAAGATTTTAAATTATAAATACAATAAATACTTTTATAATGATTTATAATTCAAAATCAATTTTTATTAGTAGTTTTTATCTATTTTGATTACCATCACCACCATCTCAAGAAGCT
>CAZACQ010000020.1:0-17724 GCA_964483725.1 uncultured Candidatus Peribacteria bacterium | reverse complement strand
GAACCTACGACCTTCGGGTTATGAGCCCGACGAGATACCACTTCTCCACCCCGCAAAATAAAACTGGGATGGTAGGACTCGAACCTACGAATCACGGGTTCAAAGCCCGTTGCCTTACCAACTTGGCTACATCCCAACTTAATTTATTTTGACAAGTAAGTTACATATTAATCATTTTATAAAAATTTTCAAGACAAATTTATTTTTTTATGAAGATTTTATATCTAATTCTAATTTTTCAGGAATAATTACTTTAGGTACAACAATTGTTAAAATATTTTCCTTAGATAAAGAAGAAGATATTTTTTCAAAATAAACATTTTGTGGTAGATTAATAGTTTTACAAAAATTTCACCAAAAACATTCTTCCTGAACAGGAGTCAAAGATTCTTTTAAATCAGACATTTTTCTAGATCATGAAAGTATCAAAGAAGTTTTTTCTAAATAAACAGAAATAGTGTCTTTACTAACTCATCACAAAGGTACAACTATAAGTATTTCTTGATCAGATTCATAAATATCAACTGGTATATCAATTTTTTCGGACATATTTTTATTTCATAAAATTTAAATTAATCATCTATTGCCACATCAGGATTTCTTCAAGAACTGAATATATCTTTAATTTCCCGCTTACGCTTATCTGGATCAGATATATAAAATATATGTATATCTCAAGTGTTTGAAGTATCTCATTCTGAAAGGAATTTAATATTTCAGAAATTAAATAAACTCCTAATCAATCAATCTTTCTCAATAGATATAGTTTTTAATTTTAGAGCACTTAGACTTCTAGCATCTCTAGATAATATTCAATTTTGAACATAGGTTATAATATAATCAGGAGTAATTATTGTGAAGTCCATATAAAAGTCAATTAATCTTTTAAGCAATTTCCGACCAAAAACCAAAAAAGAAATAAGAACTCATAACCAATACACTAACCAAAGAAAACTATTGGCAGTTTCATCTCATAAGTCAATAAGTAAAAAAAGAAAAAACAGTCAAACTATTATTGATAAATAAAAAATAAATGGAATAATAACATAAAAAAATAAAAAAACTCTATTTCTAAATAATATCAAAACTCTATCACTTCAAAATTGTTTAGAATATTTATCATACAACTCTTTGGATAAATTAGTATCAAAATTTGAAAATATTTTCATTTCTATATATTAGAGTTTAAAATTCCTTTTTATTGAAAATCAGTATAGCAAAAATTAATATAAATGCAATATATATTAATCAAACCATTGTAGATGAAATAATATGAAACAATGAATAATTGGTCAAAAAAGGAGATGTTAAATGTTCTTTCATGCTCAAATCATGAAAATTTGGTACAATATAATATAAAATATTAATTAAATAATAATTAAAAGTTCATTCAACAACTTTTCATGTTTGTAACAAGTAAAATTTTACAAATGAAGTACTATGTCAAACAATATATATAGCAATACTAGCTAAAAGACTAATAAAAGGAGAGACAAAAGTTGAAAAAAATATAATAATAGAAAGAACAATTAAAATCTTGATAAAACTTAAGAAAATAGAAGAGATGTATGCTAACTCAAATCATATTCAATGAAAAAATAACACTAAGACGAAAGCTAAAGATAATATAGTATAAATTAAAAGCAACAATAAGGAAAATCAAATAAATTTCCCTAATATAAATTTAGATCTAGATGGAGACTTAGAAAGCAACAATAAAATTGTATTTTTAGAAAGTTCTGAATAAAGCATATAAGATCATAAAAATATAGTAGAAATCAAACCAAAAAGCTCAATCAAAGAAAGAGAAAAGTCTATTATAATTTTATCAGCCTCTCTCAAAGCTAGAGTAGAAAGAACAATACTAAAAAAAATTAAGGAAACAGCAACAAACAAGATAACATACAATATCTTATTCCTCACAAATTCTTTAAATGTATTTTTTGCTATATTTATCATTAAATATAATTTTACTTATTAAATTTTGGTGTATATGTTACTTTCACTTTTTCTATCTTATCTTCAGTTGAATTTAATTCTATAACTTTAAAAGTCAAGCTTCCTAATTTAACTATTTCTCATTTCTTTGCAAAACTTTTTAGATAGGTAAGTATAATAAAACTAATCATGTCATCTTCTCATACCTTATCCTTTAGATCATCTGGAATATCAAAATTTTGTATTCAAAATGACATTATTATTTCCCTTAGAAGAACATCTCATCTAACAATCAACTCATCTACTCATATCTTAACAATATCTCTTTCTTCTTGAATGTCTGACTCATCCTTAATATCTCAAACCATATCTTCTAATATATCTTCAAAAGTAATTATTCATTCTGTACCTCAATATTCATCAACAACTACTGCAAAATGATGTCATGACTTCTTCATCTTCAAAAATACATCAAATACATTTGCAGTTACTGGTATCTTAAAAACAGGTCTTAATTTTAAATAAGCAATTTCTTTATCCAAATTTGAAGAACACGAAGAATGTCTAAGAATATCCCTAATATTAAGCATACCAATAATAGAATCCTTATCTCATTCAAAAACTGGGATTCTAGAATACGGATTAGAAAGAACAGCATCTACAGCATCTTTTAATAAAGTTTCAGAAGACAAAGCAAAAACCTCAGTTCTATGTTTCACAATACCATCAACACATCTTTTATTAAAATCAAACAAATTCTTAATAATCATACTTTCTGTCAAAGAAAATATTCATTGTTTTTTTCATTCATCTACAAATATTTCTACATCATTTCTTGAAACTTTATCATCATTATCATTAACTGATTTACTAATAAGCTTGGTTAGAAAATCAAAGAAAAAAACTACAGGAAATAGCAACTTCGATAATAAATCAATTATAGGTGCCACAAATAAAGCATAATTCAATGCAAACTTAGATGCAAAAACTTTAGGCACTATTTCTCAGAAAAACAATATTAAAGTAGTAATTGTTATTGATATTATGAAAAATCAAATTGCTCAGGATATAGCAAGATAAGTAATAATATCATTACCAATATTTGAAGCATAAATTGTTAATATTACATTTACCAAGTTATTTCAAATCAAAACTGTAATAAGTGTAGTACTAGAACTTTCTCTAAGTTTCAGTAATAACTTAGCAAGTTTAGAACCTCAATTAGCTAATTGTTTAATTTTATATAAAGGAGCTGACATTATTGCTATTTCTGAGGCGGAAAATGCAGCAGAAAGAAAAAGTAAAAAAATTAAGATTATGACGGGAACAAGCATTTAAAGAAACTTTATAAAAAATTAAAACCTAGAAAAATCTGGAAACAATCTAACTGAAACCCTTCAAAGCATATCTTTATCAGTAAGCAGATATGAAGATGAGTCTGAATTAAAACATCAAAGACCAAAGCAACATCTTGCATCTGTACTTTTGTCTCTATTGTCTCATAAAACAAAATATGATCATGATTTAACTTCAAATTCATCTACTCAACAGCTTGCTTCAGTAATTGAATCATCAGGTAGGTAAGGCTCATCTAATTCTTCACAAGCAATTCATGAATCATTCTCATCACATATATAAACCTTTCAATCTTTTATCCTTACTGTTTCTCATGGCATTCATATAATTCTTTTAATATAATTCACATCTTTTGCTGGTGGCAAAAAAATAATAATATCTCATCTTTCATAGTCAGAAAACCTAGGACTAAGCTTATCTACTATAATAAAATCACTTTCTTTAAAAGTAGGATCCATACTATGTCAAACTACAGTAAAAGGATTAAATAAAAAAATTCTAATTATTAGAACAATTCATAATACAAAAAGTAAAAAAGCAAAAATATCAAAAATATCTATCAAAAAAGATTTTAATGTTTTTTTCTGTTTTTCTTTTTTCTCTATAATGTCAACAACTTCATTTGTCATAAATTAAATAATTGATATATTAAAAATTTTTTAAGTCAGATATAAAGAAATTTAAAACGGCAAATCTTCGTCATCAGATTGAGAAGCTTGAGAGTCAGAAGAATTGGCAGAATCTGATACAGATCATTTTGAGTCCAAAAATATAACATTATCTGAAACAATCTCTGTAGTATATCTATTTGCTCAATTAGTATCTTCCCATTTTCTAGTTCTCAATCTTCATTCTACATAAATTTTTTTTCATTTTTCTCAGTAGTTTCATATTATATCAGCTAAAGGTCCAAAAGCAACACATTTATGAAATTCTGCTTCTTCAATGGTATTTCATTCACTATTTTTATATCTTCTATTTGTTGCTACATTAAAATTTACTACTGATCTTCAAGTATCTCATATTTTCTTAACTTCCACTTCATTAGTAACTCTTCATATTATCATAACTTTATTCAAATCCATAAGAATATTTATTAATTTATAAATATAAGTTTATATAAAAAAAATAAACATTTTTAAACAAAAATCAATTGATTTTTGTTTAAAAATGTTTATTATCCTATTCACTTGAAATCTGAAAAGCCCGGATGGCGGAATTGGCAGACGCGGTAGACTCAAAATCTGCTGACCTTCGGGTCGTGTGGGTTCAAGTCCCACTCCGGGCATATTAATTTAAAATTTAAAAACTGAAAGTTAATCAGTTTTTTTTATTTATTTTTAATATAGGAATATAATTTATTTTTATTAATTTCTAACTGCTTAGTCCTTTCATCCTTTTGAGTATTAGTATATAATTTTAATTTTCTTAAAAGAGCATAATTATTTTTATACCAATCTAAGTCTTTAATTTCTTCTCACAAAAGAAATTCCATCTCTTTTTTTACAAGAATTGATTTTTCAAAAAAATCTAGTCTAGACAGATTGTCCACATCAGAATCTTTAATTATTTCTTCCAATATATTATATGGTTCTTGCCCTAAAGTTGTAGATAAAATAATATTTTTAACCATATCTATCCTATCTAAAGGATAGTTTTCTTTTGAAAGAAAATCTTCAGCTATTTTAGAAGAAAGAAACTCATGGTTTTTCCAATCCTTATTGTAAGCTACATCATGAAAATAAACTCAAATAAATAACATTTCACGTAAATCATCGTTAATTCATTCCTTTTCTGAAAGATAATTAGCTCTTTGATAAACATCAAGTACATGGTCTCGATTATGATAAATATATCAATTTATATTATTATCTATCATAAGCTTCTTTGCATAATTTTTAGCCTTGATACTAAGATTAGATTGCATTTTAGTTGGTTCAGCATAATAAATTAATCAATACTTATATAAGTATTTAAATTTTTTATCAAATCATAGTTATAATTAAAGCTATTGTAATTCAAACCTTCAATCTTTGCTATACTAAATCTAAACAACAATACCTCATTATATTTTTTAAGAATATTCAAAATCTTTACATCATTTCATGATAGAGATAAAAAATCTGAAACAATAATAATTATCCTTTTCTTCCTAAGTTTTTTCTGAATTTTCAAAAATTCTGATATTGAAGAAGAATAAAAATAAGATTGCTTTTCCAACAATCAATCAATTCTTTTTATGAATCAATATCAAGCAGCAAAATTATTAGATATTTTATTCAATTTTAAATCATTTTTATATGGATAATATCATATTATATTAGCTTTAAACTTATTAGAGAAAATTAATAAATCAGAGAAAAGCTCATATATTTTTTCTTTGGTATATTTATTTCAATCATATCAGTTCCAATTTCTATTTATATCAAAAAGTATATGAATTTCAGAATCTTTTTGTTGTTTGAATAAGTTAATAAATAATGAATCATATTTTGCTGTAAGTTTCCAATTTATAGACCTAACATCATCACCTGCAATATAGGGTCTAAAATCATCAAACTCAATTCAATCTCATTTAAAATATGATAAAAAGTCTCAAAAAACCTTTCAAGATAAAATTTTTCTAAATTTAAATTCAAACTTTCTCATAAATTAAAATTTAATTATAAAGGGATTTTAAAAACTTCTTATCATTCCACTTTTTCTTACCAAAATTTGTAACTTGAACATTTTCGTGTCACTTACCAGCAAGTAGAACAAAATCTCCATCTTTAGCTAATTCTGTAGCAAGCTTAATTGCATTTGCCCTACTTGGGATTACATAATAATTATCTCATAACTTTCTTTTAACTCAAGAATTTACATCATTTAATATAGAAAACCTATTTTCAGAATCTGGGTCATCATCAGTTAGTATAACAAAGTCTGAATTCATAGAGACAACTTCTCACATTTTAGGCCTTTTAAATTTATCCCTATTTCAAGGAGCTCAAAAAACTGTAATAATTTTATTATCTCATTTAATTTCATTTATGAAAGACAATACACTTTTTAAAGAATTTGGTGTATGAGCAAAATCTATATAAAAGTTTTTGTTATCTAAATTTATATATTCCATTCTTCATGGAAGAGCTGGAAATCTTCATATTGAATCAAGCACATCATCTATTTTTATTCATAAAAGTATTCAAACACTTGTTGCAGCAAGTATATTATATAAATTGAACTTTCATATTAAATTAGAGCTTCATGTATATGTTTGTCATAAGTACTTAATTGAGAAATCTAAACCATCTGGTTTTTGTTCAATATTTTCAGTTTTTAAACTAGCATTTGTAAGAATTCAAAAATCTATAGAATAATCAAATCAAATTTCATCATACCATTGTCTTCAAACCTTATCATCTTTTGGAAATACTGCATACTTATTTTCTTTTGAGCTCAGCAAAATTCATTTAAATAATTTTTTCTTAGTTTCTGCATAATTTTCAAAAGTTCAATGATAATCAAGATGTTCAGGAGTAATATTTGTCAAAACTCATAGATCAAATTCTAATCAATGAAATCTAAATTGGTCAATTCAATGAGAGCTAACTTCCAAAACAACATATTTACATCAAGCTGATTTTGCTTCTGAAAGTATTTTTTGCAATTGAAAAGGACTAAGAGAAGTCATTTTTGAATTATTTTCCAGTTCAGAGTCTCATATTTTAATAGAAATAGTTGTTACAAGTGCAGTCTTTCATAAATTATCATTAAAAATCTTATGTACAAGATTACTAGTAGTACTTTTTCAATCAGTTCAAGTAATTCAAACCAAAAACATATCCTTTCAAGGATTTCAATTAATTAACAAAGCTAAATTTGCAAGAGATTTTTTATACAGCCTATAAAAAATAGTTTTTCTAAGAAATGATTTCATCAAAGCAAGTTAATAATAAATTTTATATAATAAGTTATAATCTTATTTATTTTTTTTTCAATAAAAAAACTCTATACTTATATAGCATAGAGTTTTTTATTAGATAATATATACTATCTAACTGCTTTTTTGAATTCAGCACCAGCTTTGAAAGCAGGTAGATTCATAGCATCAATTTTAATTTTTTCACCAGTTCTTGGGTTTCTACCTTCCCTAGCATTTCTTTTAGAAACTTTGAAAGTTCCGAAACCTTGAATTCTAACTTCACCTTCAGATTTAACACCATCAACTACTGTTTCAACAAATGAGTTAACCATATCTGAAGCTTGTCTTTTTGATACTCATAATTTGTCAGCTAATGTAGCAATCAATTCTGTCTTTGTCATTGTAATAATTTATTTAGAATATAAATACATCTTCATATTACAGTATATACAATGTTTTTCAATCCTTTTTAAAAAAAGAATTTAAAGATACAAATATCATAAAACATCAGAATATAGTTCACAAGCCAATTCAGAAAGAAAAACAAAAAATAAATTAATTTAGTACTTGACTTATTTATTTTTATATGTTTGAATAATTAACTATTATTAAGCTTATTTTTTAGCTTCTTAATAGCTCTTGATAATTTTTGCCTAACATTATCAAGCTTGAGTCAAGTGAGTTTAGAAATTTCAGAATTAGATAAGTTTTCTATATATTTTAAATGCAAAATTTCTTTAGACGACTCATCTAACAACTTTATTGCCTCATCAATTTTTTCATATTCATATTCTAATTCAATATTTTCTAACATACCAGAATCTTCAATTACAAAATCATCAAAGTTTACAGATTCATCATTTTGATATACTGTAGAAACAATTTGTTTTGAATTTGATTTAAAATAATCTTTTGCTGTATTTTTGAATACTGTCCAAAGCCATCAATTAAAAGAATAATCAAAATTATATTTTCAAATTCATTTCCACACTTTCAAATAAAAATCTGAAATTATATCATAAATTTCTGAATCTTGTAAAAAATAATTGGATTTTAAATAACGATAAAACACATCAACAGTTTGTAAATAAAACTTGTTAAAAAAATATTTATCTCATTTTTGCAGACTTAATATAAATTCTTTAGAAAAATCAAACATCTATTAATATAGAATTTAAAAAATATTATACGAAAAAATAAAATTAAAATTACAACTAAAAAAATTTTTTATTATCTGAACTTATATCATTTCAGTCTCAATCTGAATCTTCATCGTCTGATTCAAAATCATCAACAACATCATCTATCATATTTTTAATATTTGGATCATATATAGAAAGTGTCTGTTGGAGTTTCAATGCTATTTCTCATCATTGTTTTACAGCATGCTGATACCTAGAAAGTTCACCAACAATATTTTTCAAATCATAATTTTTATCTTTATAATCTTTAATTGAAGTTTTTAAAACTTCATTTTGTGCTTGTAATTCTTTTGTTTCTTGCTCTAAAGACTCTAATTTTGAATTAAGAGATCTATTTTCTGACCTAAGTTCATTTATTATATCTTTTTGTCAAAATTGAATATAAAAATATCAATATCATATAGAAAGTCAAACAGCAAAAGATAAAACTAAGTAAAATACAATCATAATTTAATTATTCTTTTTAAAAAGATACTTATAATTGTATACAAATATTTTATTTTTTTTCAAGAATAAATACATATCTAATTTGAAATTACTGCCTCAATTGCAGCTATACTTATAGTACTTTCTGGATTCACTATAATACTAAGCTCGTCTCAAGCTTTTCATTTAAAAAATGTAACTGCCGCCTGATTAAGTTCATATATATGTCATTCATCAGTAATAGCAATATACTTATCATCTTCTGATTTACTTAAAGTTGCTTTGATATAATTTCTAGGAGCTGGACCAATAAGCTTATACATCAATTTACCATCTTCCAATACTCTAAGTTTCATAACATCACCTGGAACTAATTTTGTTTTACTACTATAATTCATAGGTACTGGATACTTCTTATCATCTGAACCAATCATAAAATAACCATCATAAACTCATTCAATAACTTTTATATTATCTTGTTCTTCATAATTCATAAGTTTACTAGCAATATCTTGGATATTTTCTCATTGATTATTTGCTTCATCCAAATCTCAAGAATTTATATTTTTTATCATCAATCTAGCTCTTTTTACTTCTGACTCTATATTTGTAAGCAAGTTCTCCAAAGATGCCAAAGCTTTTTCTTGTTTATTCATTATTTTTGTATTTATTTTTTTAAAACTAAATTATATTTATTATAATTTTTTGTAGTGCAAAAGTCAAATATACTAAAGTATTTTGTTTTGATTTAAATAAAATAAGAAGCATCATTTATTGACTTACAAAAAAAACTCCACATAAGTGGAGTTTTTTATTTTTTGAAAAAGTAATATAATATTAACCGTTTGTAACTACCCAAACTCATCTATCTCTTTCTCTAGCTTGACATCTAGTTCAATATTCTGAGTCACCAGGTTCAACCTCTTCATCTCAAACACCATTTCTACATAAAGTATTAACAAAATCAACATAGTCTACATGTGAAGTTAATGCTTCAGGTGTCTCAGTTGGGTTTTCACCATTCCAGTCATCTTCCCAAAGAGCAAAGTCATCATCAGAAGCAACTTCTCATGTTAACACATAGTTCATATTATTATAGAATGTTTCTTGATTTGAAATCAAAACAAATGCTGATTGTTCTGAACCTCTATTTAATATTGGAGCATATGCATAACTTCAACCTGCACATCAACCTGATTGTGTTCAATAAGCTACAGATTGTGCTTGTGGATCTACTGGTACTTCTGGTAAATTTGCTTGAAGGTTTGGTCAGATGTCTACAGCACAATTTGCATCATTTCAACTAAATGGGAATTCACCTCTTTGGTCTGAATACATTATCAAAGCTGTAGATATTTGGTTCAAGTCTGATTTTCTAGCAGAGTCTCTTGCAGCAGCTTGAGCTCATGTAAGTCTAGGAACCAATGCAGCAGCCAAAATACCAATAATTACTACTACGATCAACATTTCTACCAATGTAAAAGCTTTCTTTTTTCCTATCATTTTTCTTTATTTACTTATTTAAATTACTATCATAATTTATTATGAATTTGATAGTGCATATATTATAAAATATAAAAAGCATATTTCAAGAGAAATTTAAGTTTTTTTTAAGATTTAGCTGATAAAAGTCAAATTGATTCAATATGGTGAGTATTTGGGAACATATCAACAGATTTAAAGTCTAGCAAATCATATCATAAGTCATCTAATAGCTGTAAGTCTCTTGACATTGTTACAGGGTTGCATGAGATATATAAAATTTTCAGTTGTGGATTGGATTTTTTTAGCTCTCATAGAAAATTAATAATATCTTTCTCCAGTCATGACCTTGGAGGATCCAATATTATCAATCATAAATTATTTATTCAAGATTTTATATTATCATCATTATAAACTTTGTGACACTGTCCAGATACAAAATAAGTATTTGAAATCATTCAATTCAGCTTTGCATTATCTTTAGCATTTTCAATAGCATCTAGAACAATCTCAATTCAATAAAGCTTGGAATCAAGAGAGAAATATTTCATATAACTTATTCATACAGCTCATGCACCACAATATAAGTCCAAGATATCTCAATTGACAGGTCAAACCATATCAAAAGCTGTTTTGAATAAACTTACTGCACATTCAGTATTTGTTTGAAAAAAAGAAAATGGAGATATCTTGAAACTTGCTTTGGATTTGCCAAAATCAAGAGTCTGTACAATGTCCAAGTCTCAATACAAATGAACTAAATGATTTTTATCAGATTTTATAGCATCTGATAGTTCATTATTGTAAGTTAAATAAAATGAATTTACATTTTCTGACAGAAAACTATCATTTTTTATGTCCTCTATTAAATTATCCCACAAATGTTTATCATTTGGTACTTGCTCAAAATATTTATCAGATATTGATAAATTTACCAAAATAGAATCATTTTCTCATTGTCTAATTACTAAATGACGAAAAAATCATTTATGAATTTTTTGATCATAAACTGGTAATCAAGAATTTATCAAAAAATTTTTTAAATAATCAAAAACAGTATGCATCTTTTCTGATATCAAATAACATCTTTGAACATCTACGACTTTGGAAAAAAATCACTGCTTATGAAAACCCAAATTCCAATTTTCTTCAGGAAAAATCTTACCAAAACTAAATTCAATTTTATTTCTATAATACCACTGACTGGGTGCAGGAATCATTTCAAAATCTGAAAACTTATCAATAAATTTACTAAAAAAACGAAAAGAATCCAAAATAAGATCTTTTTTATATGATAACTGAGTATCATAATCTAATATACTCCACTTGCATCCACCACATCATTCCTTGTAATGTTTACAAGTATCAATCAAAGAATTATCACCATATGATTTTATTTCTAACAATTTTGCTTGAATATAATCTTTCTTTTTTTTGATAATTTTACAATCAACTACAAATCAAGGGAAAAGGCCTCATTTTATTATGATTTTTCTTCAGTCTTCATGAGTAGCAATTCAAATACCACCATATCAAATTTTTTCAATAGTCAAATCATACAAGAACTTATTTTTTCTCATTTACAGTAAAAAATTTTAATTTTAAATGTCATAATATATACTATATAGCAAGTTGAATTATATAGAAAATAAATGAAACTATAAACCAAGAAATTCACATTACTAATATAGCAATTCATCAATTCAATACATATTTTTTTGCCTTATTAAATCATTCTTCATGTTCTCCAGAAAAAAGCATTCAATAAAATCAATATATTACTACTATCAAAGCAACAAATCAAACAATTACTAAAAAGTAATTTATTACAGTCTGAATATAAGCCAAAGCAGAACCATCTTCATTTGCATAAGAATCTACTCATACAGCAGACATCATTCAATCAATCAGATCTGAGTCTCATATATTATCAGAAGCAACCTCACTCGTGTCAGTAGTTGCCTGTCAATCTGCATATGGATGACTAGAATCAAAGTTTCATAAAACTGAATAAGATCAAAAAAATCAAATTAGAACTAAAAACAATACTCTTTTAATCATTATTGCTATTTAAATATAAAATCAAATTTAAGTAGATATTTCAACAACATAAAATACTAAACTAATCATAAACCAACTAACTCAAATTCAAAGCAATGCAATAGTTCAATATTTCAGTCAAGCAGCTCATTTTTTGAACCTATCTTCATTACCAGATGCAGTCACCATAATAAATCAATGATAAAGAAGATATATTAATGCAACAAGTGCAGCTAATGCTAATAGATAATTTACAACATCAGAAATAAAATTCAACAATCATCATTGATGTTCTTCTTGTTGTTGAGCAACTCATTCAATTTCTCAAGCTCACTGCATTCAAGCTCATCATCTTACTGCATCATCTCATACAGAATCTCATATAACTTGACCCTGTTCATCAGTTAATACATTTGTATCAGTATCAAAAGTCCAATTATTTGCAGAAGCAAATCAAAAAGTCACAATTACTAAGATAAGATAAAGGATTAGTTTTTTCATTTTAGTTTTTTTAATAAAAATATATAGGAATATAATAAAGTATTTTTAAGTTAATTCAAGATTATTTATTGCTCATCTAACTTATGCTTTATAATATAAGTATCTTTAAAGTCTTTTACAACAAATCATTGATAGTACAATTTATCTCTTATCTCATCTGCTTTTTTAAAATTTTTCTCTACTTTCGCTTTTCGTCTTTCTTGAGCAAGTTGCTGGATATAGTAAGGTATTTTTATCTTATTAGAAGCATAAATAAGATTCTTTGCATCTTCTATAAGTCATAATTTAACTATATAATAATCAAACCAAGCAACAATCTCCATAGATTCATAATTTAGTTTATTTATATTTTTATTCAAAATAGACAAAAATTTTGGAGTATTCAGATCATCCAATAAAGCATCTGTTAATTCTTTAAGTAATTGAAGAGAGTCTTCATTCTTAACTAAATTTTGAATATCAGAAAAAGTCATTCAATATGCATTCAAAGAGTTGATATGTTTGTTGGAAACAAGCTTTTTCACTATATTATTCCTAGTCTTGTGAGCTCTATCTAATGCTTCCCAAGTAAAATCTAAAAAGCTTCTATAATGTGCTGTAAGATAAAAATATCTAAGATCATATGAACTATATCATTTTTCTATAAGATCAGGAATAGAAAGTGTATGTCAAGCAGATTTGGAAATCTTTGATCAATCAATGTTTAAAAACTGTGAATGCATCCAATATTTCACCCAAGATCAATTGTCTCATGCAAAAGAACATTCACTTTGTGCAATTTCATTTGTATGGTGTGTAGTGATATGATCTACTCCTCAAGTATGTATATCAAAAAAATCTCATAAATATTTCCTAGACATAGCAGAACATTCTAAATGCCAACCTGGAAATCAAACTCACCATGGAGAATCCCACTCCATATGCCTTTTTTCTGAACTTGGAGAAAATTTCCATAATGCAAAATCAGTAATATTTCTTTTGTTATCATTTGATACTCTAGCTCATTGCTGAAGTCACTCAATATGTTTTTGATAATTGTCTCAAATAAGTTTTCAATAATCACTTATCTTGGAAGTATCCATATATACTCAATCATTTTTAATAATATAAGTAAATCACTTAGATTCCAAGTCTTTGATAATTTCTATTTGCTCACTTATATTATCAGTAGCTCTAGGAAAAAAATCAAAATTTAAAGATAAATCTGACATATACTTCATAAAATTTTTTTCATATTTGCTTGCTATATCCCAAGCTGTAGTTCATTCTCTACTTGCTCATTTTTCTAATTTGTCTTCACCATCATCTCAATCATCACTAAGATGTCCCACATCAGTAATATTCAAAACATGTTTTGTAGGCAAATACAAAATATTTCTAATCGTATCTCACAAAAGTCCAGCAAAAACAAAAGCTCTTAGATTACCCAAATGTGGATCAGAGTATACAGTAGGCCCACAAGTATAAATTCAAACAAAATCTTTTTTACCATCAATATAATATGGCTCAAATTTTTCTTTTTTTCTTGTCAAAGTATTGTAAATAAAAAAATCCATAAATATTATTTAATTAAACTAAATCAAATTTATAGCATTATATAAAAAATACAATATTTATCAATAAATTTATTATACAAGGCTTGAAAAATGGCTAAAATAGATTATAAATAAGTTAAATTTTAAATCAATTAAAGAGTAAATAAATGAAAGATTTTGGATTCAAAATAAAAGTATCAGACCTGCTTTTGAATGTTTGAAGTTTAGATGAAATTGATTTTGAAAACAAACATACTAAAAAAATAGCAAATCTAAATGAAGAATGAATTAGCTGAAAAATAGTACTTGAATGATTAGATGAAAAAACTGTATTGGTAATGATAAAAAATCTGAAAGCTAAACTTAATGAAGAATGTGATATCACATGAGAAGAATTTGTACGAGAAACAGAAATTGATTATTATGATATGAAATTTGTTCTTTTGAAACATGAAGAAAAATTAGAAGATTTTGACGATGATTTGGGTGAAATAGATAGCAAAGATCTAACAATAGATGTAGAAGATATGATAACACAATCAATATTGTTAAGCAAACCTATGGTAATGAAATCTCCAAAAGCAATACAAATGGACGAAGAAAAAGACACAGTCGACCTTCAAGTAGAAGATTTGGATAATTTTGAATCATGATGAAGTATAAACTGGATTTATAAGAAATAAAAAAACAAGCCATATGGCTTGTTTTTTTATTCTTCATATTCAAATTCTATAGCATCACCCTCTATATCAAGATCAGAAGCATCAAGCTCCATTTCTCCATCTTGATCTGGGACTCATTGCTGAGCTCATTCATAAGACTCATACATTTCCAATACATCCTCTGCTCTCTCGTCTCACATTCTCCAAAGTATATTTGCTATATTTTGTAAATATAATTCAGAAACTCAAGCTTCATACAATTTCACAAAATGTCTAAGTCCTTCTCTACAATAAGCAATTTCATCTTTGTCACATATCTCTTCATAAAGCAAAGCAGCTAATTCATGAAAGTGAGCATTTGAATATACATCTCATTCTCATAATTCTAGATAATTTTCTATAACCAATATTGATTTACCCACTTGTCACAAATCTGCATGCAAAGAAGCAATTTCGTATACTTCATCAGGAGAATGTCTATTTTGCTCAGACAAAGCTTCCAAATCTTCTATATGAGCTTGTTCATCTCAAGTTCAAACTGTCATTTCTCACTGAACAGAAGCAAGTTGATCATCAGTATCTAGATAATACCTATCAAAACCTTCTTGATAGCTATTAAATAATATATAAATCACCAACAAAACAAATGCTGCAGCCAAAACATAAGAAAGGTATTTAAAAACATCAGCAATCTTTCACAAATTCTTTTCTTCCATAAAACTTCATTATCCAAATAAATAATATCATATATAAGTATCTAAGTACAAATGTCAAGTTGATGTTGATTAGTATCTATGTGTTTGCCAATCAGCTGGCAATCAAGTATTTGAATAATCATTCAGATTTTCTATTTTTCATCAAAATCCATCTCATATAACTATGTTTTGAAGTCTAATATCTCTAGATCAAGATACTCCAGACTGTCATTGTATTTCTAATCTAAAATTTCAGCTAGATCTAGCACTAATAAAATCATCAGCATCTCAAGTATGTTCAAATACAAGATATCCATCTGACAATTCAGAAGCTGATATTCTATCAAATATATTGTTGTTGTAATAAAGTACAAATTCTGCACTATCAGGCAAATTGTTTACAAATCAACCTGTTATATCAAATTTGAACTCATAAAGCTGAAGTCTCTCATCTCATACATGCAAATCAAATTTGTATGCATTTGTATATGATAAATCATCTATATTATCAATCAATACTCAAGACTTCAATACCAAATGTTGTGTATTTGTCCTAAAATCAAGATTTGTATTCATAGGCATACCACTACCACTAGACAACACCCTAATACCATCAGATGTTCAATCTCTAGCATCCAATGGAGTAGTTCATAATGAAAATTCTAATTTACCAATATGATCAGCAGATCTAGGCTTATTGATTTTCAAGTATAGATCAAAAGTATAATAATTGTTCCTGGTCATAAAAAAATGCTCAGATCACAGGTCAAAATGCAAATAATATTCTCAATCCTCTTCTTCTACATAAGCATAAGAAAGCTTTTTATCATCATGCAGCAATACAGCTTCATCTACAAGATGATTAAGGTCCAAATCATCTCATACATTGAATGTATAAACATCAGTAAGCAATCAATCATCAAATCTTGGCTCTAGGTCAAAAGATAAGATTTTGTAATCATACTTGGAATAGTCAATTTCATCAAAATCATTTATCTCATCATTTTCATCATCTGCAATATCTTCATCATTCTCATCTTTTGTGTCATCTTCAATTATTTCATCCTCTTCTTCGTCTTGAATATCAGTTCTTTCTGTGTAGTTTTGATTAAATTCAAGTATCAATGACAATACAGCATATATTCTAGGATTGGATTCAAACTGAGGCATAATTCTAGATAAATTATTGTTTACAGTATCTATTTTGCTAGGATTGGCTTCATATTCTGACTCCAGTCTATCCAAAAAGTTGGATACTAGTTCTTGATCATCTATAGATAGATCATATGCACTAGCACTTGAGAAAAAAAATACAAACAAGATGCTAAATAATAATTTTTTCATATTATATTTGTTAATTATAAAACTTCATATAAGTATACGAATTTTTTGTCTTATATGTGACTAGAAATTGATCCGGGGTTAAAATTCTAGATCGTCTAATATTCAAATTTGCTTACTTACACTTAAATACTGTTTTTTATCTTCATCATCTAGCATATGATAGCTAGTATAATCCCAATGATTAATATCTTCTACTAGTCAATGTTTCACAGGATTGAAATTCACATATACAAAGCATTGCTGTAGATAAGCTTCATCTTGAATTGGTTTTGCTTTAAATCTTCATTCAAAAAATTGTCATTTTCAAAGAGAGTGCTTGATTTTGAAAAATTGGGAATAGGACTGTTGTAGTTTTCTCATAAAATTGGATATATAATACTCATCATCTGATTTAGAAATTAGTATGAAATGAAAATGGTTGGGTAAAAAGCAGTAAGAGGCTATATCTATTTTGGGGAAATCATCTTTGTTGTACCTAAGCATAGTTTTATAAAATCTATCGTAGTCTTGATAATCATAAAAAATAGTTTGTTTCTCAAAACCGCGGTTAAATATGTGATAATAAGTATAAGGATATAATTTAGTATATCTTATAGGCATCTTTAATATTTTGGATATAAATCTGCGCCCGGGCGC
>CAZACQ010000019.1:0-19059 GCA_964483725.1 uncultured Candidatus Peribacteria bacterium | reverse complement strand
AATTAAAATTTTCTATTGAAATTTTTTATAGCATATATATACTGTAGGTGCTATCAAAAATGAAATTAAAAATTAAATATAGTTAACAATTTACATTTATAAATAATATAAAAATATGTGAAAGATAATATGAATAGATTTATGAACAACAAACTCTGCTTTTGCTTATACATTAGGTGAAAATCCAGAAATAATAGCAAATGCTGAATGAGATAGAACAACTCCTTCTGTTGTTTATATAAAATGAGATCAACTTTTGGTTTGAAAATTAGCTAAAAGAAAAGCTGTTTTGGAGCCATCTAATGTTGTTTATGAAGCAAAAAGGTTTATATGAAGAAAATATTCAGAAGTAAAAGATGAACTTAAAAATATTTCTTATAAAGCAAAAGAAGGTAGTGACGGTTGAGTACTTTTTGAAGTAGACTGAAAAGACTACAAACCTGAACAAATATCTGCTTTTGTGTTGCAAAAAATTAAAACTGATGCAGAAAAGTTTCTATGAGAAACTGTAGACAGTGCTGTAATTACAGTTCCAGCCCACTTTAATGATTCTCAAAGAAATGCAACCAAAGCAGCTTGAGAAATAGCAGGTTTGGAAGTTAAAAGAATTATTAATGAGCCTACAGCAGCTGCATTAGCATATTGAGTAGGTAAAAATAAAGATGAAAAAATTGCTGTATACGACTTAGGTTGAGGTACATTTGATGTTACAATATTGGATATAGGTTCAGAATGAACTTTCCAAGTCTTGTCTACTAGTGGTGATACTCATTTGGGTTGAGCTGATTTTGATAGTAGAATTATTGATCATTTGGTAAAAGTATTTAATGATGCTGAATGAATGGACTTATCCAAAGATCCTATGGCTTTGCAAAGATTGAAAGACGAAGCTGAAAATACAAAGATCCAATTATCTCATTGAGATAGTGTAGATATAAATATCCCTTATATAACTACTGGTAGCGACTGACAACCAAAGCATTTACAAACTACTATATCAAAGGCTGAATTTGAGAATATGATAAAAGATTTAGCAGATAGAACTAGACAACCAGTACAAGATGCTCTGTCTGATGCAGGACTGCAAGCTAGTGATATAAATGAGGTGATATTGGTTTGATGAAGTACTAGAGTACCATTGATTAGAGAAACAGTAAAAGACTTGTTTGGTAAAGAGCCTAAGATGACAGTAAATCCTGATGAAGCTGTAGCTGCAGGTGCTGCTGTTCAGTGAGGTATTTTACAATGAGATAGTAAAGATATACTTTTGTTGGATGTTACTCCATTGAGTCTTTGAGTAGAAGTTGAAGGTTGACTTTTAGATACTGTAATTCCAAGGAATACAACTATTCCAGCAAGTAAGTCAAAAACATATACAACTGCTCAAGATAATCAACCAGCTGTAACAATTAATGTATTTCAATGAGAAAGATCAATGGCTCAAGATAATAAACATCTATGAATGTTTAATCTTGAATGAATTCCTGCTATGAGGAGGTGAGAAGCACAGATTGAAGTAACTTTTGATATAGATGCAAATGGTATTTTAAATGTATCTGCTAAGGAAAAAACTACAGGTAAAGAACAAAAAGTTACAATACAATGAGCTACTAATATATCAGAAGAAGAAGTTAGTAAGATGCAAGCTGATGCAGAAAAATTTGCAGAAGAAGACAAGAAAAGAAAAGAATTAGTAGAACAGAAAAATCAATTAGATGCTATGACTTATCAACTAGAAAACTTCCAAAAGGATAATGAAGATAAGTTGGAGCAAGCTGATAAAGATAAAATATCTGAACTTATATCTGATGCAAAACAAACTAAGGAGGACCCTAATGTAACTGTAGATCAGATAAAAGAAAAAATACAAACATTACAAAATGAAATCCAGCAACTTATGCAGAAGACAGCTGCTGCTAATCAGGCTCAAGATACTGAAGAATCTTCACAGTGACCTGATTCTGCTCAAACTACTGAAGCAGAAGTTATTCAGGATGATGACAAGAATTCCGATGATAATTCTAAAAAATAAAGATTTACTTATAAAAAAGCTTAGCTAATTATTAGCTAAGCTTTTTTTATTGATTTTTTATAATTTTTTTATACAATAAGCCTAATTAAATATTTAAAAATAAAAAAATGCAATTATTAAAACTATTAGTATTGTTCTTGTTACTATTTTTGCCATTAGGAAATATATATGCTGATGCTCCAGAATGAGATGAAAATTGAGAAGAAGAGGAAGAAGAAGTAGTACCTCAGTCTTGGGAAGATAAGAACCCGAAAGAAATAATAGATCAAGTTAGATGAGGTTCTAGATCAGTGCAAGATACTCAATTAGATGATGTTTCTTCCGGTTGAGACTGAGTTTCTTGAACATTAGAGTCAGTGTGAGAAAGTATATGACCTTATATAAATTGGGCAGTTTTTATATGATTAAGTATAGCTGTTATATTGCTTATATATAATTGAATACTTTTGATGACTACTTCTATGAATGATTCAGTTATTTGAAAAGTTAAAACAAGGATTACATATCTTGTTATTTGAATAGTTCTGATTACATGATTCTATTTTGTAATAGCTATTGTTGTTTCAATTATTTGAAATATTACTTAAAATATTTATAAAATATAATTTAAAAAATGAAAAAATTTCTTCTATTATCTATACTTATGTTTGTATCTTTTGGATTTATATATTCTCAGCCAAGTTTTAGTGATTTTTGAGACTGAGTTGAGGATAGTACTTATGATATAGATGTTGATCAAAGTTCTACTTTAAGTCAGAACTTTATTAATATATTTTATCCAACAAGTTGATGAGAGATATGGGATGTAGTAAGAACGGTTTGAGTATGAATTTTTTTCTTATTTTTGGTTTGGTGATGAGCTATGTTTTTATTGTCACAAAATGATGAGTCAAAATTAAAACAAGCTAAGATGAATCTGTTATATATAGGTTATTGATGAGTTTTGTTTTTTTGAGTTGTGTGGATATTATGATCTGCTCTTAACTTATGAAATATTGAATGATCCTGAGAAGTGGTTGATAATGTTCAAGAAGGTATAGTTTTTCAAGTTTTATCTTTTCTTAAAGCGGCAGCATTTTTTGTTGCAGTAATTATGATTTTCTATTATTGATATAGAATGATACAAGCATTTGATAAAGATGATAAGATATCAGAAGCTAGAAAATGAGTTATTAATGTTTTGCTTGCACTTGTTCTTATAAAGATAATTGATTTTGTTTTTTATATTGCTCAAGCTGATGATTTCTCAACTCAAGCTTGAGAACTTCTTGTTTGAATAGCTCAAATACTATGATACTTGATAGGTGCTGCATTTGTTATTGCAATATTTTACTCTTGATTTTTGATGATTACATCCAGATGAGATGAAGAAGCATTTAATAAGTGAAAAAATATTATTAAAACTGTATTTATTATATGATTGATAATTATGTTATTCTTATTAATTGTTTATCAGGTAATTTGAGAACTTGCATAGTATAGATTTAATATTAATCTTGTTTATATGAAACAAAAATTGTTGAAAATTTATTTTAATCTAATTTGAAGATGTGCTAAAAAATATATATCCAAAACTAATCCATTAGTTGTTTGAATTACCTGAAGTGTAGGTAAGACATCTGCTAGAATGATTATTTATCAAGTGTTAAAAAAGCAGTTATCAAATAAAAGTATTTATACATCTAGTAAAAACTTTAATTGAGAACTAGGTTTACCTTTTTCTATATTTAAAATAGATTCTTACAATCCTTGAATTTGGTGATTAGTAACTAGTTTTTTTAGTGTATTTCTAAAAACTTTATTTTCAAAACCAGATTATGATATAGTATTATTAGAATATTGAATTGATCATATTTGAGAGATGGATTTTATGTTAAATATAGTAAAACCAGATTTTTCAATTGTAACAAAAATTGATAAGGTTCATTGTTTAAATTTATGATCCCCAGATATTACAGCTGAAGAAAAATATAAGTTGGCTTATGCTGCCAAAAAAGCTGTATTTTTAAATAAAGATGATTCTTATTCTTCAGGCTTTCAGCTTAGTTTAGATGATGAATTACTTGTGGATAAGTTTTATTATAATACTACTTGAAATAAATCAAGTGATATTGATTTTTCATACTATAAAATAATTAGTGATGATTGAATATTTGCTAATTTCAATCTTAAAATTAAGCATTCAAATTTAAACCTTAAGACTAATTTGATTTGAAAGGAAAATGCTGGGTATATCTGAATATGATTGGCTATTTGAGATATTATATCTCAATCAAAAACATTCTCAGATAATATGGAATTAAATTTTGATCTGCAAGAATGAAGGTTTTCTTTCTTTGATTGAATAAAAGATAATATAATTATTGATAGCAGCTATAATTCTGCACCAGAAAGCACTAAGAAAGTTATTGAAAATGTTATCAATATAAAAGAATCTTTGTATCCTAAATACAAGCTTGTCTTTGTCTTATGAGATATGAGAGAATTGTGAGAATTTTCTGAAACTGAGCATAGAAAAATAGCTTGATTTATCTCATCTTGTGCAGATATAATATATTTATTATGAGATAGTATGTGATCTTATGCTTATGATGAACTTTTGAAAATATGATATCCAAAAGATAAAGTCTATCATTTTTTGGATAATAAAAAATTATGAAGCTCTTTAAAAAAATATTTAGAAGATTCAGATGATAAACATATAATACTTTTTAAATGAAGTCAAAATACTATTTTTTTGGAAGAGTCTGTTAAATATGTCCTAAAAGATAAATCTGATTTTTCTAAACTGCCAAGACAATCAAACCATTGGCTTAAAACTAAGGAAAACTAAACTCTAATCAATTCTATTGACCATTAGATAAAAAACATTATTAGTAATCTTATATAATTATTGCTAATTATTTTATAATATTTTAATTATCATAAATACAAAGATGAAAAAATTTTACTTAATTTCTTTAGCATTTTTTATGCTTTTTTTGCAAGCTTGTAGTACTGAATATGAAAATATTTCTTATTCAAGTAATAGCGAAAAATTTGAATTAAAAACTGGTTCAATTAGTCCTCATTGAAGCTTTGCTTGAAATTTATTTTCTGAAAATGAGACAGTATTGTCACCAAAAACTTTTGGTAGAGTTGTAGATATTAATTATGATGAATGAGATTCTGTGAGTCAATGAGAAGTGATAGCAAGAGTTGATTCAACATATGCTTCTATTTCTTATAATTCAATTGACAATGTTATTTCATCTATGGAATGAGCAAAAGCTTCTACTAGGTCAATGTTTGAGAGTCAAATTCAAGCAGCAAGAGCTTGAGCAGAGCAAGCTCAAAGATCTATTGATATGTTGTATTCTGAGTTGGATTGAGCTAGTTCTCAGGTAGTGAATATTGATAATATAAATAAGACAAATCTTGATGTTGCAAAACAACAAATAAATATAGCTGAAAGTTCAAGAGATACTATAAAAAAAGAATTAGAAAATGCTAAAGATAAATTTGACCAAGAAGAAGAGAATATTTATTCAAATGCGACATCATCTATTTCAAATACTGAAATACTTTCTAAAAATATTCTTAATTTTGCTGATGAGATACTTTGAATTACTCCAGCTAATAGAAATAAAAATAATGCTTTTGAAACCTATTTATCAGCTAGAAAGTCTTCATTGAAATCAAGAACTGAAAATCAATGGTCAGATTTGAATAGTCAATTTCAAGATATAAAAGATATGTATGACGACTTAGAAGAACTAACAAAAGATAGGGATTGAAAACTAAAAATACAAGATATACTTAATGAATATGAAAATTACTTATCTGACCTGAGATCTTATATGTCTGATTTTTATGATATGATTGATGCTAGTGTTAGCTCAATTACATTTCCTCAAGAAAAAATTGATGAATTAAAATGAAAAACTAATGAATTCCAAAAAAACATAGAAGAGGCATTGATAAAAGTGGAATGAAATTATATGGTATGAGTTAAAGGTTCTTTGCAGTCAATATATAATTTATTTGAAGAAAGAAAATCAACCATAGATAGGCTAGAGAGTAATTTGAAAGAAGCGGAAAATCAGATTGCTAAGGCTGAATCAGCTTATGAAAACTATGATGCAATTTGAGAGAGTGAATCAACTGATGTTCTTACCAAAAAAGAAGTTTTGGAAAAGCAAATATTAGTTTATGAAGAACAATACAATGAAGCAAAAGAAAATGTTCAAGCATTAGAAAGTCAGATGGAGTCAGAAATTCTTAATATTGACTCAAAAATTAATGAATTAGAATGAGAAAGACAAGCAAGTGCTCAAGAAATTCAAGATACTAATATTGTAGCTCCATTTGATTGAATTATAACACAAAAGAATTTAGAAATTTGACAGCTAGTATGACCTGAATCTTGAGCTATAGTTTTGGCAGATAATAATGATCTAAAAATTAGTGTAAATATCCCTCAGTCTTTATCAGAAAATATATCACAATGAGATAATGTTAATATTGACTTTTCTAATAGAGAATCACTTTATTCATGATATATTGATAAAATTTATCCCAATATTGATCATTCATCCAAAAGAGTGGCTGTAGATATAAAATTATCTCAGGACTATGAAGATTTGAGGCTATGAATGTATTGAACTGTAAAATTTGATTATAATAATATAAAATGAATTAAATTGCCTTACAGATACATAAAATATAATTACTGAAGTCCATATATTGAATTGTACTGAGATAATTATCCACAAAGAGTATTTGTAGACCTTCTTTGATGTGATTGATGATATTGTATTGTTGAATGAGATATAAATCCTTGAGACAAAATCATAAGATAAAATAAAAATTTTAATATTTAATTTCATTTTTTTATGTTTTGAAAATATGCAGAGTTTTGGATAAAAAACCCCAAACTAACTATCATATTGATGATAGTGATTTCTCTTTGGTGACTTTTGTCTTGGTATATAATACCCAAACAATACAATCCAGATATTGAAATGCCAGCATTTGTAATATCTACTGAAGCACCTTGATATTCAGCAGAAGAGGTAAATAATTTGATAGTTTCTCATATGGAGAAAAAATTTTATGAAATAGAGTGAGTAGATGATGTTAGGTGAACATCGATGGATAATTTTTGATCAGCAATGGTGACTTTTGAAGTTTGAACAGATAAAGAAGCTGCTATCACTAGGCTTTATAATAAAATATATTCTAGTTTAGACTTGAAACCTTATTGAGTTGAAGATCCAGATGTAATGCCTATTGATCCTGATGAAATACCAATATATTCTTTTGCTATTTATAATCCTGATAAAGATTTGTCTGATTCTGATAATCTCTTGAGGCTCAAAGAAATTACTTATGATATTATAGATGAGTTGAAACTTATTGATGATACAACATTATTTTATAATATTTGATGATATGCTAATAACTTAAATATTAATTTTGACCTTGATAGATTGTCTGCTTACAATTTGGATATAGCTCAAATTATAGAATCAATTAAAGATAATAATAAGAACTCATATGCTTGAGAATTTTCTTATGATAATGTAATATCAGATATACAAATTAAATGATCATTAGAAGATAAAAGTCAAATTAAGAATATTGTAGTTGCTGAATATAATTGAGAAAATATTTATCTTTGAGATATTGCAGATATAGATTTTTGAATAACTAAAAAAGATTATCATAGTTTAGTATCAAGTTCTTGAGATTTAAAAGATGCTGCATATATTTGAATTAGTAAACTTCCTCAAGCTAATAGTATATTTGTAGTTGATGATATAAAATCAAAATTGGAATCTTTGGAAACTAGATTGCCAGATTGATATAAAATAAAAGAAATTCAAGATGAATGATATACAGCACAGCAAGCTACAAATATGCTTATGACAAGTTTGTTCCAAGCTATTTTTATTGTTTTTATAGTACTTTTATTTTATCTTGGTTTTAGAGATGCTATAAATAATAGTATAGCAATACCTTTGGCTTTGGCTATAGTTTTTGGTATAGCATTGATGATATGAGATAATGTAAATAGAATTACTCTTTTTGCTATAATTTTAGTACTTTGAATGTTGGTTGACAATAGTACAGTTATAGTGGAGAATATATCAAGACATTTATCAGAAAGATATAAAAAATGAATAAATAAACTTGATGCTATTAAAAATGCTGTTAATGAAGTATGAGTTTGAGTAATATTAGCTACTATTACAAGAATTTTAGCATTTGTAGCTATGTTCTTTGTTACAGATATGATGGGTGAGTATATGTGACCTATTCCACAATATGCAATAATTGCTCTTACGGCATCTTTTTTTATAGCAATGTCAGTAAATCCTTTTTTTGCTTACTTTTTTGAAAAAGATAAACCAGCTGATGATAATAAAAAGAAATCTATCTCTGAGTTTGATAGTATAGCAAAAGATTGAGCACATGAAGTAAAGCAAACTTGGATAGAAAAGAAATATAAGTCTATTATGACTTATTTATTGGATCCAGATAAACCTAAAAGAAGAAGAAATTTCAAAAGAATATTTTGGCTTAGTTTATTTGCTATAATGATTGTTCCAATATTTTTGCAAATATTCAAAGCTCAAATGTTACCAAAATCAAATCAAGATCAGATTTATGTTTGGATAGATGCACCAAGAGATTGGTCCATATCAAAAACTCAAGATGTTATGGAAGAATTCAATTTTTTTCTTGATTGATTTTCTCCAGACTCTGAAATGGACTCTATACCAAACGATTTAAAAATTGTTGATAATTCTGCACATTGGGTATGAATAGAGCCTATGCCTGATTTCGCAACAGTTTTCCGTGGCTCTTTTGAGAGACAGTGAGAAAGTCAAATTTCAAGTAGGATAAACTTTGTTTGAAAATGAAATAGAGATATTTCATCACAAGACTTTGTTATAAAATTTAGACCTATACTTAAGGAATACTTACTTTCTAAATATCCTGAACTAGAAATTAGAGTACTTGAAGAACCACCTTGACCTCCTGTACAAGCTACATTCAAACTTAAAGTTCAATGAAATCCAGGGCAAGATTATGAAAAGATTTGAAATTTAGCTAATTGGATTCAAGATAAGATAAATCCTTCTTTGAAAAACAATGAAGTTGTAGATATTTATAATACTTATCAAGATTATAAAACAACTTATAAAATAGATCTTGATCATGAAAAATTAAATAAAGTATGACTTGATATAGAGCAAGTTTCCATGTGACTTTATTCTATATTTGAATGACTTGACCTTTGAGTATATCATGATCCAAATTCTAAATATCAAAGAAGTATAATTTTGCAAGCATCACCAAATACTGTTGATGATGTGGATGTATTTGAGCAGATTAACTTTGTTTGAAAAGATTGAAATAAAATAGCTTTGATTG
This sequence comes from uncultured Candidatus Peribacteria bacterium, assembly GCA_964483725.1. GTDB lineage: Bacteria > Patescibacteriota > Gracilibacteria > Absconditabacterales > Absconditicoccaceae > CAZACQ01. The sequence continues at coordinate 9,605 of CAZACQ010000019.1, read as the reverse complement.
AGGTAGCAGATATAATAGCACAAGAAAAGTCTCAAAATATTCTAAATGATGATATGTATCCTAGTGTTTATATATATTGAGAAATGGCTGAAGATAGTGTGGTTTACCCATCTGTAGCATTATTTAATGTATTCCTAGATTCAGATTTTTGGCAGGATAAGTTTGAAGTTTTATCATGGAATCCTTATTGATTTGAACTTAAAGAGATAGCTACTTGAGATACTTATTATATAAAATTTGGAGGTGAACGGGAAGTTACTATGGATACTTTTGCTGATTTGTGATTAGCAATGATTATTGCTTTGCTTGGTATATATTTTATTATGGTTTCTCAGTTCAAATCCTTCTCTATAGCTTGAATTATAATGATAACATTTTTGCTAGGTTTCTTTGGTGTTTTCCCTTGATTTAGTACTTTATATATTTTAAATTGAGAATTTTTCTCAGCTACAAGTATGATATGAGTAATCGCACTTGCTTGAATAGTAGTAGGTAATGCTATTATTTTGATAGAATATATGAATGTATTACTGAAAAATGGTCTTACTATTAAATCTGCTATATTAAAAGCATGATTGGTAAGGCTTAGACCTATAATTATTACTTCTTTAACTACTGTACTTTGAGTAACAACTATACTTTGAGATCCTGTATGGTCAGGTTTAGCTTTAGCTATTATATTTTGATTATCAGTGTCTGCTGTTCTTACTTTGATTGTTATACCTGTCTTTTTATATGAAAATCTAAGTAAGCTTGAAGATAAAAGATAAAACTTGAAAGATAAAAGACTTTCCAAGCTTCAAACCTTTTATTTACTAAACTTATTAAGAATGAAAATAGAAAATTATATTAGAATTGTTGCTTGAACAATAGTATTAATTACTTCAATAGCATGATATTTTCATCATGAATACTGGCTATTTGTTACAATGTTTGTATGAGCAAATTTATTGCAATTTGGTTTTACTTGATTTTGCCCTTTGAAAAATATTCTTAAAAAATTCTGAGTAAAAGAGTAATCTTAAAATCTAGGCTATTTAGTCTAGATTTTTTGTTCTAATTGATTAAAAATATCTATAATTTATTTTATTTATATTTAGTATATGAAAATAGCTCTTTTTGAATCTGTAAAAGCTTGATTTCCAAGTAATGATTCAAATTCAGAACATACTTATATTGATTTAGATAATTTTATGGTACAAAGACCTCATAGTACTATTTTTTTAAAAGTAAATTGAGATAGTATGATTCAAGAGTGAATAAAAGATTGAGATTATGTGGTTGTAGATAAATCTTTAGAGATCAAAGAATGAAATATTGTAGTTGCACTAGTTGATTGAGAATATGCACTTAAATATCTAGAATTAGATGCAAGAAATAAATTTTATTTAAAATCTGCAAATGATGACTACCCAAATATTTATCCTCAGGATGAACTTCAAATATTTTGAACAGTAGTTGGCAGTTTTAGAAAATATATTTAATACCAAAAAAGTTTGTATGAAAAAATCTGATAGAGTATGGGCTTTGATTGATTGTGATTGTTTTTTTGTATCTTGTGAAAGGCTAAGATACCCTTTTTATAATAATAAAGCTTTGTGTGTGGCTTGAGATATTGTAATTGCAAAATCTTATGAGGCAAAAAAATTTTGAATTAAAACTTGAACTCCTATATGGGAAGCCAAAAAGATTTTGAAAGATGATTTTAATGTTTTGAGTCCTGATCATATATTTTACAGAAAGGTTTCAGATAATTTGCATACTTTTTTAAAAGAATATTTTGATAGAATTGAACAATTTAGTATAGATGAATTTTTTGTTGATATTACTGATTATATAGATTTACGATGAGCTAAAGATTATTCTCAATTAGTTGATACTTTAAAATACAAAATAGCAAAAAATATATGAATACCTGTTTCAATTTGAGTGTCCAACACTAGACTGCTTGCAAAAACTTTGTCAGACCTATGAAAACCTCACTGAAATACTGTTGCTATTGATCCAATTAGATTAAGTGAAATTTTTATAAAATTAAAACTTGAAGATCTGCCATTTTTGTGAATCAAAACTGTGGAAAAACTTGAATGATGTGAAACAGCTCTTGATTTTGTTTCATTATCTTATGAATTTGTAAAAAATACTTTAAAATGATATTGATTGAAAGTTTGGTTGGAACTTAATTGATTTGATGCAATAGACTTTTCAGCTAAAGATTTCCCTAAGTCTATAGAAAGGTCTTATTCATTCAATCCTAATTTTACTTCTGATAAGTCTATATTGGAAAGTCATCTTTCTTTAAATTTAGAAAATGCATGGAAAGATATGTTTGAAAAATCTTTGCTTTGTAATGAAATCAAAGTTTTCCTAAAAGATAGGGATTTTAATATCTATAAGAAAAAAATAAAATTAGATAATCCAAGTAATGATAGAAAAGAGCTTTTTGCTAAGTCTTTGAATTTGCTTGCTGATATGATTCAAGATTGAACTGAATATAGGTCTACATGAGTATCATTTTCTTCTTTGATTTCCAAAAAAGAATTTGCTTGATTATTTTATGATGATTCACAAAAGCAAAAAGAAAAATTATGGTCTACTATAAACTCTTTGAATAATAAGTATTGAAAATCATCTGTAAGATCAGCTAGTAGTATTGATAATAAAAGAAGCAAAAAGACAAAAGATAGATATTCTTTATTGTACCTTTGAACTGTGAAATCTTCTTAAATAATTTATTTTATAATATTTATCAATGAAGCTCTCAGAATTTGATTATTCTCTACCAGAGAATAAAATTGCTCAAAGTCCGATCTATCCAAGAGATAAGTCTAAACTGTTGATTTTGAATTCAAGTACTTGAGATATTCAAGATAATTTGTTTTATCAAATAGAAAATTATCTTACAGAAAATGATGTACTTGTATTAAATACAACTAAAGTTATAAATGCTAGATTGTTTTGAAAAATGGATATATACCCTAGGAAATCTCATAAAATAAAAGATATACAAATTTTATTACATAGGCAGATAAATTGAAACACTTGGGAATGTATGGGTTTCCCAGGCAATAATCTAAAACTCTGAAGAATTATAAAATTTTATGATATGAAATGAAGTAATGTATTAAATTGAAAAATAATAGATTTTGCAGATATGGGTAGAATTATAGAATTTGATAAATCTGGTGCTGACTTTTTTGAAGCTATTGATAAGGTTTGAGAATTGCCTCTTCCTCCTTATATCAAAAATAAAGACTTTTCTTCTGATGATTATCAAACTATTTATGCTAATGAAAAATGAAGTGCTGCAGCACCTACAGCAGGTTTGCATTTTACAAGTTCCTTGTTAGAAAAACTGAAGAAAAAATGAGTTAAAATTGAAAATCTACTATTACATGTTTGAGTTTGAACATTTAGGTCAGTAGAGACAGAAAATATTAAGGATCATAATATGCATTCAGAATTTGCTCAAATAGATAAAGCAACAGCAGATAGGCTTAATGAATATAAAAAGAATAATAAAAGAATAATTGCAGTTTGAACTACATCAGTAAGGACTTTGGAATCTTTTGCTGATGATAAATGATTTTTATCTCATTGATCACAAAATACAGATATATTTATATATCCTTGATATAAGTGGAAGTTTGTTGATAGTTTGATAACAAATTTTCATTTACCCAAATCTACATTACTAATGTTGGTTTCAAGTTTTGCTTGATTAGATAATATTAAGAAATCATATGAGTTTGCAAAAGAGAATGATTATAGGTTTTTTTCCTTTGGTGATGCTATGTGGATAATTTAAATTTAAAAAAAATCTAATATGAAAATATTTTTGAAATTATTTTGATTAATATCATGAATTTACTTATTCTTTTTGCTTTTTTTATTTTTTTTCCAAAAAAATTTAATATATATGCCAAATTGATATGATTTTGGGGATTGTCCATATTTGGAATATTATGAAGCATTAGAATATGAAGATGCTAGATTTTATTATTCTAAAAGTACTTGAGATAATATTATAGTTCTTTATCATTGAAATGCTGGTTCTGCTTGTAATAGACATATATATAAAGAAAGCTTTGAAGAAATTTGAGATTCATTCTTGATTAATGAGTATCCTTGATATTGATGAGATTGACAATCAAGTTCAAAAGAAAAGATACTAAAATCTGTAAACTCTATAAAAAAATTTATAGATGATAATAATTATACTAAGATTACTGTCTTATGAGAAAGTTTATGATCATGACCAGCATCATATCAGTCCAAAATATCAAATGTGAATAATCTAGTTTTGATATCACCTTTTGATTCAAGTTTAAATATTGCAAAGGATTTGTATCCAATATTTCCTGTAGAATTATTATTTACAGAAAACTACGATAATATAAAATATCTTTCAAACTATACTTGAGATTTGCATATATTACATTGAGATAATGATAATATAATAAACCCTTCTTATTCTAAGAATTTATATGAAAGTTTTTGATTAGGAAATAAAAGCTATAATTTAATAGAATCCGCATGACACAATGATTTATTTTTTTATGAAGATTTTTGGCAAAAGCTTGAATATCTGATAAAATAAAATTTAAAAACAAAAACTCCAAAATGGTTTGAAAAATATAAAAAAAATTATATAAGTAATATATACTAATTTAAATATTAATAAATTTATATGCCAGCTAAATCTGCTAGCAAAAAGTCTCAAACTTCAACAAAATCTACTAAAACTTCTAGTAAGACTAGGACAAGTAAATCTACAAAAAAAACTAAGACTAGTACTAAAAACTGAGCTAAAAATTTGCTGATAGTTGAGTCACCAGCTAAATCAAATACTATTAAAAAATTTTTATGAAAAGATTGGGATGTCGCAGCTAGTATGTGACATGTTATAGATTTACCCAAAAAATGATTTTGAATAGATATTGATAATAATTTTGATGCTAGCTATGAAGTGATGCCTGATAAAAAGAAAGTAGTATCAGAGCTTAAAAAACTTGCAAAAAACTATGAGCAAATATGGCTTGCTACAGATGAAGATCGTGAGTGAGAAGCGATAGCTTGGCATTTGTTGGATGCTTTGAAACTCAAAAAAGATACTCCAAGAATAGTTTTTCATGAAATCACAAAAGATGCAATACTACAAGCTGTAGAAAACCCTAGGAAAGTTGATGTTAATCTAGTTAATAGTCAACAGGCTAGAAGACTTTTGGATAGGATAGTCTGATTTAAAGTTTCTCCAGTTTTGTGGTCCAAAGTGAAAAGATGATTAAGTGCTGGTAGAGTTCAATCTGTGGCAGTAAAATTAATAGTAGAAAAAGAAAGAGAAATACAATCTTTTAAACCAGATGAATCCTGGAAAGTGAAAGCAGAATTTTCTAAGGAAAATATTAATTTTATATGAGTTTTGGATAAAATAGATTGAGAAAAAGTAAATTTAACTAAGGAAAAAGATTTGGATAAAGTTTTTTCTCAAATATGAATATCAAAAAAAGCAAAAAATTTAAAGGATGAGAAAACTTGAAACAAAATAATTCGCTTTGATGAAAGTTTTGATTTTGAAGTAAAAGAAGTAAAATCTACATCTAGTAAAAGAACTCCCTGAGCTCCATTTATAACTTCTACTTTACAACAAGAAGCAAGTAATAAGTTATGATGGTGAGTAAAGCAAGTAATGTCAGTTGCCCAAAAGTTATATGAAAATTGATTTATTACATATATGAGAACAGATAGTGTTAGCTTATCTTCTTGATTTTTGAAAAATGTAGCTTGATTTGTAAATGCAAGATATTGAAAAGATTATTTACAAACTAGAAATTATAAAAGCAAATCTAAATGAGCACAAGAGGCTCATGAGGCAATTAGGCCTACTAATATAAATAATGTTCCTGATTCTATGTCTCTTTCAGCTAATGAAAAGAAATTATATACACTAATTTGGCTTAGAACATTGGCATCTCAAATGGCTGATGCTAAATTGGAAAATAAGACAATTAAGCTTAGTATAAAAGATAAGGATCAAGAGCGATTGGTAAAGTGACAGACTATTAAATTTAATTGATTTATGCAAGTTTGGTTGGATTATTTTGGTAAGCTGCCTATGCAAGAAACTTTGCTTCCAAAATTAAAGAAATCAGAAATTATTAAAAATGAATATATATGAGCTTATCAAAATTTCACAAAACCGCCTTCTAGATATACTGAAGCAAGTTTGGTAAAAAAACTTGAAAGTGAATGAATTTGAAGACCATCAACTTATGCTCCTACTATCAGTACTATAATTGAAAGATGATATGTAGAAAAAAAGGAGGATAAAAAACTATATCCAAGTGATATTGCATTTTTAGTAAATGATTTTCTTGAAAAGAACTTTGAGAAACTCATGGACTACAAATTTACTGCAAAGCTTGAAGAAAAGTTAGATAAAATTTCTGAGTGAAAACAAGATTGGAAAAAAATGTTAGAAAATTTTTGGAAAGAATTTAAAAAAGATCTAGAAAAATCTGATACTAGTGAAAAAGCAGTACTTTATGTTTGAGAAGAATGTCCAGAATGTTGATGAAATCTTGTTTATAAATTTTGAAAAACTGGTAAATTTATTTGATGTGATAATTATCCAGACTGTAAATATGTTACTAATACCAAAGAGGAACAAGATTATATCCAAAAACTTAAGGATAAATATGAATGAAAACCATGTCCTGAGTGATGAAATATAGTTGTAAAAGTTTGAAGGTATTGACCTTTCTTGGCTTCTGATAGATATCCAGAAGTGAAATGGATAGGAAAGATACAAGATGAAAAAACTACACAATTACAAGAAGAATACGGTGGAGATACATGTGATAAATGTGGTGAGTGAACTATGGTAGTTAAAAAATGAAAGAGAGGTCCGTTTTTAGCATGTGATAAATACCCAAAGTGTAAAAATGCAAAATCTATACCAAAAAAATGAAAAAATAAATAATTTAAATTATATTCTATAGCTTTAAATGAAAAAAAATAAGATTATCAGATATTTGGAGTATTATTATGATATTGTATCAAAAAAAATTAATAAAAAAGCGAATAATAATAAATTTCTAAAAAAGGCTAGTAATATGTGAAGAGAAAATAAATTATTAATATTTTTCTGATTTTTATTTTTGATTATATTTTTTAGGCTTTTTCAATTGCAAGTTTTACATGCAGAACATTATGAACAAAGATTGATATCACAACATTCTAGTAATACTACATTAGAGGCTCAAAGGTGAAATATATTTGTAACAGATAGTTCATGAAATGAAAGAAAACTTACTGAAAATATTGATATATATACATTATTTATTGATCCTTGATTGGTAAATGAACAAGAAAAATTTGTAGAAAAAGTTACACCAGTTTTATATGAACATTTTTGTGTTACTTATTGACTTGAAACTCCTGATGAAATTGAATGTATTAGAAATATAGAAGATTTTTCTTGAGAACAAATACTTCCAGAGGAAGAACAAACTTTTTTCCTAACTTGAGATACACAACAATTATTATTGGATGAGGAATCATTTCAGCAAGAAATGCAAGAAGCTGCAGATGACTTTGAAAAGGAAGATGCTTATGAAATTATAGCAGAAAGACTTATAGATATGACTCAATGATGAGTTAGAGATGCCAATTATTTTGGTTATTTTGATAATGATTCATTGTTGATGGAATTTGAAAATCTTTGAGAAGATTATATTGCCGTAGAATGAAACTATTTATATTTGTTACCTTGAGAAGTTGATGATATAAACACTGCTGCAAGACAAATATATCAAATACTTGAAAGAAATTGATATAATTATACTTTGGAGGCAGTAGCTAGAAACTTACAAGAAAGAGAAATAAGATATGTAAGGGTAGCTACCAATGTTTCTTGACAAATTGTAAGGAAAATAAGAGATATGAAAGATGAATATTTTTTTGATAGACATGATGGAGTCCCTCTTTTGCATTGACTTTGATATGAAGAAAGTCAAAGAAGGTATTATCCTTATTGACCTTTTATGTCTCATGTCTTGTGATATTTAAATAATGAATGACAAGCCTTTTATTGAGTTGAAGAGTATTTTGATAAACTTTTATCTGGTAGAGATGGTCAAATGGTATGAGTATCTGTTCCTTGGATATGAATGATATGATCAAATACATTTGATATCCAAGAACCAATTGACTGATCTGATGTTTATCTAACTATAGATCCAACAATACAAGAAAATGTAGAAAGAATAACACAGACATATTATAATGAATTAGAGCCTGATACATTGTCAGTTATTGTTATGGATCCTCATACTTGAAAAATTAAAGCATCAGTAAATTATCCAGATTATGACCCAAATTTCTATTCTGATTATTATACTATAGAACCACTTTCTTATGAAGAAAGATATATAGTTGATGAAGATCAATACATTGATATACCGGTTTTGATAGAGGATAACTGAGAACTTAGAATGGCTACATATGATGAAAGAAAAGACCCTAGTACCAAAAAATATATATTTTCAAATAAGCTATGACCACAGGTATTTGTGGATAGAAATATTGCATATCCATCTGAACCTTGAAGTACTTTCAAATCTATTACTGTAGCTTTATGACTTGATAGTGATGAAATATGACTTTATGATTTTTATGAAGATGAATGAAGTGTAGAAATATGACCTTATACTATTAGTAATATTCAAGATCAATGTATTTGAAATAATACTTTTTTGCATGCATTAGATTGGTCATGTAATGTTTGAATGGTTAGAATTGTTCAAAGAACTTGAAGATATGTTTTTTATTCTTATTTAGAAAAATTAGGATTTGGTAGACAAACTTGAGTAGAGTTAGCTTGAGAAGATTCTGGTAATATTACTTGATTAGAAGATTTTTCTATGGCAAGGTTTTTTAATAATAGTTTTTGACAATGACTTCTAACTACACCTATACAGTTAGCTACTGCATATTCTGCTATGATAAATGGTTGATATATGTTGAACCCTACTGTTTTGGATAAAATTTATGATCCATCAACTTGAGAATATACAGAATTTGAACCCAAAAAATGAAAAAGGATTTTTTCAGAAGATACATCAGAGCAGATGCTTGAGTCAATGTGAGAACTATTAGATATGGAAGATGAAGAACATCTTTGAAGTATGGTATGAATACCTTTTTATTCTGTATGATGAAAGTCAGGTACATCACAAATAGCATTTAGATGAAGTTATCAAACTGGTAGATGATGGACTTATTGAGGTTTTGCAGGTGTGACTACTGCTGAAGATCCTAGATATGTAGTTATATCACAAGTTCGTCGTCCTAGACAATCTCAGTGGTGAGGTAGTACAGCCTGATTTGTAAATAGAGATGTTTCTAAATTCTTGATTGAGTATTCTGGAATTCAGAAGTAGTGATTTTTTGATATTATATAGTTTTATATTTGTTTGTTTAATCGTTTTTGATAAAGTTTGTTATTAAGCATTAAGATAAATGATTTGTCCAAACAATTTATTCAAATATTTGACAAATCCATCTAAAAAATTTATACTTGACATAATGATAAATTTTATTAA
>CAZACQ010000018.1:0-19062 GCA_964483725.1 uncultured Candidatus Peribacteria bacterium | reverse complement strand
AATTTATAACTCATATGATATTTCTACTTTCGTAGATTATATAAATAGTCTACAGTTTCTCCGTTTACTACAATATAATCTTAAAAAAGAAAAGCTCTTAAATACCACACCAACAAGGCCGGCCTTGATTTTATATACTCTAACTTGAAAATCATATAAACTTGATTAATATGAACCTATCATTTAAACTAAAATTAAAAATATGAAAAAAATTGTATTACTTATTTTGCTGCTAATACCACTTTTCTCATTTGCTAAATTTGAATATAACAACTCTAGTATTGATTGAAAAGATACAAATATACTAAAAATTGAATTATGATGAAATTATGAACTTAGAACTTCAATATCTGATCACTGAGATACTCTTCAAAATCTAATAAATAAGGAATGAGCAGTAGCTTGAGTAAATTGAGCATATTTTTGTCCTGATGATTATAGTAATTGTGATGGTAATAGTACAGTTAGCTATAGGGTCTATGACTGAAATCATCAAAGTACATATGGACAAGACTTATGAATCAGAGGACTTTTGTGAGTTGATAAAGACTCAAATCCATTATTTATACTAAATAATTATGGTTATGTAGACTGACTAAATAAAAACTATAATGAAGATAAGTTTGATGATTTAGAATATGCTTTATCAAATTTTCCTGTGCTTACACATAAATGAAGAAATGTAATTCATAAATCTAAGAATATTTTTGATACTAGAATGGAAACTGCTTGAACAAAATCTTTTATTTGTAGTAAACTTGATAACAAAACAGTATTGATGTGAACAGTTTCTGATGTTGATATGGAAGGATTGGCTTGATTTGTGACAAATAGTTTGGATTGTCATTATGCTATCAATTTGGATGCTGGAGGTAGTTTGTGAATGATAGTAGAAGATGAAACAATACATAGACATTGAAGAGATATTATGGATGCATTTGTCATTGTAGATGTATCTCAAAAAAGAAAATGGGAATCAAAGTATTCTGATACACTTCAAAATGTTTATCAAACAATACAAAATAGGACAGAAAAAAATCCTTCATATCCTCAAACATTATTGCCCAAAATTGAACAAATTAAACAAGTAGTATCTAATAATCCAGAATATTATTATGTTTTTGATCAGATAGAGAAATTTGTCTTAGATATTTAATTGATATAATTTTTTTTATGAATCGTTATAGTACTGAAGAAAAGCAAACATTATTTAGCTTGGATGATGAATTTTTGTTTGATAAAGAAACATTTTTTCTAAAAAATATTATTGAAGATAGAGGAAGTAAGTATTCTTGAACATGTACAAAAGTTTTATCCAAACAAGAAGTCAAAGATTTTTTTAAATATATAAATAAGTATAAATATTACAAAAAAGCTACTCACAATACTTATGCATATAGAATAAAACAAGAAGATTGAAGTATTATAGAGTGAAAAAACGATGATTGAGAGCTTGGATGAGCTAATTGTATATTATCTACTATGAAGAAAAAAAAGATAGTAAATTGTATGATAGTAGTTACTAGATATTTTGGCTGAGTTCATCTAAATTCAGATAGGTTCAAACATTTGGTAGATGCAACATGAATCGTAGTAGAAAAAGCAAAGAATAGTTAATTTTATTTATTCAAAAAAACTATGATAAAAGACTTAAATAATAATGTGGTTTTTGAAAATCAATTTATTAGATTAGAGAACAATGATGTAGAATTTTTAAATTGAGAAAAATGAAAATATTTAAGAGCCTATCTAAATAAAGAAAAAAGAATAAAGGATGGAGTAGTAATATTATGTATAAATGAAAATGATGAGTTTTTATTTATCAAAAATTATAGGTATGCTTTGGATAAAAATATATGGGAACTTCCAAGATGAAAATATAACAACAATGAAGATGCCATATCTTGAGCCAAAAGAGAATTGCTAGAAGAAACTTGAATTTCTAATATTATAAGTTCAAATTATTTGTGAACTACTTGAAGTGATACATGAATAATAGCTTGATTAGCAGATATAGTATGTTTGTATCTTGATTCAAAAGATCAAAGTATCAAATTGCAAGCAGAAGAGAATATCTATGATTATGATTGGTTTACTCTTGATAAAATAAAGGATTTTATTAAAAAAGAAGAAATTATTGACTGATATTCTCAATCAGCAATATTTAGATATATTTTATTTAAAAATGATTATTAATATTTATGTTGTATAGATTGTTTAAGTATTTTATCAATTGATTGATATTTTTACTTCCACTATTTTTACTATTTTGGTTTATCAAAACTATTTTTTCTTTTGTTTTTCCTTCAAATATGGAATTGATTAATTCAATAATTTTTTGAGTTTTATTTTTGTTTATTGTTGTGCTTACAGGTTATTTTCTGAATAAATGATTGAAATTTTACTTTCACAAAAAGATTATTAATTTTTTGTCTAATTTTCCTATTATAAAAAATATAGTTCATTTATTTCAAAAGCTATTTTTGGTGATAAGATTTTGAAAATGAATTTTTGACCAGCCAGTTTTGTACACAAATAATAATTGAGAGATTAAAATATGATTTGTTACAAAAGATGATTTAGCAGAATTTTGATTGGAAACTTATTCTAGTGTATATTTTCCAAATCCATTTTCTTTTATGTGAGAATTGTTATTTATTGAAAAATCTAGATTAGAAGTATTAGAGAAAGATTCTAAATATGTTAGTGCATTTTTGTTTTCAGCTTGAGTACTAAAAGATGATGTAATAAATAAAGATAATTAGTCTTTTATCTTAGTCATTAGATAGAAATTATATCAAGTAATAGCTAATACAATAAATAGCCAAACATACATCCAAACAAATGTTGGTACTACTACAAATATTTCACTAAATTTTGCCAAATCACTACTTGGTCAAGCATTGAAATCTTCTATAATATAAAACAAACTAGCAAGTCATATAAAAGATAAAAATATTTTATCATATTTGATTTTATTTGCTATATATATCAAAGCTGATCATAATATAATAAGAACAATAGAAGAAACAATATTGTGAAACCAAAATATTGAACTAAATATTATAAAAGCTCATAGTCAGATGCTTATATTCTTGACAGTTTTATCTTTTCACTTGATTGCATAATATAATAGTATGTTACCAAATATCGCAGAACCTATATATCATCACATTAGTACCAGAGATCTAATTCATCATGATGTAACAGCTAGTCAACTTCAATCTGGATTTACTTGTATAGAAATTATTTGACCTCATGTAATCAATGCAAAAAATGCATGTCAAAACTCATGAAGAAATGTTACAATTAATGTGATAGGATAAATTATATAATTTCAAAAAGGCACAAGGAATTTTATAAGTAAATATATTATAAAAATTGCTATTAGTATTTTTATATTATTTTTTCGCATATTTAAAAACTATTAGATAAAAATAAGATATGTTTATCTAAAAAACTTAAATTTACAATATTTTATTTATTTTTGGTTTGATTTTAGCTAGAAATTTATTATAAATTATTACAAGACTTTATTTACTAAATAAATATGCTAAATGAATAAACAAATCTTAATACCATCTTTATTTATTTTGTTTATCTTATCTGCTTGTACTTGAATTGATGAGTCAGATGAAACTCAATCTTGAATTAGTTTTGAAGAATTTCAAGATTTGGTGGATGAAGAAAGTGAATCATCTGATGATAGTATGACTTGAGAAAATTATGAAGATATTCAAGTTGATGCTACAGAACTTGATGATGAAGATGTGCAAGAAGATGAAGAAGCTCAAACAGATGAATCAGAAGAAGATGAGATTACTGAAGAGGATAGTGATGAAGAAGAACAAGATATTGAAGAAGAAGATGAAGTAGAAGAAGAGAATTTATATTTGATAAGTGAATATTGAAATTTTACAGCATTGTACAATACATTTATCCAAGAGAACATAAATGATATAGTAGAAAGTGATTGAGAATACGAAGTAGATAATATTAGATGGACAGCATGAACTACAGCAGAAGTAAGTTATGCAGATGAAGACTGAAATGAATATATAGCAGAGATGACAGTATCTTATGATAATTGAATAGTAAATGTAAATTCATTTGATTTAATATCAGAAGAAGAGGATAGTGATGAAGAAGAACAAGATACTGAAGAAGAAGATGAAGTAGAAGAAGAGAATTTATATTTGATAAGTGAATATTGAAATTTTACAGCATTGTACAATACATTTATCCAAGAGAACATAAATGATATAGTAGAAAGTGATTGAGAATACGAAGTAGATAATATTAGATGGATAGCATGAAATACAGCTCAGATAAGTTATACAGAGGAGGATTGAGATGAATACTTGGCAGAAATAACAGTATCTTATGATAATTGAATAGTAAATGTAAATTCGTTTGATTTAATATCGTGAGGAGAGGATAGTGATGAAGAAGATGAGGTAGAAGAAATAGATGAATCAAATTGAAATATTGATGTAAATATGCATCTAAATGAAGATTGAAGTATCAATTTTACTTCATTGTATGGTACTTATATCCAAGAAAATATTTCTGATATAGCTGGTTTTGATGATTGAGAATTACAAGTTTGAGATATTAGTTGGCTTGCTTGAAATACTGCACAAGTAAGTATTAGTTATAATGGTGAAACAGTATTATTAGAGATTAGTTTAGCATTTAGAGATGGTAATGTAGTAATAACTTCTGCTGAAGAAGTTGAATAAAAATTATGTACTTAATTTTTTGAAATTTTTGTATCACCATATAGAAACCAAAATACTAAGGCTTATACATAAAGTATAGGCCATTATTATTAATTGAGAAAAAAATCATAATCCCAATTCATTACATTCAATAATTATTCCATAATATTCAAGAAAATATATATATCACAATCATGCAATTGATAGTATTACAATATTTGAAACAATAACTCACAAAAGTCATGGCACACTTGTTGATATTTGGGATGAATTTGTTTCAAAAAAATTAGGGTATGCATTACCAAGTGCAAAATAAAAGCTAACAATAAAAACACTAACAGCAAATATTAATATTGATATTACTTGAGAACTTACTGTATCCATTCATACAATATTTGAATAAGATATACTTATTATGTATGTAATAACTAAGAATAATATCAAGAAAAATATTAGTTTTATTATATATATACTCAATAGGCTTATTGGTAGTGTTTTTAGTACCCAAAATGATTTTCATTCAATAGATATATTTGGATAAATAAATTTTAGTGCTATTGCAGAGATCAAGAATCATGTCATAGCAATATTTCATATGGTTATAGCTGTTGCTGCAAATGCTGTCTGTAGTTCTTGAGTATTTATTCAATTTAGTATTATTAAATATATTCAAACCAATACAGCTAGCATGAGAAATTGCATCCACCATGAGCTATCTTTTAGATACAATAAAAGATCTTTGATAAATAAATTTATGTATTTGTTTTTGTTAAATAATGTGATTTTGTCTTTTATATTTTTGTTTGATAGTGAAAATTGTTCAAATGTATTGTATGCTTTTATAAAATGATTTTTACCAATATATAAAATTATCTGAAATATCAGAATGCTTGTAATAAATAAAAATATAATTCATAGAATAAGTAGATTATAACTTCAGTCAATATATGATTGCAAGCTAGTATTTATCCAGTTCCATGGCAGTAGAAGGTTATTGAATTCTATGCTATATATATATTCTTCAAATATTGTTTCTTGCTCACTTTCTGCTAAGTCAAAGATTCTACTTATTTGAAAACTTAGAAATAATATTAATGCTATAACTGAAAATATTATTCACTTAATTATTTTTTTATTTAGTTTTAGAATGTATTTTATTATAAAAACAAAGAATATATTTCCTAAAAATACTGATATCCATACAGTAGCAAATATTAAGAAAAAAATAAGTAAATAATACTCTAATGTATATGAATTACTAAGTCAAAAACCAATAAATATAGGTAGTAAAAATATTATAACTCATAAACTTGCAAAAATAACTACTTTCAAAAATGAATATGCATAAATGTCTTTGTATTCAAAGGCAGTATGTAATAAAAATTTTACTTCATCATTTTTGAAGCATGTACTTATAGTAGCAATAATTCCTGCAAAAAACATTAGTATGAATGTTGTGCTTATAATTATTCATAATATTTGTGGTGCAAATATGTATCATCAAGGAAAATTATTTACTATATAGTCAAATCAATAGTAGCTGGCAAATATTATTGCTCATTGAAATAGCAATATAAAGAATATTCAAAATATTAAAAAAATTTTTTTGCTATGCCAAAAATCTATTATAGATCTTGCAATTATTTTTAGGTAATTTTTTATTAAAATATTCATTAAATTAACTATTTATTCGCTTTAAATAATCTTTATCTTTATCTCATGTGATTTCTAGGAATTTCTTTTCTAGATTTTTTATATCTTCTTTTTTATCAAGTTTGGATTTTAGTTCTCAGTCATGTATTATTCACACTTCATCACATATATCACTTGCTACATGTATTTGGTGAGTTGTTATTATTACTGTACTTCAGTTCCTGGTAATGTTTTTGATTATATCTTTTATTACATTGGCTGATTGTACATCCAATCATACCATTGGTTCATCTAATATTAAGTATTTAGGTTTGTGCAATAATGCAGCACTAAATGCTAGTTTTTGTTTCATTCAATGTGAATAATTTTCTATTTTTTGATTTTTAACATCTTGAATATCAAATAACTCAAAAAATTTATTACTTTTTTCTATTATCTTTTCTTTTGATAATCAGTAAGTATATCATATAAAATACATAAAATCCATTCAAGTAAGCTTATTGTATATATAAGGACTATCAGGTATGTATGAAAGTTGTTTTTTGATTTCTATAGTATGTTCTGAAAAATCCAGTCAATCATAGCTAATGCTTCCCTCACTAGGATCTAATAATCATACCATCATTTTCATAGTAGTAGATTTTCATGCTCAGTTTCTTCCAAGTAATCAAAAGCAAGTATTTTCTTTTATCTCAAGATTTAGTTTTTTGACAGCTTCTTGTTTTTCAAACTTCTTACTTACATTATTAATTTTAATCATCAATTCAAATTATTTTACATTGTAAATCATCCGATTCTCCACTTGTTTGGTTTGAATCCTCTCAATTTCAAGTTTCTGATCAGTTTCATCAGTCTATTTGTAAGTCCAATTCTTCTAGTTCATCTTCAGCTTGACTTTCAGACTTTTTATAAATGAAAAAAGGATTTTCTTGTTTTTCAAGTATTCAATCAGCATCATATTTGTATTTTGTTTCTATTTCTCTTCAGAAAATTTCGCCGTATGCAATAAATTCACTTTCAGAGTTTTTTGTTACTTTAACAGTATTATTATTTATTTGTCATGACTGAGTACTAGATATTATATCTACTATTTCTATATTTTTGCTTTCTCATTTTTTTCGTTCAATTACTGGCAATAGTTTGTTGAATAATATATCAATATTAAAATTACTTATTTCTAAAAGTTCACTTTCTTCCAAATTGTATCTTTGATAATTAATTAATATTTTTTCTTGTCTATGAGGGTCAAGTTCTCAATTTATTTCAGTAGGTCAGGCATTTATTCTAAAATCTTCTATTTTTCAATTAGGCAAGATATTTACTTCTCAAATTATACTAGAGAATAGTCATAAATTATTTTCTTCAGTAAATTGCAAGTTTATACTATATAAGTATGTATCAATATCTTCTACTAGAGACTCATACATTACTCATATTTTTTCATTATTTTCATCATTAAGTTTAATATCGTATATTCTTTGATATTCTACTATTTTATCAGTATATATACTTAGACTTTCTGTTTGTACATCTTCTTCAAAAAATAAGTTTGCTGAAAAAGCCACAAAACTTATAATTCGAAGTATTATTGTTATTATTATTGTTTTCATTTTTATTGTTTTAATTTTAAGTAGTATACACAATTATTATATTATAAATAAAGTTTTAAAATTCAATCATAACTTATTTAAAATATTTGTTGACTTATGATTTATCATCTGTATAATATATATACTTTTATATTCTAAAATAAAAATAAAATGAAAAACAATATTTTGTATTTAGTACTTTGAGTATTTTTCTTAGCATCTTTTTCCTATGCAGATTTAGATCAATCAGATGAAGTAAAAGAAAAAGAAGAATCTTCAGAAACTTATGATAATGATGAAAAAGAAGAATCTGATGAGCAAGAAGATAAAGAAACTGCCGTAAAAGATGAAGAAGAAAATAAATCTAGATGAAGATGAATTTGACAGGAGGTTAGTCAAGCAGCAAGAGAAACTACTTGAAGAATGAATGAAAGAGTTCATGAAATAAAAGAAGAAAGATGATTATCAGGTAGTACTGAAGAACTAAAAGAAAAAGCTGAAGAAGTAAAAGAAGAAGCTAAGTCTAGACTTGATAGTCTTTCTGCTTCAAATAAGGAAAGAGTAGTAGAAGCTAGAGATGCTTTTTCATCAACTCTTGATAATATAACATCTTCTATGGATGAGTCTGAACTTTCAGATTGGATTGAAACTAGAATGGATAGGGTAGAAGCTGCAATTGAAAACTTTGAAACAAATGATATGATTCCAGAAAATCAAAGAAATACATCTTTAGCTTTATTGGAAGAAGTATATGATGAACTAAATCTTAGAGCATTAGAACTTCAAGATGATCTTGATTTGGATGAGATACTTGAAGATATTATTGAATAATTTATCTTAAATAGTTTATAAAAAAACTCTAGCTTAGCTAGAGTTTTTTTAATTTGTTTAATATATCTAGTGCTTGCATTGGAGTAATATTGTTTATATCTATATTATCCAGTTCTTCTTTTATTTTTTCATCTTTTTTGTTTATTTCTTTTTCTTCAAACAATGTATTTTGTTTGATACTTATACTCTTACTTTCTAGTTCTTGTAAATTATGCCTTGCATTATCTAATATTTCTTTTGGTAAACCTGCTATTTTTGCAACATCTATACCATATGATTTATTAGCTCATCATTCACTTATCTTTTTTAAAAATACTACTTGTTTATCTGTTTCATAAACTGATACTGAGTAATTTTTTATATTTTTGTATTTTTCTTCTAGTTTGATTAATTCATGATAATGTGTGGCAAATAATGTTTTTGCTTTGGTTTTTTCTGCCAAAAATTGTGTTATAGCTTTTGCTATAGCAACTCAGTCGTATGTACTTGTTCATCTTCAAAGTTCATCCAAAATAATAAAACTATCTTTGGTACTATTATTTAAAATATTTGCAACTTCTATCATTTCTGTAAGAAAAGTAGACTGATTTTTTGCTATGATGTCTCAACTTCAAACTCTTGCATATATTCAATCTACTGTTGCTATTTTTCATGATTGACAAGGAATATATAATCAACAATGTGCAAGTAATATAATTATTGCATTTTGTCTCAGAAATGTAGATTTTCATCACATATTTGGACCTGTAATTATTTGCATACTATTTGTATTGTTTATTTTAAGGTCATTTGGTACGAAGTTTTCATTGCTTGGCAGATATTTTTCAATTACAGGATGTCTTCAATTGATGATTTCAGTTTCTCAAGTTTGAGTCAAAGTAGGCATTGTCCAGTCATTTTCTTCAGCAAATTTTGAAAAATTTGTAAATAAATCCAAAAATCATATATTATCAGATAGTTTATTTATTCATTTGCTCAAAGATAGCAATTCTTCCAATAAGTTGTCAAGAACTTGTTTTTGTAGTTTATTTAGTTCGTCTTTGGATTTATCAATTTTTTCTTGTAGATTTTGTAGGTAAGTTGTAGTATATCTTTCTTGATTTTTAAGTGTTTGTGCTCTTACAAAATCAAACTTTTCATTTTCACTATTTGCATTATTTTCAAGTTGTTTGGAGTCTTTTTTGCTTGTTTCTATAAAGTATCATTGATTCTTGATATATTTAATTTTAACTAGATTTAGTTTTGTATGATTACAAACTTCTTGTTGGTATTCTAGTATTAGTTTACTTGAATTGTTAGCAAATTCTCTAATTTTATCAATTTCATCAGAAAATCATTCTTGAATATAATCATATTCATTTGATTGCTCTTTTATAGCTAAATTTAATTTTTCTGAAAACTCAAAAATTTTTTCTATATCGTTTTCTTCTGGATCTATTTTTAATATATTTTCTATAAAATAATTTTTTGAATCTCATTTAAAAACTATACTTAGACTATTTTTTAGCTTTTCTCGTAATACAGGTGAATTTTTCTTATATAATAATGTTGATATTATTTTGGGTATGTCATTTAGTTCTTTTATATCATCTATTATTTTTTCTCTTAGTTCTGTATTTTGGATGTAATATTGGATATGTTTTAGTCTAGTATTTATTTTATTAATATCATTTATTGGATTGGATATTATATCAATCATTTTTCTGTTACCCATTCAGGATTTACAGTTATTTATTACTGCAAAAAGGCTATGTTTTTTTTGTCATTCATAACTTGATTTAAAAACTTCTAAGTTTCTTATTGTGTTTTCATCAAGTTTTACTTTGTTTTCATCACTTATATATGAAATTTGTGATATATTTTTTAGGCTTTGTTTTTGCATAGTTAACAAATAATTTATCAACAAAGCAAAACTTTCTGCTCTTCATGAATCCAATGCTTTTCAATATCACTCAATTTTTTCTACTTTTAGATTATTTTTTAGAAATGTTTTTACATCATAAGGAATATCATGTATATTCACTATTGTACCCAAATATGCTTTGATATACTCTTTAAGTTCTTGTTTATTCAAAAAATCAATATCAATAACTACTTCACTTGGGTTTAATTTTGTAATATATTTTAAGAATTCATCAAATTCTTTAAATGATTTAGTAAAATAATTTCAAATAGAGAAATCTCAGTATGCTATATGATAGTTTCAATCATTACTTTCTTTGCTACTAATTGCACATATATAAGTGTATTTGTTATCAGTTTCGTTCAAAAATGTTCAAGGAGTTAGTACATTAACTACCTCTCTTTTTACCAATTGTCATGGTACTACAGGTCATATTTGTTCTGCTATTGCAACTTTATAACCTTTTTCTACAAGTTTAGGTAAATATTTATCTACACTATGAAATGGTACTCATGCCATTGGAGTAGGATTTTCACTTTTTTTATCTTTGTATGTAAGAACTATATCCAATTCTTTGCTAACAATTTTTGCATCTTGAAAAAAAGCTTCATAAAAATCTCACATACGGAATAATAGTATAGAGTCTTTATTTTGTGCTTTTAGCTCCATATATTGTCTTTGAGCTGGAGTCATGAAATTATAATTATACTTTTAAAGAAAATTTAATATAAAATATAATTATTAATAAACTTATTTCAATCTTAGTTGTGATTTTATTTTGTAATTCATTTATTTTTTAATATGTTTTCTATCTTGTTGAGTTTATCTTCAAATTCAGGAATTATTTTTTCTAAACTTTGCCTTGATATATCTAATTTTAATATTTTAAATTTTTGATATTCATTTTGTGGTATTTTATGATTATTTATTATTTTATTGTATGTTTGTTTTAGTGTATATAGAACATACTTTAATTTAAATACATTTTTTATAAAATTATTATATTTTTCATCATATTCATAAACATTATCTGGCTCTTTGAATTCAAAATCTAAATTATTTATATTAATCTTGGAAATATCTTCAAAGGCATCAAACATTTTGTAATTATCTTTCTGTGGAGGTAAATATGAAAAAAATTGTGAATTATTTATACTCAAAAACAGTTTACTTAAATTTTCTAAAAAATTTTTATCATTATTGTATACTTCAAATTTATATACTCACTCATCTGAGCTAAATCTTATAGAATCTATATCTAATGAATAAAAATCTTCAATTAATAGCTTATTATTTGATATAGTGAAAATATTTTCAAAAAAATATATATCTACAATAGAGTAATCTTGCTTTTCATTTTTTATTTTATTTTCATTTTTTATTTTTAAATTATGTTCTTTTTCAAAAATATTTGTGCCAAACACAGTATTTTGTACATATATTTTTTTGCTATCTAATTTGATTTTAAAAATCTTATCATCAAAATTTGTGTAATATCACAAATTATTGTTTAAATCGACAAAGTATGCAATATAATATTTTTTTCATTTGATTTTAAAGTTTTGAATATTTATATCTTTTATATTTTTTCAAAATTTTTCATATGTTTTCTGTAGGTTCTACAAAATATACAAGGTCTTGGTATGGTGCCAGCCTTCAAGATTTGACTACTGCTGGTTGAGGTATATAATAATCTGATTCTCATAAAAGCTTTGAATAATTTTCATCTACTATATAAAAGTCACTATCATCAAATGGTGGAGTAGCGGTTAATCATACTATAAAATTTTTGCCCAAAAATTCCCATAAATAATATACACAACTTGACCACCAGTTTGTCAGATGATGAGCTTCATCTACTAGAATTGAATTTATTCATTCGTTTTTCAATTCTTCAAAATAATTAAGCACTTTTTTTGATAAAAATCATTCAACATTATTTTGATTTTTTTCTCTTTTTTCAAATCTTTTTATGTTTTTTGAGTACTCTTGTATATCTTCCTCTTTTAGTTCTTCTAAATAGTCTTTGAAATCTTCAAAACTTTCAAAATCTTCTTTTGCTTCTTCATACCAGTTTTTTATTACTTTATCTATTATATAATCATCAGTTTCTCAAGTTTGTGTTAGAGCTTGGTAGGTTAAAATATTTATTTTTTTGATTTCATCTGTTGATGTGGAAACAAAATCATTTATATCTTCACTATCTGATAGAAATAAATCTTTTATTCTGTTTTTCCATTGCTCTTGTAGTACCAAACTTGGCACTAAAATCACACAATTTCATCATAATCTATTTAGCATCTCAATTCAAACAACAGTTTTTCAGCTTCATGGAGGTGCTACAATATGAATCTTTTTATCTCATTCTTTGATAACTTTTTCAAATTTATTTAATATATCATTTTGAAAATCATAAAATCGTATTTAAATTCCATTTGTAGGTTTTGTATCTTAGTAAAGATTAATTAATCAATTATAAATAAGTATTCAATTAAATCAAATTTTTAACAAAATTTTAATTTGAATTTACTATTAAATTAACTATACTAATCAGCAATTTTGAGTTAAATTTATATAATGCAAAACCATATAAAATATGTACAATCCTTATGATTATTATTTCCAAAAAGCTAAAAAATCTTGATATAAAGCAAGAAGTGCATTCAAACTAGAAGAAATTAATAATAAATTTAAACTTTTTGATAATTCAACAAAACATGTTCTAGATATATGATGCTCTCCAGGTTCTTGGATACAATATGCTTGGAAAAATATTAATAATAACAAAAATTTTAAAATAGTGTGATTTGATATTAAACCTACTAATTTAGATTTAGAAAATGTATTTACATATCAACAAGATATCCAAGAATTAGATAAAATAAAATCAATTCTAGAAGAATTAAATATACAAAGTTTTGATTTGATAATGTCTGATATGGCTCCTGATACAACCGGTATCAAAGATATTGATGCAATAAAATCAATATGACTTATAGAAAAAACTCTTCCTTTGTATCAAAACTTTTTGAGTGAAAATTGAAAATTTGTAATAAAAATATTTATGGGTCCTTGATTTGAAGAATTTCTCAAAGAGCTAAAGTCTATTTATTGAAACAAATCAATCAAAACATATAAACCTAAATCAACTAGAAAAGAAAGTAAAGAAATTTATATAATAAAGTCATCTTAATATGATCAATGTTATTACTATTTGAGGTTGAACATGAAGTTATAATCTACTTACAGCACTAAAAAATATTCCAAATATTAATCTTTCTTGTATTGTTACAATGTCAGATGATGGTGGTAGTACTTGAAGAATTAGAGATGAATACTGAGTTTTACCTCCAGGTGATCTTAGAAGAGCAATTGTTGCATTAAGTGATGATGAAAAAACAGAAATTTTAAGAAAAATTTTTAATCATAGATTTGAATGAGGTTCATTGGATGGACATAATCTTTGAAATTTGATAATGATGGCTTTGGAGCAAATAACAGATAATAATTGAAAAGCTATAGATATGTTAGAAGAGCTATTTGATATAAAATGAAAAGTTTACCCTTCTACTTTTGAAAAAACTAGATTGTTAGCAAAATTAGAAAATTTAGACTATGTAATATGAGAGACTAATATTGATATACCTAAGCATGATCCAAATATAAAGATCCAAGATATTTATGTAGTAAAAGAAGAGTATGTTTCAGTATTGGAAAAGATAAACTCAGAAAAATGAATATCACATCATATTATAGAAAGTATATATGAAAAATTTCTGCAGGATAAGCCTTCACAAAATCCTGAAATAAACTCTGTAATAGAATCGGCTGATTATATTATTTTTGCACCATGAGACCTATATACATCTATACTGCCAAATATTCTTGTAGGAAATATTTCTTCAGTGATTGCAAATTCCAATGCAAAAAAGTTATTATTTGTAAACCTTTTTACTAAATACTGAGAAACTACTGGTTTTAACTTATCAAATTTTATACAAACTTTTGAAAAATATTTTAATAAAGATATTTTTGATACTATATTTTTTCAAGACTGGGATAAATATTCAATAGATCAAAGTATTTTGGATAAATATAAAGATGAAAATAAAACTTTGGTTAAAGATGATCTAAATGATTCTAGATTAATAAAAGCTGATTTTATAAAACAAAATGATATGATTAGACATGATAGCCAAAAAATAAAAGATGTATTAGAAAATTTTTTATCAAACTAAAATCATAAATTTTTAATATCTTTTTGTGCTTGTCTTTTAACATCTCTTTCTTTCTTTATTTGTTTCTTTTCTACTTTTTTTCTTAATTTACCCAATCAAATCTCTACCTTTATAAGCCTTTTTTTGTTTTCATAGATTTTAAGTGCAACTATAGTAAGTCAAGTTTTGTTTGTTCTTTCAGCTAATCTTCTTATTTGTTTTTTGTGCATAAGCAATTTTCTAGTTCTTTTACTGCTATACCAAGGTACTAATTTTGAACTAGTTTTTTTGTATAATGGAACATGCATATTTGTAATATATATTTGTCAATCTGAATATACTTTTACAATAGATTCTTTAATATTTATACTTCAAGTTTTAATAGCTTTTGCTTCAAATCATTCCAAAACTATTCAAGCTTCAAATGTCTCTTGAATATCATAATTTAAAAATGCATATTTGTTTTTACTTATTACTCTCATACTTTTTCTAAATTGTAAAATTGTTATATAATGTATATATAATTTTTTATTATTCAAGGAAAACTTAGACTTGAATTTATAATATCTATATTTATAAGTTTAATACTTTTAAACAAGTAGGAGAAATCTTGTGTATATATTGAATGGAAAGGTAATTTTTATCCATCTTAGAACTTCGGATAATAATCCGATCCAACTGCCGTTTAAACTTGATGATTATGTACATCTATTAAATGCACACTCATCTGGCAGGAAAATTGCCATAAAGGCTATGAAAGGGAAAGAATAATATAATCTTAGTCTCTGGGTGGTGAAATTTAGCTAGTGGTTTTTTCACTGGCTGTTTTTTATTTAAAGCTTGAAAAAAAGCTATTTTTCATTAAAACTATTAAAGCTAAGAGTTGAAAGTTGAAAGTTGAAATGGAAAAATACTTTAACCGCCTTTTAACTTAATAATTACAAATAAAGTGATTTTACCCTTTAATTTTAAATATTTATGTCAAAATTCCCTGAGATAAACCCAAAACAAGAATTCCCAAAACTAGAAGAAGAAATTATAAATTTTTGGAGAGAAGATAAGACTTTTGAAAAATCATTAGAAAAAACAAGATGAAATGAAGTTTTCAAATTTTATGATTGACCTCCTTTTGCTACAGGTACTCCACATTACTGACATATTTTGGCTGGTACAATCAAAGATATTGTTCCTAGATACCAAACTATGAAATGAAAATATGTAGAAAGAAAATTTGGTTGGGACTGTCATGGTTTACCAATTGAATGAATAGTTGAAAAAAAACTAGATATCAAATCTAAAAGAGATATTGAAGAAAAAATATGAGTTTATAACTTCAATGAAGAATGCAAAAAAAATATTTTCTTATACACAGATGAACGAAAGAGAGTAGTGGAAAGAACTTGAAGATGGGTAGATATGGAAGATGATTACAAAACTATGGATACCTCTTTTATGGAATCAGTTTGGTGGGTTTTCAAAGAATTGTATGATAAGGGATTGATTTATGAATGATATAGAGTAGTTCCTTATAGTGTAGGTATGTGAACTCCACTTTCAAATTTTGAAGTAAATCAATGATACCAAGAAAAACAAGATAAAACTATCACTGTGAAATTTCCTATCAAAGACCAAGAAAATACTTATTTCTTAGCTTGGACTACAACACCATGGACAATAGTTGCAAATTTGGCCTTAGCAGTAGGTGAAGATATTGAATATGTCAAAATTCAAGATAAATCAAACAATGAAAATTATATCCTTGCAAAAGATACTATTTCTTCTTACTACAAAAATGAAGAAGATTATGAAATACTTGAATCTTATAAATGAAAAGATTTGGTATGAATTTCTTATGAGCCTGTATTGGATGATTTTGTGAAAAACAAAGATAATCTTCCTTTGTGAATGCAAATAAATGAAAATTCTTATCAAGTAGTACTTTGACATCATGTAACAACTGAATCTTGAACATGAATAGTACATATAGCTCCTGCATACTGAGAAGATGACTATCAAATATGAAAAGAAAACAAGATTTGATTTGTTGCTCATATAGATGATAATTGATATACTGAAAAT
The DNA here is from genome assembly GCA_964483725.1 of uncultured Candidatus Peribacteria bacterium. Lineage (GTDB taxonomy): Bacteria > Patescibacteriota > Gracilibacteria > Absconditabacterales > Absconditicoccaceae > CAZACQ01. The sequence goes on along the minus strand of CAZACQ010000018.1, from coordinate 2,069 downwards.
CTTCTTGAAGATAATCAAGAATTCGTTTTTGATTACAATGAAATAGCTATACAAAAAATAAAATCAAAATGATTAATTGTGAAAATTTGAACTATAGTTCATAATTATCCTCATTGCCGAAGAACTGATGTCCCTTTGATTTACAAAGCTATTTCTGCTTGGTATGTAAATGTAGAATCTATAAAAGACAAAATTATCAAAAACAATCAAGAGATACATTGGGTACCATCTCACTTGAAAAATGGTAGATTTTGAAAATGGTTGGAATGAGCAAAAGATTGGAATATATCTAGAAATAGATATTGGTGAGCTACTATCCCTGTTTGGCAATCTGAAGACAAGCAAGAAACTATAGTAGTTTGAAGTTTGGATGAACTTTATGAATTAAATAAAGATTTTTGACAAATTGATAAAGTTGAAAGTTGAAAGGTGAAAGATAAAAGTTGAGAGGAAAAAACAGCTTATGATTACTTTTATACTAGTAACTGAAAAGAAGTAGATTTACACAAGCATTTTGTAGATGATATTAAAATAAAATCTCCAAAAACATGAAATACTTTGTACAGAATCCCAGAAGTACTGGATTGTTGGTTTGAGTCTTGAGCTATGCCTTATGCTTCTGTACATTATCCATTTGAAAGCAAAGAGGACTTTGTTTTTCCAGCAGATTTTATTGCTGAATGAATTGATCAAACTAGAGGTTGGTTTTATACATTGTTGGTTTTGGCTACAGCACTTTTTGATAAACCACCATTCTTGAATGTTATAGTAAACTGAACAATACTTGCATCTGATGGTAAGAAAATGTCAAAAAGACTTAAAAATTATCCAGAACCAGATGAAATACTAAACAAATATTGAGCAGATGCTATGAGATATTTTATGATAAACTCTCCTGTAGTTGAAGCTGATAGTTTGGCTTTTTCTGATGAGGGAGTTTTGGAGGTAGTTAAAAAATTATTGCTTCCTATATGGAATACATTGTACTTTTTCACAACTTATGCAAACATAGATAATTTTTCTCCAACAACTGAAAAGTTGAAAGTTGAAAGTTGAAAGTTGAAAGCAAATGCACTTGATAGGTGGCTTATTTCTGAATTGCATACTTTGATAAGAGATGTTGAAGAAAATATGCAAAATTACAATCTACAAAAAACTACTAACAATATTTCAAATTTTGTAGAAAATCTTACAAACTGGTATATTCGTAGATCTAGAAGAAGATTTTGGAAAGCAGAAAATGATACTGACAAGATACAAGCATATGAAACATTGTATTATGTACTAGTAGAATTTAGTAAAGTCTTGGCTCCTATCTGTCCATTTATCTCAGAAAAATTATATCAAACACTTACAGATCCACAACAATCTGTTCATTTACAAGATTTTCCAGTTTATGAAGAAGAGCTTATTGATGAAAAGCTAAACAAAGAAATGAGTGTAGTTCAAAACATTATTAGTTTGTGATTATCTCTAAGATCAAAGAACAATTTGAGAGTGAGACAACCTCTTGCAAGTATTACTATTTGAGAAGATTTGGAAGATTATTATATAGATATCATCAAAGATGAAATAAATGTGAAAGAAGTTTTCACAGGCTATGATATGTGAAGCATTGCCCAAAAAATAGCTTTACCAAATGCCAAATTGTTGTGACCAAAATATTGAAAAGCAGTACAAAATATTATTAAAACTGCCAAAGCTGGTGATTTTGAAGAGTTAGAAGATGGGAAAATAAAAGTATTGGACTATGTTTTGGAAGCAGATGAATTTGAAATTGCTTATGAAAATCAATGAACAGATTTGAATATTGAAAGTGGATACAATACTGTGATAGCTATGGATATGGAAATCAGTGATGAATTGAGAAATGAATGATATGCAAGAGATATAGTTAGATTTATTCAAGAAGCTAGAAAAGAAGCTGATTATAATGTGGATGATAGGATAAAAGTAGAAATTAAAGTTGAAACTTGAGATTTAGTTTTAGATAATTTCAAAGATTATATTCAAGCTGAAACATTGTCTGAAATAGTGGAGGAGTTGTCAGATTATGATATTGAAAAAGA
>CAZACQ010000017.1:20341-23126 GCA_964483725.1 uncultured Candidatus Peribacteria bacterium | reverse complement strand
ATCTTCATCTGTAATATTAGTACCAAAATCTACTACTACATTAAATTCTTCTCTATCATTTTTTGGTATAGTTACATTTAGATTTTCAAAAGAGAAGTCACCACTAGAATTTGTATCCAATAGTGTATCACCTTTGTACAATCTAATATTTTGGATTTCAGAATCATCAATTTGAGAACCTTTATCTTCAAAAACAATTCTACTTACTCTCATATCAGATACATCATTTGTTCTAAGTCTGAATCATAGTACTTTTACATCACTAGCACCAGCAACCACATTTTCTGTTGCATCCAAACTATCTCTTTTAGACAAAGTAAGTACTGCATCTCCTATAGTAGTTCTCTTACCTCTAACACTACCATCGATTTGTACAGATTCATCATTAGAAATATACCTAGGTTCTCTAATAATTTGAGAATCATTTGACTCAGCTCTTAGGCTTTCTAATTCAAATACATCAACATCACCAACATCTGCATTAGATCTAACATCTCACAATATTTGTATAGTAGTACTATCAGATATAGTGAAAGATGTATCAAAGTCTAATCTATCACTAGTTTCACTAGGAGTATAAGTAGCTACAGTACTACCATCTACTGTAAGTCTAAATGTATTAAATACTTTATCTAGAACACCGTCATCTACTCCATCTACAAATCAGATATTAATACCATCTTCAACTATAAATGGTTGATCTACTGAGATATTAGCAGATAGCAATACTACATCAGAAGTACCTCTACTTACTGTTTGAGATTGACTATATGATGTATCTCTACTAAGAATAACATCACCACCTCTAACTGTATATTCACCTCATACTATAGTAGTATTATTATCAGCAAATTCTACTACTGAAGAGAATCATGTTCTTACTTCTCTTACTAATACATCAGAAGTTCTTCTAATTTCGAATTGGTAAGTTTCTTCTTCTCTTTCAGCACCAAGTACATCAGCTCTGATTTCGAATACTTCTATATTACCATCTTCTATAGTAGAATAGTTATTGTCAGGATCTACTACGAAAGTAACATCTCTACCATCTACAATCACATTAGAAGTAACTTCATTTCAGTCTACATATAGACCCAAATTATCCAAGCTTGCAGCAACATTAGCATCACCAGCTTGTCTTACAGTCATTCTACTTAGATGTGTAGCTTCTTCGTTATTACCTTTATTTCCTATTTCAATTTCTCACATCATTACATTTGATTCACCAACATTATATTCTCTATCTTCTTCACCTGCATCTAATGCTCTAACTTCTGTTTCTGCAACTTCATAACCAGAAGTTCTCATTAGACCAGATTGTATAGGGAAATTACCCATTACATTAGCAGTAGCATCAATATCATCCGCAGAGTTAATTGAGAAACTGTGTTCATTACCACTCTCTGTTGTTTCATCTAGTTCTACTACTAAAGTAAGAGTTTTTACTTCATCAGCAGATACTGTGAAACCTCTATCAAATCTAACTTCAGAAACATTATCTCTTGTTAGAGATTGTCTAGAAGATACTCTTTGATTGTCAAGTTCGAACCATACTCTTCTTATATCAGATCTAGAACCTAGACCATCTCTATTAAGAGTAATAGAATCTACTTGTACATCAGCATCACCAGCAGCCAAATCCAATTTAGCAAATTCAATATAACCACTTCTAGGTATAGACTGATCAGAAGGAGAATTAGGATTCAAAGCTACTTCAAGATCACCATCTTCTACATCGTAATCTGCTTCGTCTTCTTCATCTTCATGATCTACATAATCTTCTTCATCTTCGTGATCTTCGTGATCTTCTTCATCTTCATCGTCACCTAATAGATCTTCTAATAGGTCAGATAGATCTACATCGTCATCATCATGATCAACACCTGTTTCACCAGCAGCTCTAGATAACATCAAACCTGCTTCGTATCTTAGAATACTTCTATCTTGAGCATTAACATCAGTCTCTTGTGTAAGACCTAGTTCTCTAGCTGTTTCGAAGTATTCTGTCCACCAAGGTGTAGCAGTTTCGTCTCTATCACCATCTAGTGCTCTTACAGCAACAGTTAGGAATTCAGCTCTTGTAACTTGATCAGTAGGTCTGAATTCACCTTCAGAACCTCTCATGATTCCCATTCTGTAAGCTGCTTCGATAGAGTCTACCAAAGTGTGATCAGCTTCATCTAAATCGTTTAGGTTAACTTCAACTGAAGAATCAGCTTCCATACCTAAAGTAGTTTCCGCAAAGTTAGCGAAAAAGTGTGCCGCTTGTTCTCTAGTAAGATTATCAAACGGTCTAAATGAATCTACAGTATTATACTGTGTTAGACCAGATTCATGCATCCAATTCAACGCTTGGTCAAATTCTGGATCATCGAATCCTGTAGCTCAGTATACAGCTGATTGCAAAGCAGTACTTAGTACCAAACCTGCAGCTGCTATACTAGCTAAAATACTTTTGTATTTTTGCATGTGTATAAATAGATAAGGATATAAATAACACTGTCAGCTCCGCCTACCCAGACGGAGTACAGCAAGAGTTTATCAATTTTTTGATTAATTTCAAGGGATTTTTTAAAATCCTGATAATCAAAATAAATCATTCTTAAACAATCTTTCATCATCATACTGTACTTATTATTACGATAATATTTCAAATCTGTGACAGGGAATTTAGTGCTTAGTGCTTAGTCCTTAGTGCATAGACATTAGGGTTTAGGGCTAATCCCTAACCTCTAACCTCTAATCTCTAATCTCTAACATCTAATCTCTAATCTCTAACATCTAA
>CAZACQ010000017.1:0-20241 GCA_964483725.1 uncultured Candidatus Peribacteria bacterium | reverse complement strand
CTCTAACCTCTAATCTCTAATCTCTAACATCTAATCTCTAATCTCTAACATCTAACCTCTAAGCTCTAAGCCTAACAAAAACTCATACAAAAATAATGAAAATTAAAATCAGCTTGACTTTTATCAAATAATCATAAACGATAAGATAAACTCAATTCATATAGAAAAATTTTGCAACAAAATAAAACCAGTCTGCTAGCAAATAATATAAATTTATCAAAATTTGAAAATCGAAATACAAAAGAAGAAAAGAGAGTATCATCAACAAAGGCAACAATGGTAATACCAAAAAATTTGCTATCAATGTCATAAAATTAATCTGATCTACAAAGAAAATTAGAAAAGGTAAAACTCACAAACTAGCTCATATAGTAGGATGCAAATATTTAGAATAAATTGAAGAGAACAAAGTCTTGGATTTGCCCAAAAAAGATTGAAAAATTACTATTCATATTAGAGCTGCAAAGGACAAAGCAAATCACATATCATATAATATACTATATGGACTTATTAGTAATATAATAATGAAGGCAATTTTGATAGTATTTCGTATGTATACAGATCTACCAGCTAATATTGCCAATAAAGTAAGTGATCACATTATCCAAGCACGGAAAATATTAGCAGAAAGTCATACCATAAAAGCATAATAGGATATTCAAAATATAATCACAAAGACTCTAAGATATACTGGCAACCAAAAAAATATAAATGAAAGAAAAATAACCAAAAAAGCAACATGAGTTCAGCTTGTAGCTATAATATGAACCAATCAAGTATCCAAGAAAGTTTGATATTCAAAAGAAGGAATCAAAGACCTATCCCCTATCAAAACTCAAATTCAAAGTCCAGCATATTTATTTTCTCAAAGACTATCAATCAATGAAGATTTTATCCAATTTTTGGAAGAATATAAATTTGGTAAATCAGATTTTTTATAAAAATGGAAATTATTTTCATATAATGTTCAATAATATCACCTAAGTTTGAGCCAAGTTTGGTAATCATATTCATAGATTAAGTCAGTCAGAGAGAATGAAATTTCAAAATCCAAATCCATAAGAGAATCCAAGGACTTACATATATTGCACTGATTACTAGCTGAATCAAATCTTGAATATATATAAATAATATCTCAGGGAGAATGCTCATAATCAGAATAATAAATATATTTCCTAGACTCATTATCTATCAAAACGAATCTATCTGAATCAATAGTATCTACTATCAAGCCTGTTCATATATATACATTATCATAACTTGGAATATCAGAATAATAAAATTTATCATAAATATAAACTGACAAAAAGGGCAAGAAAATTGAAGCCAAAAAGAGCAAAAACAAGAAAACCCAGTTCTTCTTGTAGTAAAAATTTAAAATAAAAAGGGTACAAGCTTGTAAGCTAATAAGCACCATCCAGCTATGTAAATCGTTCGTTAAAACAAGCCATATTATATTGACAGAAAACAATATAAGAAACATTATTATAAATATTATAATAAAATGACTTAATTATTGTTGAGAACCTTTTGTACTTTATCTTGGTATACTATTGGATAATATTTTTTTGATGCTAAATGAAGTATCAATAAAAAATGCAATCTAGCTCAAAGTCATCATTGAGATTTACTAAAGAAATCTACTATTTCTTCAATAGTATATTTTGTTCGATCATAAATTTCTAAATTATTTGCTTGTGATTTTATTATTTGATATATTGGTAGATCCTGAGAAATATCGCCAGGTATGAAATAAACTTTATCATAAATCTCTGAATTGGCATAAGAAAACAAATTTTTCCAATCAGATTTGGATTTTACATAAGGATTTCAATTTATTATCAAATAATTGTTATCTCACTCCTCTTTTGATTCTTTTAGTACAGAATTTATGATATCTATAGCAAAATCTTTGTAGTATACAGAAGATTCATTATAGTACTTTGCAATTTTATAGGATTTATTATCTCTACATACGATCTTATCTGCTCTTGGTAAAATTATTTTGTACAAGAACTTAGTCATAGATTTTCTTATTTTTCATATTCATCACAATAAAACGAATTTAGAAAAAAATATCTGAGGGAGAAATTTGATAGGATAAAGCCACCCATCATAAGGGAAAGACCTTTGATCTGTAAGAACTTCTCATCATCACCAGAAATGAATAGTATTACGAATCCAATAAGGATATTTTTTGACAATTCTAATATTATCCAAACTAATATCCAATAAATCCTTGTTGTTCTTCAACCAATCAAAAAGCCAGTCAGGATTAGGTGAAATTATTGTTAATAGTTTGATATCATAATTTTTGAAAATCCAATTAACTACTCATATCAGCAAGATCTCATCTCATAGATTCTTGTGGCCATAATAACCCTTCAATATTCAATACATCATTATTAAATAAACTTATTAAAGATTTTTTATTACTAGAATAAAGATAATAAAAACTAGATTTCGAAGCTTCCCAAATAGATTCTTTATAAAAATTAAGAAACTGATCTTGATAACGGTCAGGTAAAGAAGACAGATCATAATTATTTATATGATATATATGAGAAATATTGTATGGCCTGGTTTTTATTCATTTAATATTTACTAAATCATATCAATTTTGCAAATTTTCTAATTGTTTATCATAAATATCATAGTACTCCTCTATTCCAGATTCTTGAAAAACTAAATACCAATCAGACCTAAGCTTACGATTTACTATGTTTGCATAGTTTCTATGTAGTCTTAATTGATCCAGATAAGAATCTCTATCAGAAACACAAGCAGATCGATACTCTCTAGCTCTTTGATATCTTTCATCAATAGATAGTAATTTTTTATCTAATTCATCAATTTTTGCAATAGAATTATCAATCATTTCAGGTAGTTCATACTCCCCTTTCCAAAAATCAATCTGCTTATCAAAAAGTCTATATCAATCAGAGTTTTGTCAGTTGTAAGCTAGGCTTTGATGGGAGTTTGAAGACTTGTACACTACTCTGTCTACCACTTGTCCATCTTGTCAAATCAGTTCTAGTTTTTGACCAGCTTTGGTAAGGTAAATGCTAGGCAAGAGTTTGGTTTTAATATTATGAGGGAGTCAGTAATTTGTATCTGTGATAGTTAGTTTTTGACCTGATCACACATTTATATCAAACTTCCTAGATGCAGATCATCGACCAAGTCATTTGATTTTTATCTCTCATTTGTAAGCTCAATTTTTTGATTTTATTTGAATATATTGAGGAAGTATATCATCATTTGGATTTATTTCAATAATTTTAATTTCTCAATTTCAAGGCCGGCCTTGATTTTTATTTTTAGACTCACAATGTCAAATAGTGTCTATTAGTATATTTGGTTGTGAAATTATATTATTAGCTAGATTTTCTCATATTCATGATATTTCAAGCAGATCTTGTTTTGAACATATAGGCCTTGCTTTTGTGATAGATTTTGCCAAACTTTGTCAAACCCTGTCAATTTTTTGCAAATCTCAAGTGCTAGCAGTATTTAGTTCAATAAATTCTGAGTCTGTCTTTTCTTTGTCTTCTTTGTCATCTTGTAGATCTTGGAAGCAAGATTTTGGAGAATGGAGAAAAATATAAGGGGAGTTGATAAGCTTTGAAACTGTTGTTTCTCAAATTCAAGAGACTTGGTTTAATTCATCAAAATTACAAAATGGTCTAGCATCAATAATTGACTGGGCAGTAGTCTCTCAAATTCATGAAATAGTTTTTAGCTGTGGTTTTGAAGAAGTGTTAATTTCAATGAATTTTTTCTCTTGTTGGCTGCCTTGTTTATCTCAAGTAGAGTAATTTTCTTTGTTTTCAAAACAAGATTCATCAATAGAAATGATTACATTATCATTTAATTTCAAAGATTCTTTTCTGTTTTGTCATATTCAAGAAACTTCAAGCAAATCAGAATAAGAGCAAAAATGTCTAGCATCAATAATTGATTGGGCAGTAGAGTCTCATATACCTGTCAAACTTGTCAACTGGTTTTTATAAGAACTGTTTAGATCTATAATTTCACCATTCAAGGCCGGCCTTGAATTTGTCGAAGCCTGTCAATTTCATCAAGATAGTTTGGCAGTAGTTCTGGTGACAGAGTAATTTTCATCTTCTATATTTGAAATCAGTTTTTCATAAAGGTCTTTGTAAGTTTTTTGTGTTCTAGGAACTCTTATAGAAAAGTCGTCTTCTATTAGGTATCAAGCATCAGAAATTTTATCATAAAGTATATTAAAATTATTTTTAGTTTTATTTACAGTCATAAAAGTTATTTTTTTACTTTTTGTTTTTTCACATTTATCAGTATCCAATTTCGCAAAAATTTCCAAAACTTCTGAATTATTCAATCTTGGAGTAAAATTTCTAGTATTTGTATTTTTAGATTTTCTAGGAGAAAATAATTTTTTTCAGTCCCAAGTTTGAATCCAGTAAGTAATTTCAAAATCATCTGCATTTGTATCTATCTGATAAGACAAAGATCAAGTAAAGAAATTGTCTTGGAAATTGATATCTAAAGAATATGGACAAGGGGAGTCAATATTGTCTAGCTCTTTGTCAAAAAAATAATTTAGGTCAGAAGAAGAAAATCAAGGTGTAGGGTAGTTGATATTGTGAAATCTTCTATATCAATTAATTTCTTTGTCAAAATAATTTGATTTTCAAGATTCAGTTTGACTATATTTTGCTTTGTCCATAATTTGTCAATTTTGTCATACTAAGTATAATTTTTGACCTGCATTACTTAGATAAACTCAGTCATCAATTATATTTACCAAAGAAGTATTTTGAAATCAAGAATAGCTATCTGCTAGAACAAGGCTTGCTCCAGAAAATAAGTTTATTTCAATTTCTCTTGATGCAGATCATCGACCAAGTCATTTGATTTCTAACTCTCATTTGTAAGGTCAGTTTAAAGATTTTATTTGAATATAGTTTGGCAAGCTATCATCTTCTAAGTGTATTTCAGTAATTTGTAATTTTCAATTGTCTATCTTATCTTGAGTACTGTCCAGTTCAAAACATTCATCAGCTGGGTTTACATAAATTAAGTTATTATCAATAAATTCTTGGTATCTTGATTGACCTATTCATGAAACTTCTAAGATATCTTGAGTTTGACAAAAATAATTTTCTAATCTATAATCTATGATATTCTGAGCTGTTCATCATCACACTCATGGTAGAGTAGTTAGTTCATCTTTGCTAGCTGAATTTAGTTCAAGCATAGTAAAAATTTCTTCAGAAGGGCAGTAATCTTTTTCTTCTTCACTATCTTTGTCTATTTTGTCAGTATCTTTATCAGATTCATCTATGTTATCTTGAAATTCATCTTTACTTTCATTATTTTTTTCTTCTTCATCTTTTTCCTGATCATTATCAGTATTTTCACAGTCTATATATGAAGCTTCTTTAATATTAGACAAAGTAGACTCTCATACTCATGATACATCAAGTAATTCTTCATATTCACAAAATGGTCTATTTTCTTTTATATTTTGTGCAGTACTTTCTCATATACCAGAAATTAAAATCAAGTCTTCCTTAGTAGCTTCATTTATGTCAAACTTGTCTATTTTGTCAGATTCTTTTTTTGATTCATTATTTTCATCAGCTTCTTCAGTTTCTTTATTATCATCAGAACTAGTTTCAGAGTCTTTAGATTCTTCTTTATCTTCAGTTTCTAAATTGTCACAGTCTATATATGAAGCTTCTTTGATATTAGACAAAGTAGACTCTCAAATTCATGACACATCAAGTAATTCTTCATATTTACAAAATGGTCTACTTTCTTTGATATTATATGCAGTGCTTTCTCATATACCAGAAATTGAAATCAGCTCTTCCTTAGTAGCTTCATTTATGTCAAACTTTTCTAAATCTTCAGAATAAGACAATCAAATTATGTTAATAAAAAACAAAAAAAAGATTAAAAACTTCATTTTTTAAAATAAAGATAATAAAATTTTTAATTAATTTTTAAAATTGAAGCTTATATATAAAATTTTTTAATAAATTCAAGATATTTTTCAAGGCCGGCCTTGAAAAATAAAAAAAACTGATTATAAAAGGTCATTTACATCATTAAGGCCGGCCTTAAAATGCCAGAAAGATTTATAGAATTTTATCCATACTGATATTATCATATATATAATAGATCTTTGACAAAAGAAAGTATATTTCTTAATGATTCAGACTATAAAAAATTCCTAGATAAGAAAGATATCTTACTAGAAGAAAATTTAAAAGATTTCAAAATACAAATTCCAGCATATAGTATAATGCCAAATCATTTTCATTTTATAATAACTTACACAAATGAAGAGGAAGAAAATATAATCACAAAATTTATGCATAGATTGCAAACTTCATACAGCATGTATTTCAACAAAAAATATTGAAGAAAATGACAATTATTTGAATGAAGATTTAAAGCAAACCCTATAACTAATGATAAATATCTGGAATGGTGCTTTACATATGTTACATTTAATCCTGTAAAACATTGAATAATAAATGATATCGAAAAGTATCCGTATACTAGTTATCATGAATTAAAAGAAGATGAAAAAAATTATTATAAATGAATAAATAAAAATATAGGATACAGTGAAGAACTTGAATTTTAACCTTTAAGGCCGGCCTTGATGTGATCATATTTATGACAAAATTTTTTGAAGGATTTCAAATATAAAAAGATAATATTGGATAAAATTGATAAGTCCAAAATAGATTTAAGCTGGGAAAACTTGATAGAAGTGTGACCTGGTAAGTGAGCAATAAGTAAATATTTAGTAGACAAGTTTGAAAATATCACATTTTTTGAAAAAGATGAATCTTTCAAAGATATAATTGAAGGAATAGTTAATACAAATCATAATATTGTATGGTGAGATGTTCTTGAAGCAGACTTAATTAAATTTGAGCAAGAAAAAACATTTGTTTTTTGAAATATTCCATACTATATTACTTCACCAATTTTTAGGAAATTTTTTGTAGAAAACAACTTTATTTGATGATTTATGCTAATACAAAAAGAAGTTTGATTAAAAATTAAAACAGATGCAGAGAAAAAATCATTTCTTTGGTGGTTGTTAAACCATTGATACAAGGTTGATTATGTTAAAACAGTTCCTGCAAAAGCTTTTAATCCAGTACCTAAAGTAGACAGTTGTCTAATTTATTTGTCAAAATTGTCAAATCCTGTAAAAATAAATTTGAATAAAAGTATTGAGTTTTTGGATTTGGTAAGCTGATACAAAAGAAAAACTATGTGAAAAATAGAAAATATACTAAGAAAAAAGTGAATAGATAAATATAATATAGATGAAAATATAAAAACAAAAAGATTAGAAGATTTAAATTGGGATGATATGAAAAAGATTATTTTATAGCTTTTCTTGAATAAATTAGATTAATAATTATAAGTAAATTATTTAAATTTTAAAAATAAAAAAATGAACAAAGCTAAGATTAAACTAATTAAAAAAGATATTGCCCCCAGCAATGAAGAAGTGTTTCTAGAATTTAAAATAGACTGAGAATTTGATTTTCAAACATGACAATTTGTAATGATGTCAATTAATATAGACTGACAAATGATAAAGAGGGCTTATAGTATAGCAACAAGTAATGAAAGATTACAAAAAGATTGAATTATAGGATTTTATGTAAAAAAAGCATCTGAAAATTGAGCATCCAATTATCTTACTCAAGTAATAAAAGAATGAGATGAAATAGATATAACTTGACCATTTTGACATTATGTAGACAAAAAAGATAAGAAAAACTATCTATTATTAAGTGTTTGAAGCTGATTGGGTCCTAATCTAGGACTTTATGATCAAATTGTAAATGTAGACAATGACTTTGACAAATTAGTAAATTTTTTTTGAGAAAAAACAAAAAGAAATATACCAGATGAAGTTAATAAATCTTTTGCTGATAATAATGAAAAAATATTAAATAAAATATACTTATCAAGAGAAAAATTAGACTGATATGAAGAATGATATATTCAAAACTGAATAGATGAAGCATTAGAATTTTTGGGAACAAATGATATAAAAGTATTTATATGTGGTAAACCTGAAATGGTTGATGATATGATAGAAAAATTAATAAACAAATGAATTGATAAAGAAAATATTTTATATGAAAAGTACTAAATGATAAGCATAATACCTACTCCAATATGAAACAAAGAAGACATAACACTTAGAGCATTGAGACTAATGAAAGAATTAGACATTTTCCTATGCGAAGATACAAGAACCAGCAAAAAATTATTTAAAATGTATGATATAGACTATAGCAATAAGCAGTTTTATAGTATCACAAGTTTTACTAGTAAATGAAAATTAGATTTTTATACAAAATTATTGGAGGAAAATGATGTATGAATACTAAGTGAAGCATGATCTCCAGGGTTATCAGATCCAGGAAAATCAATTGTGAAAATACTTTGGGAAAAAAATATAAAGTTTGAGGTTTTGCCTTGAGCAAATGCATTGATACCTGCGATAGTTGCAGCACCTTTGGACAGTTCAGAATTTGTTTATATGTGATTTTTGCCAACAAAAAAATGAAGACAAACTAAAATCAAAGAAATAATAAAATCAAAGTCACCAGTATTTATATATGAGTCTGTACATAGAATAGATAAACTAATGCTACAGTTAAAAGAAAACTGATTTGAGTGAAAAATATGAATATTTAGAGAAATAAGTAAAATGTATGAACAAAAAATATATGACAACATAGACAACATGATTGATAATTTTGAATCTTGAAAAATTAAGAAAAAAGGTGAGTTTGTAGTATGTATTTACAATGATAAATAATAAAAATGAACTTAGAAGAATATAGAAAAGAAATAGACAATATTGACAATCAAATTTTGGAATTACTGGCAGAAAGAAACAAAGAAGTAGAAAAAGTTAAGCTATTCAAAGAAAAGCATTGAATGGAAAAAATACAAAAATGAAGGTGGGAAGAACTTTTGAAAGAGAAAATTCAAAAATGAAAAGAACTAGGAATAGACGAATGAGAAGTAATAGAAATATGGGAAACAATACACAAATACTCACTTAAAAAGCAAAACAATGAATAATAAAGTTAATTTTATATTTTTTGGAAGATTAACAAAAGAAAAGTGATTTGATTTAATTTTGGATATTGTAGAAAAATACAAATATAATGAAAATGTGAATTTTTGGATTTTTGGAAAATGAGACAAATATTTTGAAGATAAAATAAAAATTATTTCTGCCCGGGCCCAAACTTGAAAAACAAACATCGCCCAGGAAACATCTAATATAAAATACTTTGGTTGGCAAGATCAAAATACTATCAAAGATTATCTTTGAAAAGCTCACTATTGTCTAATGCCATCAAGATTTTTGGAAACTTTTGGCTTATCTGCACTAGAAAGTATAAATCAATGAGTTCCTGTAATATGATTTGCAAAATGATGATTGGAACAGTTTATTTTAGAAAACTTTGACATAAGTAGACAAGATTGACAAAATAATTTTGAAAAATTAGATAAGATTATAAAATCAATAATTGAAAATCAAAACAATGAAGAGTATCAAAGAATTTCAGATTTAATGATAGAAAAAAGCAAAAATTATAGCAAAGAAAACTGGATTCAAAATTTTGAAAAAATATCTGGGAAAAACAAAAAAGTATTAATGCTATCTGATTATATAGAAAATATTGGTGGGATAGAAAACTATATTTCTGATACTTCAGAATTACTTTCACAAAATTGACATAAAGTAGACAAATTTTGACTAAGTGGCAAAATTGTAAAATATAGAAAATTCTTGATGCCTTTGGTATGACTTAATATTTTTGCATACTTTTGACTAAGAAAAAAAATCAAAGAGTTTGATCCGGATATTATATGGATACATTCTGCAAGTAGATATCTGTGATGGTTACCATTATTGAATTGTAAGTGAAAAAAAAATTTCATGATGTATCATGATTTGTGATATTTCCATCCATATCCATCAAGAGTTTATGAAGAAGAACAAATAACTAAGTTTAGTCTTATGAATTTCATAAAGCAAGCAAATACTAATAACCCTATAAAGCTGATATGAGTTTGATTGAAATTTTTATCAATTTTGATTTTGAAAAAAGTTTTATTAAAAACAGTAGACAGCCATCTTATACCATCTGATTTTATGAAAGGGTTCTTGAGAAATTGGGGAGTAGGCAATAAAAGAATAGTAGTTTTGAAACACTTTGGGAAAAATTAATTATTCCTTGCCAAAACAAATCACCAAACTTTTGATTTTGTTCATTCCAGCAAAATAGAAAGTTTTTTAATAGTTGTTCAAGTTGTAACAACATCATCAAATATTAAAATAATCTTATCTTCTAAATTAATATTATGATCATTAATCTCAAATGCTCAATTCAAATTTATAAATCTAGAAGATCTTTTAAGTTTAGCTTGTTTTTTGGTAAACTTAACTTTTTTAAACATATCAACAAGTGGAAGGTTCATCTCTTTAGCAAAATCTCTTGCTAACAAGTAAGATTGATTGTATCATCTAATAAAATATCTATTTATCCAATGTTGAGGGACATAAGTTATCAATATTTTATCTTTATTTTCTGATAGAATTTTATTTGACTCAAATAATAATTTAAGTTTAGAAACAAAATATCTTGATAGGTCTCTTGATCATTTATATTTATAATGCTTTATTAAATTTTTTATAACTCAATTATAGGAAAATCAGATAAGTATTCAATCAAGAATATCTCAAGGATATCTGCAAGAAGGACAAACTCTGAAATATTTACTGTTTTCTTTGCAAATAGGACAAATATCAGGATGAAGTTTAACAGTTTTTTTACAATCTTGACACAAATACTGTCAAACTTGTCAACATCAGTGACAAAACTTTGGGAAAATAAGGTCAAGTAAATTCATTTTGTAATTGATTAAAAAATTAAAATATTTATAAAATAAACAATTTAACATTTAAACAGCTTTAAATTATGAATATTGCTTTTGCAGGCTGATGAACTGGATGACATGTATTTCCCATAAAATCAATAATCAACTATATAAAAAACAATGAAGAATTTTCAAGTAAATTTGAAAATATAGTTTGGTTTGGTGAAGATGATTCTTTGGAACAAAAAATAGCTAATGAAATTTATGAAATAGAATTTGTACCTATGATTTCTGGTAAACTAAGAAGAGAAAGGTCTCCACTTGCTATTGCAAAAAATATAATAGACATATTCAAATTTTCTTATGGAATATGAAAGGCTATCTGGCTAATTAAAAAAAATAAAATTGATATTATATTTTGTAAATGATGATATGTTGCTTTGCCAGTAGTAATTGCTGGATGGATGATGAGAAAAAAAATATTTGTACACGAATCAGATACAATTGCATGATTAACTAATCGTTTGGCAAATAAGTTTGCTACACAATCATTTGAATGATTTCCTGAAAGTTTGACATGAGCTAGACATGTTTGACAAATACTGTCTGAAGACATTCTAGAATGATGAAATGTGGAAATGGAGCAGTGTGGAAATGACTTGATCCCGAGCTCAAATATATCAACACACAACAAAGGCCCGTCTCTTACAAATAAAACAAACATACTGCTAATATGATGATCACAATGAGCTACAACAATATACCAAAGCATTTTGGATATAATAAAAAACAATCCAGAAATAAATGACTTTTTTAATTTTTTTGTAATTTTGTGAACTGCAAATATTAATATGAAAAAAGAATTTGATAAATACGAAAACATAAAAACTTATGAATTTATAAATCAAAAAGAGATTGGAGAGTTGTACAATATTTGTGATATATGAATTACTCGTGGATGAGCTACAAGTTTGGCAGAGCAAAAATTTTTTGATATGAAATTGATAATAATACCTCTACCATATACTGGATGAAATCATCAGTATCATAATGCAAAATATTATGAAGAAAAGTTTTGAGATATGCTTATTCCACAATGAAAAAATTTAAGTAATAATTTATTATCAGAGCTTGAGAACTTGAAATGATTCAAAAAAGAAAAAAAAGAAACAATAGAAAAAGACATAAATAATAATATAAAAAAAATGTTAGAAGAGATGTTTAAATAATTAAGAATTGAAAATATAGAAAAAATCTTTAATATAGTTTATAATTTTATTGATTTAATTTTGCTGATGGAATCAAGAAGTTCTTTTGAAAAAAGACAAACTTCAGGATGAAGTAATATAATAAGCAGATTTAGATTTTATATAATTCATGCTCTAATATTAGATTCTGACAAAAACAAAGAAACTGATTTTTTAAATCCAGAAGCAAAGATATATTCAATGACAGATGAAGAGTTTGATATTTTCATAGGCATTGTGGACTGATGAAAAATATCATGAAAGAAAAGTTTATCAAAAGAAGAAAAAAAGTTAATAAGAAAAACATCTAAGATATTTGATAAAAAGTGACAATTAAAAACAAAAGCATATATATCATTTTGTGACAGAAAATTTAAAAAAGATGCAAACAAGATATGAAGAGATTCATGGTATAGTTACGATACTGAAGCATCAAAAACACAGTCTCAAATATAATAAAAAATTTATTTTTAATCTAAATTACTATGCACCTAAAAGAAATACTTGAAAAAAAATGATTACTTTACCAATTCAGCAATGAAAAGGTTTTTGATATTTATGACAAATGATGACAAACACTTTATTTTGGTGTAGATCCTACAGCAGATAGTATGCATATATGACATTTCACTGTTTTTATGAATGCTTTGAACTATATGCTAAAATGAAATAAGCTAATCTTGATTGTAGGTGGAGCAACTGGTATGATATGAGATCCTAGTGGTAAAGATAGTGAAAGAAGTTTTTTGGATAAAAAACAACTTGATAAAAATGTAGACAGCTTGTCTAGACAGATGTCAAAGATAGTATCAAACCTTGAAGAATTAAGCTGAAAAAAGCTTGAATTTGAAATAATAAATAATCATGATTTTTATGAAAATATGACGTTTTTGGATTTTTTAAGAGATGTAGGTAAATACATCACAGTAAACAATATGATGAACAAAGAAACTGTCAGACCTAGGATACAAGATCCAGAGAAAAGTATATCTTATACAGAATTTTCTTATATGCTAATACAAGCATACGATTTTGTGAAACTATACAAAGAAAAAGACTGTAAATTGCAAATATGTGGCTCTGACCAATGGTGAAATTGAGTAACTGGTATAGAGCTAATAAGAAAAACACTGGATAAAGAAAGCTATGTGGTAAGCTCTCCTTTGATACTGGATAGTAGTGGGAAAAAATTTGGTAAATCAGAATGAAATGCCATCTGGCTTGATGAAAGCAAATCAAGTCCATATTTTGTTTATCAATATTTTATGAATTGTGCAGATGAAGATGTAGAAAGATTTTTGAAAATATATACAATATTGGATTTTGAAGAAATAGAGAAAATAGTAGAAACTCATAATCAAACCCCTGAAAAAAGACACTGACAAGCAATGCTTGCTAAAAATGTAGTTAAAACAATTTTTGGTGATAAGCAAGCAATACAGGCAGAAAAAATTTCTGAACTTATGTTTTGAAAAGAAGATAAAAAAGAAATACTAAAATCTATGGATGAAGAAGAAATACAAGCACTAAAAAATGAAATATGAGGTATAACTTGGGAATCAAATATTAAAATTACAGAAGCATTAACTCAATCTTGACTTACAGCTTCAAACTCAGAAGCAAAGAAAATGATAAAATCTGGAGCAGTTTATCTAAATGAAGAAAAAGTAGAAGATCTGGAAAAAGAAATTACAGAGTCTGACTTAATAAACTGAAAAGTTTTACTTTTGAGAAAATGAAAGAAAAATTATAAAATAATTAGCTAATGAATTTTAAACTAATAAATTATTAAACCAAAAAACATTCAAGACAAGCCTTGAATGTTTTTTAAATAAAAAAAGAGGATTGGAAATGCCAACCCTCTACCAAATAAGATTATCCTTACCGGTAGAGGGCTGGTGGTTATTCCCACCATATATTAACTCAAATTTATTGAAATAATATATGGTGAAAATAAACTAGAAATTCCCTCTACCGGTGTACAGTGTTTTGTTGTCGTTACCTGGTGGCAGCCGAGCAACAGTGTTATTTTTGCGGAAATGCCGCTTTTTGTTATTTTGTTTGTTTTTTGTTTTTGCACTTCTGTTTTGTTTTTGTTTGTAATCTTATAATAAACAATTAAATAAAAATTGCAAACAAATTATATTATTTTATGCTTAAATTTAGTTATCACATTTAACTTTTAATTTAATATTTTATATTGACTAAATATGTTATATATTTTTAATAATATTAACCTCAGGCATAAGATCTATATCAAATTTTGATTTAACTTTTTTTTGCCCAAGTTCAATTAAATAAAGTAAGTCTTTATAATCTCATCAATCAGTATTTGTCATCAAAAAATTTGCATGTTTTTCACTAAAAAATGCTGTTTTATATGAATATCATTTGAGTCAAACCTCTTCTATAAGTTTTCCTGCAGGCATATCTTTTGAAGGATTTTTGAAAAAACTTCAACAAGAATTTCAACTTGGCTGTTTGTATTTTCTAAAATAAATATTATCAATATTGCTTGAATACTTTTCTATTTTTTCAGAAAGATCAAATTCTGCTGATAATAAAAAATAGTTTTTATTCTTTTTAAGAAAAGAGTTTCTATATCAGAAATCCATTTCATCTTTATCAAAGTTAATAACTTTATCATTAATTATATCGTAAACTTCTGCTTTTTTAAAATTATTTTCAGTTTCTAATCAAAAACATCAGGCATTACCCACTACTGCTCATCATACACTTCAAGGTAATCATATAAATCTGTGCCAAATATTTTGGCCAAAATTATATTCCAGTTTTTCAGCTATCTGCCATATACATGCATTTGAATATGCTTTCAATTCTTTCTTGTATAAATCATAAAACCAATCGTTCAGGTCATTTTTTATTACTATTCAGTTAAAGTAGTCAAAAGCGAACAATAAATTTGTTCATCATCAAACTATTAAAATTTGCAAATCTTCTTTTCTTGCAAAAGAAAAAATAGACTTAAGTTGACACACCTTGTCTATATTGTCTATTTCGTAAAAATACCTAGTTTTTGCTTTAGTTTTGAAATTTGATAAATTACTAATGTCTACATTTTTTTGTAAAATATCCATCAAATATGTTTTTATTAAAATACTTTTTTAACTCTATAACCTCATCATTCCATAGATATAACTTCTACAGTATCTCATTGATTTAATTTATCATCACTAAAAACAGTCCAATATGATCATTCATGAAATACTACTTTCTCTCAATTAACTATTTGAACTATAAGTTTCTCTCAAGATATATTATCAGCACTCAAAGGACTTTTCTCTTTGATACTTGACCTAATAATTGGTAAAAGAAACTTTTTGAAAAAATATAAGTTTATAACACCAGAAACGAAAAAAACTAGTCAAGTAATCCACCATTCATCATATCACAAATCAAAAATAATTACAACAATTCAAGTAAGTATAGCTGCAAAACCTAAAGCTAAAAAATCTAATGTCAAAAGAAAAATCTCTATGATAATAAGCAAGACTCAAAGACTAATCCAAAGATAACCAAACTCCATATTAATTTGTAAAAGTTAAAGTATTTCTATAAGAATCTATTCTTAGAGTATCTAAAACTTGCTCTAAATCAAGATTTTCTCATTTATATTTTCAAAAATCTGAATCTTTCAAAATAATTGTCCATGCCAAAATAACATTAAGTCTAGAAGAATATTCTTCTGGTAAATTATATTTTTCATTAACTCTTGAAACTAATTGTTCCATTGACATAAACAAATTATAAATAGATCTATCCTTATCTCTTGAAGGTAAATTTAATGAATAAGAATACTTTTCAATATCAAGAATTTTGTAAACATTATTTATTCTATTATTTATATTATCATAAGAAATATTATAAGCAGAATCATTTCAGTTTAAATAATTTGTAACTAGATTTGAAATATCTCTTCTAAGAAAAGATGAATGAGTAATCTTTCTTAACTCAGATAATTTATCAGAAGGTATATCATTTTTATCACTTTCAGATAGTTCAGCTTCTTCATCATTAAAAGCATTATGTTCTTTAACTATTTTATTATTTTTAAGTTCATTTGAAATTTCTTCAAATTCAGAGTCATCATCATAATCATTTGCTGAAAGTGTATCTCATAGATCCTTTGTATCACTAGTTTGATTTTGTAAGAAAGGAATATAAAAACTAATAGATATAAAAAGTATAAATATTGAGTAAACTCATATTTTAGAATAAAAAGAAATTTTTTTAAACAAAGAAACTTTTTCTGATTTTTGCAGAAACCTTTGATATATTTCTATCTTTTCTTGTTCACTAGCCCTTATTTTTGACTTTGCTTCAAAATATTTACTAATTTTCATTATAATATAAAATAAATTTAAAAGTTCTTATTATAGATTACGAAAATAATAGTATTTTGTGACAAAGATTTAATATAAATAAAAACCAGTTATTATAAAATAACCTGGTTTTGTAATTTTTAATTTAACTTTCTAATATCATTATTTTAATGGAGCGGATGACGGGACTCGAACCCGCGGCCTCCTCCTTGGCAAGGAGGCGCTCTAGCCAACTGAGCTACATCCGCATATAGCTAGCTTTAAATTGCTAGCAATAAATTATGCTTCAATTATTTCTACTTTTGATTCTTCTAATTTTTCTTTACACATAGCAGGAGTAAGTAATCAAGCAAGACCAAGAATAATTGTAAGCACTCATACTATCCTAATAATATCTGATAAAAATATATATTTTTCAGGATTATCTTCGATTCAATAAGCTCAAAATAGTATTAGAAATAATCAAATGAAAAAATATGATAACCTAGGCTTATTAAAACATAGGGGCTTGATTCAATCCCACAGTATTAAAAGTCAAACAATTCATGTAATTGTAAAAGCTAACAAATTATTAACACTCATAAAATCATAGTCTCAAACTATAGGAGCCTGCAAAAAATAAATACATCAAAGATATCATACTAATCAAGCTCATACAAGTATTCTAAATAATCTAGTAGAAATGTCCTTCATCAAAAAAACATAATTTATAATAAAACAAAATGTAGTATAATTATTTTTGTTTCTATTTCAAGAAAAAGAAATAATTAATTTAAAGTTTGCCAGTACTTAACCCAAAGCAATGTGTCCATATGTAGTGGTGGAATATTATATTTTTGCGAGAGTTTATCAAAATAATTCAAAACTTCATTATCAGAATATTTTCATTTATTATTTAATTCATAAATCTTTTTTATTCTGCTATCTAGGGGTATTTTTATACTATAAGGATATGTATTTGTCTTTTCAAGCACAACCCTGCAGGCATATCAAAACATCTTAACAGCAAAAACAACAGTTTTAGCATCTAGTTTTTGTTTTAAATATTTTGCTAATTCTTTATTTAACAATTCCATATTATCATAAAAAAATATATAATCATCTATTTTTTTATAATTTTCAAAAAATCAAATTATTTTGTCAAACCTTTTTAATTTCATGTTCAAAAGTCTACGATTATTTTTTGAGTTTGCTAAAAAATTTTTATATTCTAAGATGTTGTCAAACTTGTCAAAGTTGGAAAAAACATATTCTCAAAACTCTTTCCATCGATCTTCTCATTTTCAACTTAATTGATAAGACAATAAAGAATTTATTATAACAAGGCTTATAAAAAGACTTTCATCATAATTAGACATCTGTCTACTTTTTGTCAACTTTGTCCAAGAGTCTTTTAATGCTATATATTGTAGGTCTCAAAATTCTTCTAAATATAAAATATCACCTAATGAATAATTGGATATGAATTTATCTAAATCAAATGTCATGAAATGTTTTTAAAAATAAATTGTTTATAATAATTAAAACAAAAAATATCAATATATACTTGAAAGAATTTTAAAATTAATTATTATCTACCTAATTTTAGAAACATAATATTAGAAATTATGCGAATAGCTAAAGTTTCTGCTGTATGGTGTCCCTGATGCTTAGTTATGTGACCTATATGGAAAGAGATAGAAAAAGAAAAACCTGAACTTGAAACTGTATATTATGATTATGATAAAGACAAAAAATTTATAGAAAAACATAATATCTCAGACATATTACCTGTTGCAATATTCTTTGATGAAGAAGATAATGAACTAGATAGAATAGAATGAGAAGTTAGTAAAAAGGAAATACTAGAAAAAATTGAAAAATATAATTTATATTAAAAAAACTAAAATGAAAAAAATAATATTATTACTAATTTTGATTAGTAGCTTAGTTCTAAAAGCTTGTTGATGAGAAGAAAATGATGTAGATTTAAATAAATTAATACAAAACATTGAAGACCAAGATAATAATATTGTGCAAATATATTATTTTTGGTGAGATGGCTGTTTAGCATGTGCTGAACAAAATAAATTTTGGGAAGAAGTAGAACAAGATTACGACAAAATAAATATTAATAAATTTGAAGTATGGTCAAGTAGAAAAAATTCAATATTGTTTAATCATATATGAAGCGAACTTTGAGTTCGTGTAACATGAGTACCATGAATATTTATTTGAAGTACTTGATTTAGTTGAGTAACAAAAGATGAAGTTTTGCAAAAAATTGATAAATGCTTATCAAAGTGATGTGAAGATAAAGTTTTTGATATTATAAAAGATTATAAATAAATGAAAAAGCTAATTTTATTATTTTTGATTATATTTTTGGGATTAAGTTTTGGATTTGCAGAAAATTTACAAGAAAATCACCAAGAAGAACAAAGAGAATTTATAGTACAAGTACCATTTTTTGATGAGATAGACTTGTATAGTTTTTCTTTACCAGCACTTACGGTGATTGCAGGTTTGTTGGACTGATTCAATCCTTGTGCATTGTTTATATTACTATTTTTATTGAGTATCTTACTTACAAGTTGAGACAGGAAAAGATTAATAATACTATGAAGCACATTTATTATAGCATCATGAATAGCTTATTTATGAATATTGTCTTTTTTGCTTTTTAGTATGCAAAGTATACCTCAGTATTATAGGTCTTATTTTCAATTATTTATTTGAATAATGGCAATAGCATTTTGAATAGCAAGTTTGTACAAATTTTGGAAAGAAAAAAATTGATGTTCAGTAATGTGAGAAAAAAGAAGAAATTACTTTTTTAATAAAATAAAAGCTGCTATAGAGCAAAAAAGTTTGATAATTTCAATGATATGAATAACATTAATAGCATTTGCTATAAACTTTTTTGAAATGTTTTGTACAGCTGGTATACCTATCACATATATTGCTATACTTGAAGCACAATGATACACTTGGTGAGTTAATTTAATTTATCTTTTGGCTTATATATTCTTTTTCTTGCTTGATCATTTTATAATTTTTGCTATAGCTGTAAGTACTATGACACTAGTTTGAATCAGTACAAAGTTCAAAAAATGGACTTCTTTAATATGAGGTTTATTGATGTTAGCATTATGATTAATTATTATGTTCAGACCTGAACGGATAATGTTTGGATAAATAATATTTTAAATATTAATAAAAAATATTAAATTAATGAAAGAAGTTTTCCAAAAAATATATGATTTTTCTTTTTGAAGAATACAGGAACTTATTGCTCTGAAAGTAGACCGGTACAAATGAAGTCAAACCTATATAAACTGACTTAAAGAAGAAATTCAGGAAGCAGAAAAAGAAATTCAATCAGGTAAAAAAGTTTACTTAGAAGATGAATTATGAGATGTGCTTTGGACTTATTTGTGCCTTCTTCATAGTCTAGAAAGTGAATGAAAGATAGAAAGTCACAAAGTTTTTGAAAGATGTGATAAAAAATTTACTGAAAGAATTCAAGGCTGGAGAAAGTGAATTCCTTGGGAAGAAGTCAAAAAGAGACAAAAATCAGGATTGAAGTCAGAACAGGATGATTTAGAAAAATAGCTAGTCCAAGGCCGGCCTTGAGGGGTTGGAAAACAATTCTTTAGCCAATTTTGAATTTTCAAAATGATCTATCACTGGCTTTGCATAAGATAAATTGTATCTCAAAGGATTATGAATCTGCC
>CAZACQ010000016.1:18135-23599 GCA_964483725.1 uncultured Candidatus Peribacteria bacterium | reverse complement strand
TGACTTTGAAGATTGGAATATCGTGGGTATGACTCAGCTTGAATTGCTTTTGGATGAGAAAATAAAAGCATTAATTTTATCAAATCTCTTGGTAAAGTAAGTTTTTTGGAAGAAAAAGTATGAAAACAAGAATGAAATCATTATTGAATAGCACATACTAGATGGGCAACTCACGGAGAAGTAAACATAGAAAACACACACCCACACACAAGCCAAGATTGAAAAGTAAAAATAGTTCACAACTGAATTATTGAAAATTACAAACAATTAAAACAAGAACTTGAAAAAAACTGATATAAATTTTCTTCTCAAACAGATAGCGAAGTAATAGCTGCATTGATACAAAAAAACAAAGATAAAGATCTATTGAAAACTGTAGAAAACATACTTCACAAACTGGAATGAGCTTATGCTTTTTTGGTGATTCATGAAGATTTTCCAGGACAAATAATATGAGTTAGATACTGAAGTCCTTTGGTTTTTGGATATACTGACGAAGGTGAATTCTTTTTCTCTTCTGATGTGACTGCTTTGGGATGATACACCAACAATATTATTTTCATGGATGATGGTGATTTGATTTTTGTGAACAACAATGACTTTTTGATAAAATCTGAATGAAAACTTGTAAGTAAAGCTATTGAAAAAGTAGATACAGAAAATTTAGTAGCTGATAAATGAGATTTCCAGCATTTTATGCTAAAAGAAATTTTTGAACAAAGCCAAGTAATGAAAGAAATTTTTAGATGAAGAGTAGATTTTGACCAAAAAACTTTGCAATCAGAAGCTTTTACTCAGCTAGATAAACATGATTTTGAAAATATTGTTTTTGTAGCTTGTGGGACTTCTTACCATGCAGGTATGCTTTGAACTTTGCGAATGCAGCAAATAGCATGAATAAATGCAAGTGTAGAAATAGCAAGTGAATTTGAATACAAAAATATAAATATAGACCCCAAAACTTTGTATGTTTTTATATCTCAGTCTTGAGAAACAGCAGACAGCATATCAGCACTAAATCAAGTAAAGAAAAAATGATGAAAAACTTTGGGACTGGTAAATGTGGTATGATCAAGTATAGCAAGACAAACTGATTTTGGTATGTTTTTAAGAGCTGGAACAGAAGTAGGTGTGGCAAGCACCAAAGCTTTCATAGCTCAAATTAGTAGTATATTGCTTTTGGCATTGTATTTTGGAAACAAAAAATCTTTATCTTTGATAGAGTTTGAAAAGATTTTGAAAGAACTCAAACAAATCCCAGATAAAATACAAGAAATTTTGGAAGAAAAAGAAAATATCCAAACTGTGGCAAAAGATATTAGTAAATATAAAAACTTTTTCTTTTTGTGAAGAAATTTACAGCTTCCTATAGCTTTTGAGTCTAGTTTGAAATTCAAAGAAATCTCTTATCTTCATAGCGAGGCAAATTGAGCTTGAGAACTGAAACATTGACCTTTGGCATTGATAGATGAGAATTTCCCTACAGTTTTGATAAATCCAAATGATTATTTTTTTGATAAAAATATTTCTAGTATGGAAGAAATCAAAGCAAGAAAATGAAAAGTAATATGAATAGGAGACAAGGATTTCCAAGCTGATTATTTTTTGAAGATTCCCGAAAGTGATTATCTGTTATATCCATTTCTAACTACTGTAGTAGGTCAGTTGCTTTCTTATTATGTATCATTAGAACTTGGAAATGAGATAGACAAACCTAGAAATTTGGCAAAATCTGTGACTGTGAAGTAAAAAATTATTCTACTGCAATAGCTTCTATTTCTATCAAAGAATCTTTGGGTAGAGAAGATACTTCTATACAAGTTCTTGCAGGATGATGATGAAAATAAGATCCATAAATTTCATTAACTAAAGGAAAATCTTTTATATTTTTTAAATAAATAGTTATTTTAACAGTGTTTTCAATATCCAAACCAATACTTTCAAGAACAGAAATTATATTTTTACATACTTGATGAGTTTGAGATTGTATATCATCAGATATAATTTGCATAGATGAAGGATCTAAAGCTATTTGTCATGAAAGAAAATAAAATCAATTTGCTTTTACACATTGATTATAAGGTCATATAGCTTCAGGTGCATTTGAAGTATTAAATTTTTCCATTTTTATATTAATAAATCAAAATAAAAGTCATCATAAGTAATGTCTTCATGCTTAAATCATAGTTCATCCATTCTTTTGAAAATATTTTCAAAATTATTTGGATCATCAGTTTCTATACCTAGAAAAACAGGAGCTCTTTCCTTGTTTGTTTTTTTCAAATATTCAAATCTAGTAATATCATCGTTTTCGCCCAAAACATTCAAAAATTCTTTTAAAGCTCAAGGTCTTTGTGGGAAGGATACTATCATATATCTTTTTAATCATTCATATTTCAAGCTTCTTTCTTTGATTTCTGGTAAGCGATCAAAGTCAAAGTTTGATCAACTAAGTACACAAACTACAGTTTTTCATTTTATTTCTTCTTTCATATCTTTCAATGCATCCACAGACATAGCTCAAGCAGGCTCAAGCACAGTACCATCTTCCATCAAAAATTCTAAAATACTACTACAAATTCTATTTTCTGGAGTAGTTCTAACTTCTAGTTTATAATTTTTAGCTATTTGAAATGTTTTTTCACCAACTCTTTTCAAGCTTGCTCAATCCACAAAAGTATCTATTTTCTCTAGATTTGTATTTACTCAATTTTTTAAAGATTCTTTCATAGCAGCTGCATTTTCTGGCTCTATTCAGATTATTTTTGGGTTTTGCTTGCTATTTTCAAAATAAAAAATAAGTCAACTAATAAGTCATCATCCTCCAACTGGAGATATTATATAATCAACATTTTCATTTATTTGTTGATCAAGTTCAAGTCATATTGTAGCCTGTCATGTGATTATTTTTTCATCATCAAAAGGATGTATAAAAGTTCATCAAGTTTCTTTTTCGTATTCTCTTGATCTTGCATAAGCATCATCAAAACTATCTCAATACATAACTACATCTATCCATTCTCATCAAAATTTTTTTGTTTTGTATATTTTTTGCTGAGGAGTAGTTTGGGGCATGAAAATAGTTCATTTTATACCAAGTTTTTGGCAAGAAATAGCAATTCATTGAGCATGATTACCTGCAGATGCACATACAACTCATTTTTGCTTTTCTTCTTCTGATAAGCTATTTATATAATTAAATGCTCACCTAATTTTGTAAGACCTTACTGGTTGTAAGTCTTCTCTTTTAAGATATATTTTTGCATTATATTTTTCAGATAGTCTTTCACTATATTCCAAAGGAGTAGTATTGATAAAGTTTTCAAAATTTTCTTTTGCTTTCTGGATTTCTTCTTTTTTTATGTTCATTAACTAAGTTTTCTTACTTAAATTTAATTGAAATCGGTGAGGGCGGGATTCGAACCCGCGGTACGAAGAATCGTACACACGCGTTCCAAGCGTGCGCTTTCGACCACTCAGCCACCTCACCATATTTTAAAAATGTTTATAAATAAATAGAAATTAAATTCAATCTATATTTTTAAAAAAGTAATAATATTTTTTGACAATTTTATTTTTATATGTATAATTTTACAAAAGTAAAAAATATTTACTAAAATAAAAAACAAAAATGGAAAACCAAAACATAAATCAAGAAGTTAAAAAAATTATTAATATATACAATCAAATATATAAAAATATGGTGAAACCATGATTGTATATTATTGCCTTTATAGTAAGTACAAGTTTAATAGTTTTTTGAGCAGATTTCGATAAGAATTTTTCTTATATAGAGAATTATGATGATGAAAAGATTGGTAAAATTGATACTGAAAAATGATATAAAGCAAGGAATATATATTATAATGAAGAATTTGTATATAGTTGATTTAATATTAAATTCCTATGATGAGAACTATATTCAACATGAGACAATATAAAATCAAATAGAAGTATATTATCTATTGATTGATTTACAGTTCCTTCAAATCTAAAAATTGATAATAACTTGGAAAATGTATATAATAGAATAAGTACATGAGAATACTGAAGTAGAGAAATAGAAACAATAATTAGAGAAAATATACTAAATGAAAATGATTTTAAAAATGATGACAATAATTATTCAAAAAAGGATCTAGAAAACGATGACATTATTGAACATTTCTGACTTTGATGTAATGATTGAGTTAAATTAGGTTCATATATTTGTAAGCAAAATATAGATAATTTTATAGATAATTTTTATAGGTATAATATATGAAACGATATTAATTGATTTAATAAAATTACTTCACAACTTGATGATAACAATAAAGAAAGAGTATGTAATTGAATAATTAAACATCAAGAAAAGTTTAAAATAAATGATGAATATATTATTAATATATCAAGATGATGTGATAGTCAAATAAGACAAAAAGTTAATAATTATGTTCAATTTATCAACTATTTAGAAGAAACAGAATGAAGATTATCAAGTAGATCATACCAAAATAGAAAAATAAATCTAAATAAATTATTTGAATTTCAAAAACAAATTTATCAAAATAGGGATAATGTAAGTTTGATTTCTTCATATCTTTCTTTTATAGAACAATTATTTGATAGAAACCATATTGATCAAAAATATGCTGATATTATTTATTATTACAACAACAGATTTTTATCAAATTTTATAGCACAAATTAGATCTAGCAATCAAAGACACGAAAGAGAGCAAACAATAGAAAGAATATCTAATACACTAAGTGAAATAAATAGTTGAAATAGAATTCAATGATATGAATGAATTGAAAACATAGCAAGTGAGAGTATTTTAGCTATCTTTAATAAAGATGAAGCACATTGAAGTTCTCAAAGAGTAGAAACATTTAATTCAATATATGAAAATCATTTATCTAGAATAAGAAATTATAGTGAATCTAGTAATCAAATAAATAATTCTGAGAGGACTGTAGAAACTGAATGAATATTTAGAATAATTGACTGAGAACAAGTGAATAGATATGATGTTAAAATGAAACTAAATAATCAATGAAGTTCATTTTATATTAAAAAAATTGAAATTGAATGATATGAAAATGTTCAAGATACTCTAGATAATCTTATTAATGAAAATAATGTTTCAATAAACAATATGATATCTTATCTAAGAACAAGTTGAATACTAAATGAAGAAATTGAAGAAGATGACATAGAATTTTGTGAAAAAATAACTGAAAATATAGAATATGATACTGAATGTAAAGAATGATGATTTGAATTATATAAAAATTGAGAAGAATATTATTTTTGAATTAAATGAGAAATTCTAGACTCTTTTAAAGCAGATGATAATAATATACAATATAGTGTTAATAATATTTTATATGAAAACACAATATATTGAGATAATATAGTATACTTTGTAGAATCATTATTTACAGAAGATGAAATTGATGATGAAATTGATGATGAAATT
>CAZACQ010000016.1:0-18035 GCA_964483725.1 uncultured Candidatus Peribacteria bacterium | reverse complement strand
GATGAAATTGATGATGAAATTGATGATGAAATTAATATAAGTATTTGAGATATAAACTATATAAATACAAGAACTTCTAGATTCTTTTGAACTCAAATTGAAGTAGTATGAACTGAATGAGATTGAGTTTATATTGTAGAATGAGAAATTGATTTTAGTAATGTAAGATTTACAATAGATCTAAATAATAATAATAGAGTATATGATTTTAAGATACTAGAGTGATCAAATGAATATTTAATTGAAAACTTTTCAATTGATATAATAACTATGAACAGAAACACTTTAAATCAAATGCAAACAAATTTGTTCTGAGTACTTGAAGAATATGATCCTCAAACAATTAGTCAACTTGAATAAAAATAGACAAAAATGCTGATATTAATTTATCAGCATTTTTTTATTGAAAAAAATAATTATATTAATATAAATTATATCAAATTTAAAAAATAATTTTAATATATGTATAAAAAATTTACATACAAACAACTTTTTGAAGTTAAAACTTGATTTGTTAGAAATTTGAAAAAATTATATACAAATAAAAGATATACATATTTAAAAGAATTTTTAAAAGATAGTTGTAAATATTGAAATTGTGTATATTTTTTTGAAGCAAATTCTCCTATTTTCAAAATTGAACTAAATGAGGATTATTATACATTATCTGATGAAAAAGAAAAAATTCAAATAAACATGTCTCAAGAAGAGATTAACTTGTTACATAATCAGTTAAAAAATGAAAAAAAACTTAATAAACAAATAAAAGAAAATAAAACAATTTCAACTACATTATTTGATGAATTCAAAAGTTGAGAGTATGAAAAAATAGAATGAAAACCATATTTAGTATATGATATAGAAACTGTTGGTAATATTAATAATTTAAGAAGTATGAAGTTTATGATTGCTTATGCAGTTATTTCAAATGAAAATCAACTTAAATCAATAAAATATAGGCTAGTAGATGAAAATGCTGTTAAAAGATTTGTAGATTTCATGCTAGATTTTGACTGATGGATAATTTGATATAATAATATTTATTTTGATAATCCAGTAAGTATTTACAATACAGATTATGATGATGAAAAAATAGATATACTAAATAAAAAAAGTATAGACCTGTTTTTATTTATACGAAATCTAACCTGAAAGAGAATCTGATTAGATAAGGTATCAAGTAGTTTACTATGAATTTGAAAGACATTAGAATCATGATTGGAATGAGAACAATATCTTAAAGAATATATGCAAGACTGAAATCAAGAAGCATATAAAAAAGTTAAATCATATTGTAGAAACGATGTAAAAATGACTTTGGGAGTATTATTGTATTTCCTCAAACATAATAAGATACATATATGAGAAAAAGAATTCAATTATAATATAAAAGATATAGTAAAATTATGAAACAGTAAAAAAACTAAGAAAGATAATAATAAAGACAAAAATTGACAGTGAATTTTTGACTTTGATGATGCTGATATAAAAGAATAAATTAAACTTTAATAAAATAATATTATTATGACTATAAAAAAACTAATAAAAAATTTTTATGATGAACAAAGTGAAAAACGAAACACAACTAGACAAAAAATTTGGCCAGAATATAAAATTATTTTAGAAGAAATTAAAAATCACAAAAATAAAGATATAAAAATATTAGATTTGGGATGTGGTAATGCAAATATTTTAAGCTATCTAAATGAAAATAATAATTATCATAACAAAAATATAAAATATATATGATGAGATATATCTAATAATCTTATTCAAATAGCAAAAAATAATCACCCAGAAAGTATTTTTTATTCTGATGATATGATTGAAATTTTAAAAAAATTTAAACAAGAAGAATTTGATTTTGTGATAATGATAGCAAGTTTTCAACATATTGATTCTGAAAAAGAAAGACTACTGATACTTAAAAATATATACAGAATATTGAAATTTAAATGAAAATTAATATCAATAAATTGGTGCTTTTCAAAATGGTTTATAAAAAAATATAAAAAAGAAGTATGAAAGTCTTTATTAAAATCAATATTTACTCTAAATTACTTAAAATATAATGATATTTATATACCATGGAAATGAGAAAATAAGATTTACTATAGATATTATCATATATTTAATGAAAACGAAAAAAGTAAACTAATAAAATTAGCATGATTCGTATCAAAAAATCCTATATACTTAGATAAAAAATGAAACAATACTAATTTATCTAATTGAAGAAATAGTATTTTCATAGCAAAAAAAGACATATTTAAATAGTTAAATAAACTTCTTATGAAAAGAGACTTATTATCAGTAATTTTATTTTTAATATTATATTTATTTTTAAATATATTAATAATAACTGTATTTACATTTTTTCCAGGTATTATTGAGAATTTTTGAAACTATTTTGAAAATATTAGTTTTATAATAGTATTCTCATTATTATTTATTTTACAGCAAATAATTGTATTATTTTTATTATTTTTAAGTTTTAAATACTGGAAAAAACTCAAAACTAAAGAACTTAAAAATTTTATCAAAGATTATTATAAAGAACAAATTAAGTGGTATTGATTCTGAAATTTTTTATTTTATACATTTTGAATGTATATTATTTATATAATAATATCTTGAACACTACTTCTAATTATAAATTATTTAAATGTTGAAATACCATGACTTTTTTGAGAACAAGATGTTGCTCAAGTAATATGACAAGTTCCAACACATTTTTGGTATGAATACTTAATAATATTCATAATGGTAGCTATAATAGCCCCTTTAGTTGAAGAAATAATTTATAGATGATTTATTACCAAAATATTATTAGATAATTATAGACCAATTATATGAATATTTATTTCAGCAGTTATATTTGCAACTATTCACTTTGAATGGGCTGTAATATTAAATTTATTGATATTAGCACTTATACTCTGATATATATATTATAAAACAAAATCATTAATACAAGTTTTTGGGTTTCATGCCTTGGTAAATTGATTGGCAGTGTTTGCATTATTTTATGCTGAAGAGTTAGAAGAATTAGAAAATTTACATTGAATAATATTCTTTTAATGAAATACAATACAGGTAAAATTAAAACTGAACATAATATACTACCTGAGTTTAAAAATATATTAAAAAATATAGAAAAAATAGAACAAGTTAAAAGAATAATTCCATGAAGAATTTCTAGAAAACAAAAATGATCAAGTCATAAAAAAATGACATTTTCTTATAATACAAAAAGTTGAATGAAATTTATTATGAAAAAATGATCTACTGCCCAAGAACTATTTATAATATGTGATAATGAAAGTAAAGAAGACATACTAAATAAAATATTAGATTTAAATTTATAATTATTTTTCAGCTGAAATTTGTTTTCTAATTCTTCTAGGCATAAATTTTTCTAGTTTTTTTGGATTATAATTAGGATTTTCAATAAGAAAATCTCTCAGTCTACTTGCATACATAGTTAATTCTTCTGGATGTCTAAGTCAATAAAAATGTATAACTATATTTTCATCCTTTCAGATAAAGGATACATTTCAAGATCAAAAAATTCTATCTATAAAACCTGAATATTTAGCTATACATTCTTGTAGAGAAAATATAGTTATTTCTCTAATATGACTTTTAAAAAATCAATTTCTAACAAATTTTATTATTCTTTTATTAGTAATTACCAAATAAGTATTTTTCCAGAAAATAAAAATAAAAGAAAAAATTAATACTGAAAAAGTAATTAAAGATAAAATTAATCATATAAAAAAATTTCAAAATGTATTTCATATAAAAAAAATTAATAGTCATAAACCTAAAAATGTAGCAAAAATTTGTATATTTTGAATAAAATATCTAGGTAAGTATTGTCTTCATAAGTACATAACTAATTCATCCTTAGCTTGTCATGGAAATTTCTTCATAAATGTTTTTTATTATTAAATTAATCATTATCTACAAACATATTTTTTGATCTATATTGCAAAGATTCAGATAAATGTTCTTGTTTTATTTCTTCACTTCAATCAAGATCAGCAATTGTTCTAGAAAGTTTCATAATTCTATGAATAACTCTTGGTGATAAACTTAAGGATTTACTAGCATTTTCCAATAGATTTTTTGAATTTGAGTCTAAATGAATTAATTCATTAATATGCCTTGAAGACATTTCAGAATTTGAACTTATATCCATTCATACAAACCTTTTGGACTGAATATTCCAAGCATTTTCAACCTGTTTTCTAATCTCATAAGAAGTTTTTTCATTGCGCTTTGATATTATCTTATTAATGTTTTGTCTTGGAATTTCAAGTATAATATCAAATCTATCCAAAAGAGGTCAAGAAACTTTACTTTGATATTTTTTAATCTCATTAATAGAACATATACAATTTTTTTCCAAATCCTTATAGTATCAACACTTACAAGGATTCATAGATGCCATAAACATAAAATCAGCTGGATAAGAAACAGTTCAACTTGCTCTAGAAATATTAATTACTTTATCTTCAATTGGTTGCCTAAGTACTTCAAGCACATTTCTAGGGAATTCAGCTAATTCATCAAAAAATAATATTCATTTATGAGCTAGACTTATTTCTCAAGGATGTAAATAATTTCATCATCAAACAATACTAACTCTTGATGATGTATGGTGTACAGACCTAAATTGTCTATTTGTTATCAAAGGATTTTCTTTATTTAATTTTCATATTACTGAATATATTTGACTTACTTGCAATATATCATCAAAATTCATAGGAGGAAGTATTGTCTGAGTAGCTTTACACAACATTGTTTTTCAACTTCAAGGAGCACCAAGTAAAAGAACATTATGAAGTCAGCTAGCTGCTACCATTAAGGCTCTTTTTGCAAAACTATGTCATGAAATATTAGAAAAATCATTTTCTAAGTTATCTATGGTATTAACTATTTCATGAAAATTATTTCATCATTCTATAAAATAAGCTTCTTTTCAATTACAAAAATAATCTACCAATTCTGAGAAATTTCAGACTGGATATATATTAATTCATTTAATATATTTAAGTTCATATAAATTTTCGTATGGAACAAAAAAATTTTTGTATCACAAATTTTTAGCATATAAAACTGAAGGTAATATTCAATTAATTGCTTTCACATTTCAATCTAATCAAAGTTCTCAAAAAAATAATCAATCATTTATTAATCAAGCATTAGTTATTTTTCAATCAAATGAAAGCAACAATATTGCTATAGCCATTGGTAAATCAAATCTTGTTCATATTTTTTTTATATCTGAAGGAGATAAGTTTAAAATTATTTTCCTAGCAGGTAATTCTATTCAACAAGACCTAAAAGTAGCTTTTATTCTTTCTTTTGATTCTTTTATAGAATTATCTGGTAATCATACTATTTCTATAGTTGGTAATGATTTATTACTATCTGATTCTACTGTTATTTCATATCATTCTAATCATATATTAGATATAGTTTTAACTTTATGAATCATTTTTCATAATTTAGAATTATAAAATGAAATTCTTATATAAATTTTTATAAAAAATTCAAGATATTTGATTTTATAAAAAATATATTTATAAATTCAAAAATTTTATTAATAACTAAATTAATATGGAAATAATTAAATTAATACTAACATTTGGTATTTGATTTTTGATTATATTAATATTAGACTATGTTTGGCTAGGAATTATTAGCAAAAATTTTATAATAAAAGAATTTAAAAATTTAGTAATAGTTGAAAATTGATGAATCAAAGTAAACATAAAAGCTTGAGTAATTGCTTGGAGTCTAATTGTATTATGAATATTATTTTTTATAACTATTAACTCCAATAATATTATTCAAGCT
Source organism: uncultured Candidatus Peribacteria bacterium (assembly GCA_964483725.1). Classification (GTDB taxonomy): domain Bacteria; phylum Patescibacteriota; class Gracilibacteria; order Absconditabacterales; family Absconditicoccaceae; genus CAZACQ01. The sequence continues at coordinate 12,167 of CAZACQ010000016.1, read as the reverse complement.
ACATATACAGGAGTATTATTTTGACTAATACTTTATTGAGTTTATGACCTTACAAATTTAACTTTTATAAAAGAGTATCCTATCAAATTTGTAGTAGTAGATATTTTTTGGGGAATAGTATTATGTACTATTTTATCTGTATCTATGTTTTTATTTTTTGATAATATAAGTAAATTTTTATGATAGAAAGTTTAATTATTATTTTTGTACTTTATATATTATTATTTTTAATATCTATTTATATTAAAGATAATTCTATAGTAGATATTTTTTGGGGATTATGATTTTGAATAATTTCAATAATTCTATTTTTGAACTCAAATCAATATATTTTTCAAATTATCACATTAGCTTTGATATTAACTTGGTGATTAAGATTATCATTATATATTTTTTATAGAAAATTAAAAAAATCTTGAGAAGATAAAAGATATAAAAAACGAAGAAATGAATGGAAATATTTTTATACTAGAAGTTTTTTTCAAGTATATATTCTACAAATGATTATTATGTTTCTAATTGCAACACCTTTATTTATTATATTATTATGAGAAAATAATTTGTGAATAAATATATATTTAATTATTTGAACAATAATTTCAGTTTTTTGAATATTATATGAAAGTATAGCTGATTATCAATTATTTAAATTCTTGAAAAATAAAAATAAATGAGAAATTCTAACAACTTGATTAAGAAAATTTCATAGATACCCAAATTATTTTTGAGAAATTTGTTTTTGGTTATGAATATGAATAATATGAATACAAATAAGTTTATTTTCATTAGTTTGATTTGTAATTATTACATTTTTATTAGTTTTTGTTTCAGGAATTGCAATGACTGATAATAGATATAAATGAAACAGTAATTATGAAAAATATAAATCAAATACAGCAGCTTTAATTCCAAAAATCTTTTAAAATAATATTGATTATAAATGAAAATCCAGTATTATGACTATTATACAATTTTTAAATTTATAAAAAAAATAAATGGAAGTAGTATCACCCGGATGATCATATACCAAAGCAATAGCAGCTGCCAAAAACTGAGCAGATGCAGTTTATCTATGAGTACCTTTTACATCTTTGAGAATGAGACAAAACAAAGTAAAAACATTTGACGAAGTAGAAAAAACTATAAAAGATATTCAAGCACTTGGTAAAAAAGCATATCTTACAATGAATATTTTCCCAAGGAATCAAGATATCAAAATATTTGAATCAATGGTAGAAAAAGTTGCTAATTTATGAGCTGATGCTATAATTTTTTCTGATCCTTGAACATTCAACACTATTAGAAAATACAATACTGAGATACCATTACATCTTAGTACTCAAACCAATATTTTAAACAAAGAGGCTGTAAAATTTTGGTATGATTTGTGAGTTAAAAGAATAGTTTTAGCAAGAGAATTAAATATAGAAGAAATCAAGGAAATCAAAGAATATGTGCCTGATATGGAATTGGAAGTTTTTGTTCATTGAGCTATGTGTATGACTTATTCTGGTAGATGTTTGTTATGAGAATATTTTTCAGGTAGAGATGGGAATAAATGAGAATGTTCACATGTATGTAGATACAAATTTAATGTATATGTAGAAGAGGAAAAAAGACCTGGTAAATTTATGAAAATAGAAGAATGAGAAGATTGATCTCATATGTTTTCTTCCAAGGATATGTGTACTATAGAAAAATTATGAGAAATTTTACCATATGTTGATTGATTAAAAATTGAATGAAGAAGTAAATCTGAATGGTATGCAGCTGCTACTGCTAGAGCTTATTCTCATGTAAGAGACTGTATACTTGAATGAAAAGAAATTGATCCAAAAATTAAAAACTTAGTTTATGATATTCCACATAGACATTATTGGGAATGATTTTTATTTAATAGTATAAGAAATGCTCCTGACGGAGAAGAAGATAGCATTTCTTATGATACTCCAGGACCTATCCAATCAAAAACTTATTATTGATTTACTTATAATGAATCTATACAAGAAAATTGAAAAACTTATTATAAATTCGTTTCAAAACAAGATATTTTTCCCTGAGATGAATTAGAATATTTATGAAAAGAATGAGTTTGAAAAACAAAAGTGGAAGATATATTATCTTCATCGAAAGAAAGATTAGAAAAAGCAGATTGTAACAAGGATTACTTGTATTTGAGTTTTAATAAAGAAATGGAGTGATTTGAAACTTTCTTTAAATAAATAAGAAGCTTTAATAGCTTCTTTTTTATTTAATAAACAAGTGTCATGAGTACCAAGCAAATCGAGTTTTATTCAATAATGCTAATAACATTTCTTGTTTTTTATCCTTTATTCAATTAGCATTTATCACCAATCATATCCACCTTACAACTGCTAATCTATCTTCTTTTTCAAATACTTTTAAACAAAACATTTTATCTTTTAATTCTTCATCACTTAAAATTTTAATTTTATTAACATCAATCTCTTCTATATCATCTAAGTTTGCTCTATTTAATTCATAAAATGCATTTAAAAATCTATCTTCATTTTCACAAACATTTCAATCAGTATTTGCAAAAGTATGAAGTGTTTCTAGTAAATCGTTAAATTTTTCATTATCTAATTCATATATAACAAGTCTATTATGAATATCTCTATCTTTTTTTAATTCATCAGGTCATTTATCAATCATATCATTAATTTTTTTAATTCTTTCATCAATTTTATTTTTTTCTTGGTTTCATTTAGATATATAATTTTTTATTTCTTCTTTTTTATATACTTTTTCTAATTTATCTTTTCTATTTAAATCAAATAAATCTCAAAAAAATCATATTATTTTTTACTAATTAATTTATAAATACTAAATTATATTAAAAATTAAACAATATGCAATTTTTTTTGTTTTATTTATATATAATATATAAAACATATTTATATTAAATTAATAATAATAACAATAAAAAAATGTTTTAAAAATGTTTTTGAGTTATAAACTATAAATAATAAAAATTTAAATGTTAATTTGTTTAAAGATTGTTTAAAAATTAATCTTTAGTATATTTAATGTATTTAATATTTTTTCAACAATTTAACATTATTTAGTATCAAACTTCCATATTCAATTCCATTCTTTTATATTATTTTTAATTAATTTATTGCATCTATCAATAAATATATTTGATACATCATCATTTTTTAAAATATATGATTCTTTAAATAATTTAACAGCTTCTTGAAAATTTCATTTAAAGTATTCTTCAATTCATAGTTCAAATAAATTTATAAATTTTTCATATTCTTTGATTTGTCAGTATGTCATTACTTTTCTAAATATAGGAATTATTTCATATATTGTAATATCTTTATTTTTTCATTTAACTATAATTTTATCTAATTTTCTATAAAAATAATCATTTTTATTTTTAAGTTTATTTATAAAATCTTCTGATGCACATATATTTGTTCCATAATATTTATTAATTCATTCAAGTCTGGCTGCTAAATTAACATTATCTCATATTATAGTATAATTTAATTTATATTTTTCGCTTCATACATCTCATACAATTGATTCTCAATAATGTAGTCATATTCTTGTATTTAATTTAATTTCTTTTCATATCTTTTCTTGTATTTTTTTATTTACTTTTTCAATTTCAATACAATTAAATATTGCAGATCTTGTTGCTAAATCAACTCAGTCATCATTTTCCCAAAATGCCATTACTGCATCACCAATATATTTGTCTATAAATCATTTATTTATAGAAATATTTTCACTCATTTTTTCTAAATATATATTTAAGAATTTGATGTTATCTTTTGGTGATAATTTTTCTGAAATTTCAGTAAATCATTCTATATCTGAAAAGTATATTGCTATATTTTTGCTTTCTGCAGTTTTATCTCAATTAGAATTATTATTTTTTATATTTTTTCATACATACAATCAGAATAATTGTTGAAAATTATTCTTTAGATCATTTAGTTCTGTAATATGATATATTGTAGTAAATATTAATTGAATAAATATTACTAATATTATAGTTCATATAGGAATTAATATTGAAAAAAAATCAATGAATATTCATAGTAAAGAAAATAAAATAGAAACAGTTATTAATGTGAATATTTCAAATATTAAAAAATACAAGCTAAATTTATTTGATCAGTTAAATTTAAAAATATAATATATTAATATATTAATTAATATAATTCAAATTATAATTATTAGTGTTTGTTTTTTTCATAATAAATATATATTATCATTATTTAATAGTGATATTACTTGATTAGCATGATAAATTACTCATGGTGTTTGTCATATTAAACTTGGTTTTATATCTTGCAAAGCTTTATCTGTTGCTCAAATAAGAACAATGTTATTTTCAAATTTTTCACTATAATCTTCTTTATTTTTGAATATATCATACAAAGATATATAATTAAAGTTATTTGGGTTTGTCTCATATATTGGTGTAAATATGAAATCCAATCAATATATCATGTTTGATATTGGTATAAATTTATCATCTATTCTATAAAAATTTTCACTTTGATTTATATTTATATTAATTCAAACTCATTCTCAGTATAATTTATTATATGAATTTTCTTTATATTTTTTATATACTTTAATTGAAAATGGTTTTTTATATTCATTATTTTTATCATAAATATTTGTTCTAATTCATAAATCATATCATTTATTTACAAAACTATTAACATGTCATATACTTGGATTATTTTGCAAGAAAAAATTCTCTGCTTTTATAAAATTATTATTATTATGATCATATAAACTAGCAATTACTATATTTTCATTTAAACTACTTGCTAATTCATAATCATAAGTCTCAAATATTTGATTTAAAACTTTACTTCTTTCATCAATTTCAGAAAAATTATATTTTTTTTCAAATAAAACATCTATTCATATTGTTCAGGGATCATATTCCATAATATTTTCAATAACTTTTGAGTAGTATCATCTATGTAATCATTGTGAAGAAATGCTCTCTTCACTAAAGAACCTTTCATCAATTCATACTATTGTTATTTTATCTTTATTATTTTCAAATTCAGGACTTAAGTTTATAATTTTATTTCTAGTTTCTATCAGTTGTGAATATATATTTAGGTTTATATTTTCTAATAATTGTAAATTAACTATAAAATATGCTATAATTATAGTAATTACTTGTATAAGAAAAAATCAGTATTTTGTTTTTATATTTTTAAATTTACTCATAATTTAGTATATTTTATAATTTTATTTTAAAATGAAAAGTTATTTACTCTATCAATAATACTATCAATATTTATATCAGAACTTTCTATAATATCTTTTATATTATCAGTATCTATATCTTCTCACATTTCTAATACTTCATTAAATTTATTTGTTGCATAACTTCTAGCAGCTTCAACATTTTCTTCAGATAAAAGTTCTAAAAAGTTAATTTTTGCTCTTTCTAGATTTTCATTTACAGGTACCAAAATAGCATTTTCTAAGTAGTCATTAAATTGACTTATATCACTCTTTCAAACCATTGTAGAGTATTTTCTATAGTTTTCTAAATTTGATTTTGCATCTTCATCATATAAACTTTGAAATCTTAATTTCCATTCTGATAATTTAGATATTCTTTCACTTTCGTCTAATACCCATCAATAATTTTCTTCAATATATCAAACTAATTCATCCTTATATTCTTCTATTATTTCTTGATCATACTGGAAAAATCTATTTAATCTTTTATATAAATCTTCTCAAAAATCATTAATGAATTCATTAATATCAATTTCTTTAATTATATTATCTTTAATTCTTGCTGCTTCATTTTTTCATAATATTTTAGATTTTCATTCTTCTGATATATATTCAATTATATGATTATAACTAAATATATTAGTTTCGTTATCTTGTTGATTATGATTAATAAATCAAGAGGTTCATCTAATTACTAATGCTCAATTATTTGTTTCAATATTAAATCAATCATCTGATACTATTGTTCTTACTACTGTAAACCAAATATTTCAACTTTCTAATGATATATTTGTTCTAGATTCTGTTAAGTTAGAGTGATTTTGAAAAATTTCATTTAATCTTATTGTTGTTTGGGGAAATATTTTTAGTATAGTTCAATCTCGTAAATGTAAATTAACTATACTATCTATATCTTTACTTGAACTTACAAAACTTACAACATAGTTTTCCCTTACTCTTATTTCTTTTCATTCTTTATCTTCATTAATATTATATGTTTCATTTTTTCATCCCGGTCATATTATTCTTATTCTTGCATTATTTTCTTCTAAATCTTCAATATTATCATTTATCTCAATACTTAAATAGTTTCATTTTTGTGAGTAAAAACTTCATACATCTACTTCTTCATCATAAGTTGGTATCAAAGCAAAAGTTAATAATATAAAATTTAAAATTACTATTATACTAGCAATTACAAAAGCAAAAATACTTTTTATATTTATTAATAGCCATACTAACAAAGTAGAAATTATTAAAAATCATATAAAAAAGTTTGAAAAATCAAAAATAAATTTTAAAAATAAAATAAAAATTATTATAGTAATAATTATATATAATAGTTTATTATTTTTCATTTTTTTCTTGTTTTATAATAAAAATTTTGGATCAAATTATTCACTCAAAAATTTTAGTGAATTTTTCTATATCATTACAATCAATCAAAAGTAACATTTTTTCTTCATTTTTTTTAATTTTTCATAAATCATTTTTTTTATAAGATTTAACATAATTCATTCTTTTAACTTCTTTTACTATATTCTTTTCTAGTACTACATTTATTCATCTTTTTATATTTCTTGATTTATTTTCACATGAAATCAAATAATTCTTCATTAAAAATAATTTAAATCTTAAATCTTCCTTAAATTATATTTTTTTTTATTTTTTTTTCAAATTTTTATTTCTACTTGTAAAAATAAAGAAATTTATTAAATTAATTGATAATTTAATACTTATTATCAAGCTAAATGAATCAAGTTTTATTTCTTCGTTTGATTAGACCATTTTTTCATTTTTTTATAATATTATTTTCTTTTTGGATAGTTTATAATATTAGATTTTATGATTTTGTTGAAAATATATTTTTGGATATTCCTCAAGTAGTTTTTACTGAAACATTAATTTTCACTTTATTATCATGATTTTTGTTTATTATAATTTCATTTTTGTATTGAATATATGAACTTTTCAAACCAATTCATTGATATTATAGAAAATTTTTGAAAATATGGTTTTTTTGGCTTATTGTTATTTCTTTTATTGCATATTTGTGACAGTGATTTATGTTTCCAAATGGTATTTCAAGATTTGTACTTCTTACATGAGCTTTTGCTTCATTATTTTTTATAACTTTTTTTGATATAATTTTTAATTATATAAATTCTATATTGGAAAGGAAAAAGCCATACAATGTTTTGTTTGTATATTCTGATAAAACTTTCTATCAAAAAATTTTAAAAAATTTTAGAAATTATGATATTTATAATATTTTTGGTATTAAACTTACAAATATTCAAGATATAAAAGAAAACATTCAAGACAAAGATGTAGTTATCACTGTATGAAATTTTGATAAAAATTTTTTACAAGATTTGTTGGATGTAGCAAGGATTAGTCAAAAGCAATTTTATCATATATCTGAAAATTTCTTTTTAGAAGATTTGGTTTATTCTCCATCTAGAATATGACCAGTACTTGCTTTTGAACAAAAACCTTCTCCTCTTGATTGATGGTTCAAGGTTACAAAAAGACTATCTGATATAATTTTTTCACTGTTATTTTTTATATTATTCTTTTGGTTGTTTATATTGATTTCAGTTTTTATACTTATCAAAGATTGAAGACCTATTTTTTATAAATCTGAAAGAGTATGAAGATGATGAAAATTATTCAAAATGTACAAATTTAGAAGTATGATAAAAGATGCTGATAAACAAAAAAATAAACTAATAAAAGAAAATGAAAGAAAATGACCATTATTCAAAATATCAAATGACCCAAGAGTTCCTTGATGGTGAAGATTTTTGAGAAAGACATCACTAGATGAAATACCACAGTTTATTAATGTTCTGAAATGAGAAATGTCTGTAGTATGACCTAGACCTCATTTATTAAATGAAGTTGATAATTATGAAAAATGGCACAAAAGATTATTAAGTATAAAACCTTGAATTACAGGTTATGCACAAATTTTTGGTAGAGATAGCTTAGATTTTGATGAGGAAGCTAAGCTAGATTTGTATTATATACAAAATTGGTCTATATTTTTGGATTTATTTGTAATAATTAGTACAGTAAAAGTAATTTTTTCTTGAAAATAGTGTTTTTAAATGCTAATTGTAGACTGTGTTTTTTTTAAAAGTATTCAAAAATTTGACAGAAAAATAAAAAAATATAAAATTATGTCAAGTTTATTTTATAATAATATAAATATGGTTGATGAAAGAAATTTAGACCAAAAGAATAGTCCAGAAATAGAGATTGAGTGAAACTTAGATTTCCATAATGAGGATGTTTCATATTTGAGACAGTCTACTGAGTCATATATAAGGCTTAATAAGGATAACTCATTAAATTCTTTGGAAATTGATAATGAGAGATACTGAGTAGAGTTATTACAAAAAACAATAAATGAGGAGCTTTGAAGTAATATATCAACTGATTGATTATTTGGTTGAGAAACTTTAGAAGCTTTTAGAGTTTATTATAATGAAAAAGTTTCTAGTTGAGATAAAATAGATAAAGCTGAAGATATAAATTTGGATAATCTTTATGATATAATAAGAGAATTGTTTGAAGTTCAAAAAGATAAAATAAAAGAAAGAGAGAAAGTTGATACTAGTTTTGATGAAGCATCAGCTGAAGTATCTGAAAATGACAGACAAGAAGCTCAAAGAGAATTAGAGTCAGCAGAAGAAGAAAGACAATCAGAAGAAGCTGAAGTTGTAGAAGAAACAAGACAAGAATCATCAGATTTAGCTGAAGAAGTTTATGAGTCTAATTTTGTTGAAGAATATGAAACTAAACAAAATAATTCTTGATTCGAAGCTTCTTGAATATTTCGTAGAAATAGGGATAGATATGAATATATAAATAGATTAAACTCTGACACACAAGAATCATTGTCAGATATATTAAAATCAAATGAATTATCTAAATATGTGGATGAGCTTTGAGAATTAATTGATGAATGAATTGATAGTGCACGATCAAATAGATTAACACCTTTTACAGTAGGAGATTCTGCAGCTTATCTTGAATCAATTTGATATAAACCACATAGATGGACAAGTTTGGAAAGTCAGGAAGAAAATTATAATATACACAATATTTATGAAAGAAGACCTAGTCAGTCAGGTCATGCACCAGAAGTGATGGCAATTTATCTTGCTATGAAAGATTATAATGAAATCCAAAATAATGTAAATAATTTTAATACTCGTGAACAATTAGCATTATTATTTGATTTTGATAGATCTACAACTCTTAGTAATGAAGCAAATTCTAGTGTATGAGAAATTCAAGCTTTAGTTAATACTATGGATTGGTCATGAGATCATGATGAAAAAGCAGACAATTTAATAAAAAATTTATGATTATGAGATAGCTTTCAAGATTTTGTCTCTAAAATGTGAGATAATTTTTATAAAGCAAGAGAGGAATTCCAAAGAAGCTTTCTTTCATATGTAGAATCTGGTGTGAATCCTACAGAACTTATGGTTAAATGATGAGTAGAAAATAGATTGCAAAGGAATTTTGAAACAAGAGAAAGACTTAGAGACGAAATAATGGAAAACTTAGATGAGAAATTAGAAGATGATACTAGACTTGTTGAATTAGAAGAACTTATCTGAGAACAAGTAACAGAAGATGTCAAGAGAGAAATAAAATTAAATGCAGTTAATATTGTAGCTTGATCAAGTCAATGATGAAATCTAGATTTTGATATTTCAGAATTTACTGATTCATATCTAGATAGTCTTAGATTTTGATATCTTAATTGAAATTATTGAATACAGTTTGATAAACAAGTTTTTGAAGAAAATTGATTTACTATGAATGCATCTTTGGTAAATTTTGTGATTCCAGTACTTAGTGTTTGACATACTTGAGATTATCATTCTATAAATTTAATTTGAAATCATGCAAATCAAAACTTAGTTGCAAGTTTATCAACAAACCCAGAATCTAGCTTGAATTGATTATTTAATTCTGAATTGGATAGAGATGCTCAAGTATCTGTATATACTGTCCAATGAGCTTGGGGTAGTATATATTGAGCTGAGATTAATGAGAGTGTAAAAGAAAAAATAGAATGAGATGTAGAAGAGACTCGTGAACTTATGTTTAATACTATGTGGGATGATATTAAAAATTGAAAAGATTTTGAAGAATCAAATACAAAATCAGAATTGGAAGATAACTTATGAGCTGCTAGAGAAGTGTATGATGAAATAAAGATTGCTTATGAAATGTATTGAGAATGAGAAGAGTATTGAGATGATTTTTTAAGAGATATGATGGAATGATATCTAACTTATCACAAAAATCAGTTGTATGCAGATAATGAGTGATTTCATGTTACTTGAGCTTGATGATGAGTTATCTTATTGTCATGATACCTTCCTATACCATTTATAAAACTAAATGCAGAGCATATTAGTCAAAATTGGAATGAAGTGCTTCGTGATATAGAAGGACAAAGAGACATTACTCATGAAGAGATAGATCCTGCAGATTTATGAGTAAATTTCAGTGATACATATAATTGAAAAACTGTTATTAGCTTTCCTGAAGATATAACTGATGAACTGTTTGATTGAAATATGCAATACAATATATCAGCTCCTGAGTGAGTAGTAGTACAAGCAGAAAGACAAGATGGTAAATTGTATATTTGATGAGATATATCTACAGTTACTGTAGATAAGCATTCAAATGAAGAAGCTGCTAGATATACCATTGTTATAGATTGATGAAGAACAGATTCAGATGGACTATATATTCCAAGTGAAACTAGAGATATTGAAGACTCTGTAGATTTCTGAGTAGAAGAAACAAGATCAATAGAGGCTAATCAGGAGATGAGTGAAGCTGTAGAAAATACAAAAGAAGAAAGAGAAGCTTTATTTAATATAATCAATGGTAGAGAAACATTGTTGCATCCAAACACTTGGGGTATGGTTGATTTACAAAGAATGGTTTTTGAGTATTCAAATAATTGAGAATGAAATATAGATGATATATGGAATCATTTTGTAGAAGCAATGAATAGACAATGAATGCAAGATTATGCAACTGAAAACGGAAATAGTGAATATATAAATAATCTTTTGGAAAATATAAATAATCAAGATTATACTAAAGAAGAAAAGTTAGCAATTTTACAATCAGCAGTAGCATGATTTATGCAAGAATGAAATCTAAGAGTTGAAGGTGATACAGTTAGTTTGGAGCCTACTGAATCACATGGTAGTACTTTGAGAAGTCATGATGAAGCTAACAATAGACATGAATTGTTTGATGAAGTGCTAGAATCAGAAATTAATAATACAGATCTTTTAGCTGCCACTAAATCAGCTAGAGAACAGTGGTTAGTAGCAAACTGAGATAGAACTTCTTTTAATTTAAAATCAGTAAGTGATGGTAGTATATGATTTTCTGCTACACAATCTACAAATGGTAGAGGTGAGGTTTTGACTGAATGATTTCAACAATTTGATTGAGCATTTAATGTAGTAGATTGATGAGAAGATACATTTATTGATTTGGGTATAGAATGAGAAGCTTGAAGAGATATTATAGAAAAATTAAATCCTAATTATCTTGAAAACTTAAAAAATGCATTAAATGAAATAGAATGAGTAGAGTTAAATACTATTGATGATGTAATAGATTTTATACTACAATGATGAGATGATAGAGTGGATATAGATTACAATTTGGCTTTTGCAAAAATGTGAGAATGTATAAATGATACAATAGTATTAAGAGATTTGGAGATTACAGTAGAATGAACAACTCATGTTTTGTGAGCTACTATGACTTGAGCAGTATACGATGCAGAAAACAGTACTACAGATTTGAGTTTAACAATAGTTGGACCAGAAGAAGAGGAAGAAGAT
>CAZACQ010000015.1:0-25541 GCA_964483725.1 uncultured Candidatus Peribacteria bacterium | reverse complement strand
TGTGATTTTGATATGCCATCAAATGATGTGTCTATTCAAGCTAATAATTAGTTGAAATTATAAATATAGTTAATATAATTATTAAAGAATATTGAATTTAATAAATAAAAAATAAAAAATGATTTCAGTTATTTCTAATGTGATAGTATTTACACTTATATTATGAATATTATTTGTTCATTTTGGTTCTGCTGGTGAGGATCTTAGACATGGTATGACATTGGAAAATATAAATTTTGAAGAAATACTTGATAAGCCAAATAATTGATTTGCAACTGAGTGATGACTCGTAAAGTCAAATAGAACATTGCACAAAGATTATGATTATAATTTTTTTGATCTAACTCCTCACAACTGTGCTCAGATAGTCTGAGATGATTTTGATAATCAAATCACAAACAGCAACTTGATAGAGTTTGCTAGATGAGAGCTTGAATATCAATATTGATATGCATCACAATTGATAAATTCTGCATCAAATGCTAGTATACTAAGTAGTGATGAAAGATATTTTCTTAGTTATGAAATTTTGGAGCAGCTTTCTCAAGAACATGGAGGGATAGATATGGATGATGTTGATATATGATATATATTCAATATGCATAAACATATAAATACAGATTTTGATGAAGATTATATTACATATCATACAAATTGAAATTCAATTTCTTTTAATGAATGAGCTGGTAGTCAGGCTTTGATTGTTTTTGAAGATTGAACTGAAATTATTGATCATTGATGAGGTATTAATATTGAAGACTTTTTTTCTTGAGAAGATTGTAGTGGGGAATGATGTACTGTATCGTGAGTGAATAGAATAGAAATTAACCCTACTTGATGATGATTTTGAAATGATTGTGATTGATTTATGGAGCATCTTTTTGGTGATACTCACTCATCAATTGATTGAATTAGTTGTAATTCAAATCCACCAGTTTTTGAGGTTACTATAGATAATGAAGCATGAGTTAATTTTATAAATGATTGATGAAACTGGCATTTTTCTGTTTCTTCATTTACAGTTGAAAATAATCATGCTTGGGAATGAGAACTTGAGTATATAATATATACAGATGATAACGAAATTTTGCTTCCTGAAAATGATGATTATCCAGGTGGTCTTGAATTTGATATGGACAGTGAAACTATTGATTATGTGCTAGATCAGATAATACAATACTATGAAAATGAAAATTATCAATGAATTGATGTTGTAAATCAAGAAAATTTGATTATATCTGATTATGTGAGAGATTGTGATTTTTCTATTGGTGAAGAAAATTGAAATATAAATCTTCAGTATCATAGAGTTTACAACCTTATTAGATAATATGCTTTGAGATAATGTGGAGGAATTGATTACCGATCTTATTTTTTTGGTAATTTTTGCTGTTATGTTGTATTTTATGATAAATATGATAAATGAAGTATTTTTTTTGTTAGAAGAATTAAAATTTAGGACTATTTTATATTAAAATATGTGAATTTTTTCAAAGAAAGAGGAAAAGCTACATACACTATCTATTAAAGATTTAAGCTATATATATCAATATGTAGTTCTTAAATATAATGAGGTTAAATTTTATAAAAGCCTTTATTTTTTGCTTGTGAAAAGAAGAGATGATTTGTTTGAATTTATAAATGTGATTGATCCAGAGTATTTGAAAAAAAGTTCACTTTTGTATATCACAGAAGACAAACAGCATAATGAAAGTGTATTTGATAGTGAATCAAACTATATATTAAATTTGGATATAAATAAAGAATTAGTAAAATACCTAAAAATAAAAATTGATAATGGTATGGTATTTAAAAGAATAGATACAGAATACAATAAATTGTTTAAATCAAAATGAACAATATTTTTTATATTTGTTTTGGTTTTGTGAGCTATAATATATATTATATGAAGTCAGTTTAAAGAATTGGAAGATGATAGTATGCAAGTAAATCTTGACTCTGTATTTTTCTTTTATGATTATAATGTTATAATTACAGGTTTTGTATTTTTTATTACATTTGCTATTTTTTTCTTCAACTATATTAAGCATTTGCCTTTGATAGAATATACATTTTCAAAATACTATTCTTTACTAAAATATAAAGAATTTTTGTACAATATGATGTTGAGATATTATATAGATAAATGACCTGGTAAGAGGCCCGAAATAGGTTATATAAATCTTAAAGATGAATTTTATAATATATTTTATAATATTTATTGATATTTGGATAAAGATGAATTTTCTGATTTGTTATTTTTCCTTGAAAATCCAAAAATTGATATTAATGTTAAAAACCCTTTTTTGAAACAGGATATAATTAATGATTATCAAAATTTGATGAAGGTTCAAAATGAAGATGTAAGAGAAAAACTGACTTTTTATGAAGATATTGTAGAGAAAAATATTGTATACAACAATCTTTTGAAGATGAATTTTGAAGAAGAGCTTGAAAGATTAAAAGAATTCCTTAATCTGAAATGATTAGTATTGTATATGGTTATCACTATAATGGTAATGTGAATGATACTTCCAGTTGTGCTTTCTGCTATGTAGTATTTTATATTTATTAAAATCTTATTATGATAAACTTAATAGCTTTTTTGACTATCATGGTTAGTTTCTTTTTTGTTTTCAAAATGGTAGAAAAAAGGTTTTCAAAAGATAAAATATTTTATACCTTGTATGCTAGTGGTCTAGCTTTTGTTTTTATATTTATTGCATCTTTAATTAATTCTTTGGTATTTATACTTATTATATTTTTCACTTTAATAATAATATTATATCTTATATATACTGATTTTTTTATATTTTATACTATTAGAGAATTGTTGCTAAAAAATCAAAAAGTAAAACAAGAAAAATCTCAAATAAAAGAAGTTTTCAATGAATGAGTTTCAAACAAGCTTAAGGAAATCAATAATGTAAAAAAACAAATACAAAAAATTTATTCTCCTCACGATAATATTTTAGATTTTGTTTTGTTATTTTCAGGTTTTACAGTATCTTTCTTCTTGTTATTATTTATTGTTTAATTAATTTCTACTTCACTATAAACTCATTTTCATTCAAATAATACTTTTTTTAGATTGTCTATTTTTTTTCAGTTTATTATTTTGCTAGGAAAGTTTGATTCTAGTAAAAAATTTATTTTATTCCTCATACCTCCTGTAACATCTCATTCTTTTCACCAAAAATTTATTTTATCAATATTGTCTTTATTGATATTTTTTATGATTTTCTGATTTTTATCTAGTACTCAGTCAACATCAGTAAGTATATAAGATTTTTTGATATCGTACTTTTTTGATATATTAGCAAAAATTTCATCTGAGCTAATTATTTTTGTCTTGTTTATGTCTCATCATATTATAATATTTTTGTTTATCTTATCTATGTGCTCTAATTTGTTATATTTTATCCTATCAAAATCTTTGAATACTTTATCTATTTTATCAAAAAAATTATTTAATACTTCTTCAAGTTTTGGGTAATTATTATGATTAAGTCAGTATTTTTTTACAAATCAATGTCATATATTTCAAGTTCAATGAATTAATATTATTTTGTCATTTATTGATTTTATTATATTTGCAAAATTGTGTAAGTATTCAAAATCTATGAAATTCTCTTTTGACTTATCTGCAAATACTGATCATCATAATTTTATAATTATCATTTTATGCACTAATTTTTAAATTTTTTTTAATACTTTCTACTATTTTTGTTAGTCTTTGTATATATTCTTCATCATATATTCAATCATCAAGCGATGAACTTGCAAATTTATGTCTTCATCATTTCATTATAGCAAATATACTTTCAAGAGTTAATGGTCTAACTAGTCAGTTATTATTTTGCCAAATTTCTATAAGTTCCAAAATGCTCCTTAGTTTTACTTCTTGTATTTCATTTTCATTATCTCAGAAAGCTTCATCAGTAATAGAATCAAAATTTACTGTTTCAAACAATTCTAGACTTATTTTTTGTACATGATTTTTTCATTTTGGATAAAAAAAATCTAGTTGAGCTGATTTTACTATATTTGATTGATCAACTACTATGCCCGATTCTTCTTGGATCTCTCTTTGGCAAGCTATTATTCAATTTTCTCATTCTTCTTTTTTCCCAAAAATTATTCACTCTTGTCATCTTCTTTTCCAATCTTTATTTTCAGGATTGTTTTCTATTACTGTTACTAGTTCTTCTTGTATATTTCACACAACTACTCATATTCATTCTACCGTATCCAGTCATGTATCAATATTTTTAAAAACTCAATTTAAAAAATGCATAAATTGTTATTTAATTATATAAATTTTTTTTCTTATACTATATCTTCCAAATAATTGTTTCTTTTCACTGTTCTTTTAGAATTTTATTTGTTTTTGAGAAATGTTTAGATCCAAAAAATCATCTATGTGCACTAAATGGGCTAGGGTGTGCTGCTTGTAGTGTATGATGTTTTTGGGAGTCAATTAATTTTTGTTTTTCTTTGGCAAAATTTCACCAAAGCAAAAATACTATTCAGCTTTTTTTGTCAGAGATAGTTTTTATTACATTATCAGTAAACTCTTCCCATCATTGTCAGTTATGTGAATTTGCTTGTCATTTTCTTACAGTAAGAGTAGTATTTAATAGTAAAACTCACTGTTTTGCCCAGCTAGACAAATTTCAAGTTTGGGGTATCTCTATTCACATATCATCATTTATTTCTTTGAATATATTTTGTAAAGATGGTGGTTTTGGTATTCACTCATTTACCGAAAAACACATTCAGTTTGCCTGTCATGGTCCATGATAAGGATCTTGTCATATAATTACTACTTTTAATTTATCAAAAGGACAGTTATCAAATGCAGCAAAAATTTTATCTGAAGGGGGATATATTTCATATATTTTCTTTTCTTCAATAAGAAAATCTTTAAGATTTTTGAAATAATCTTTTTGAAATTCATCTTTTAATATTTTTTTCCAAGAACTTTCTATTTGTGGATTTATTTTGGACATATCTATATTTTCTTATTAAAAAAATCAATTACTTATACATAAGTTTGCTATTTATTCAATATTTTTTTAGAGTTAATTTATTGTTTAGTCCTTAGTGCTTAGTCCTTAGTCCTATGCACTAAGTGCCTAAGCACTAAGCCCTAATATTCATCTTATTTTTTGATTGAAATTATAGTGTTTTTATTTACTATCTTTGTATATGATTTTAATAAATATTCTTAGCTATGGAGAGTGAAAATAATTTAATACAATTATGAGATAGAACTGAATCTTTGTATTTAAAAGTAGATGATTTGTTTGAAGTCTTATGATCAGAATTTAAACCTTCTGAAGATTTTTATAATCGATTGAGATTGAAAGCAGAAAATAGAGAAGAATTTTACAAAACTATTCTCAATTTATTAGATTCAAAAGAAAAAATAAAAGATACACCAAAATGAAAATATTTATTGTTATCTTTAGAAAAGCTTCAAATTGAGTTTTTTAATAAACTTTTAAATGAAAGAAAAATTTCATCTGTTGATTCTGATTACTTGCAAAATAATCATGAGTTTTCTGATATAGTTTATATTTTACAATTAGCATTCTCAGATGAAGATTACTATTTTAGTTATGATAAATCAGAGATTTCTGTCTCAAAAGCAATATCTACTATAGTTTATGATCCAAGCAAAATAAGTGATGATATAATTAAATTCTTTTTTCCAGATGAATTTGAAATTGCAAACTCTAGAAATCAAATTCTTATACTAAAACATAAAGTAATAAATAGGATTATTAAGGATTTTTCTTATGTAGATATTTTATCTTCTAGACTATCATATACAAGTGATGTTTTGTTTGTTTTTGATACTAATATAGGAGCTTTGTCCAAATCAACTAATTGAGCAATTAATATGAGTGTGTATGATGATTTGTATGAATATTATTTAAGTTTAGATTTTCCCAAAACAGATAGTTTTAATATTTGTTTTGAAATTTTAATATCAATAAATGAACATTTGGAGCATATGAAAGCTTCTTTTGATATAAAATCTATAGAATCTTTGTATGTAAAGATTTCAAAAATTAAAGATAGTATTAATTTGTATCTTACAGATTCAAATTATTGATCTATAGTTGAGTCCAAGAAAGTAGTAGACTCTTTGACATCTGATGAAACCCAGCTTTTATCTCAAAATTACCCATTATTTTATAAAAAATTAATTTCTTTTTTTTCTCAGGATTCTTTATATTTAAATTTTTATAGTGATGCTATATTAAATTTGATAAAAGAACAAGAAGACAATATTTATCACTTTCTGCATAGATTATTATTTTTGGAAAAATCAAATATGAATATATCAAAAATTATGGATTATTATGCAGATTTTAATAATAATTTACTTAATGTTAAGCCTTTTGTATATATAAGAGATTATTTCCAACTGCTTTTTGGTGAATCTTTTCAATATTTGGATGATTCAGAAAGTTCCCATAAAAAAGTATTAAAATTAATTCAGTTTATTAAAAAAATAATAAAAAATAACTTTAAAGACTAATAAAAAAAGGTGCTAATGCACCTTTTTTTATTCAATTTTCAGTTCATCATTTTTAAAACTTAGCTTAATAGTACTACTTTCTTTTATTTTATCTTGCATCATTTGCATAGCCAAAGGGTTTAGTATTTCTTTTTGGATAGCTCTATCCAATGGTCTAGCACCAAATGCTGGGTCCCATCCAGATTTTGCAAGATGTTTGATTACTGAATCATCAATTTCTAGTTTGATTCACTTGTCTTCATAGATTCTATCAGATATTTTTTGTATATTTATATTTACTATATTTTCTAGCATTTCTTTACTGATAGGATTGAATACTATCAAATCATCAATTCTATTGATAAATTCGGGACGGAAGTGGGTAGTTAATTTATTCATTACTGATTTTTCAACTTCTTTTCTAGTCTTGTCATCTTGAGAGTCGCTTAGTTTTTCCATTATCTCATCTGATCATATATTCGAAGTTAGTATTATTATACTGTTTTTGAAACTTACTGTTTTTCATTTACTATCTGTAAGTCTACCATCATCCAATAGTTGTAATAATATATTGAAAACATCAGGATGAGCTTTTTCTATTTCATCTAGTAATATTACAGAATAAGGTTTTCTTCTTACTGCTTCTGTAAGTTGTCATGCTTCATCATATCATACATACCCTGGAGGCGAACCTACTAGTTTACTTACAGAGTGTTTTTCCATATATTCAGACATATCTAATCTTACCATAGCTTTTTCATCATTGAATAGGAACTCAGCTAAGGATTTTGCTAGTTGTGTTTTACCTACTCAAGTAGGTCACAAAAATAGAAAAGATCCAACTGGCTTTTCAGGGTCTTTCAATCATGCTCTAGATCTTCTAATAGCATTTGATACAGCAGATATTGCTTGTTCTTGTCATATTACTTTGTATGATAGATGATTTTCAATATTAGCAAGTTTTTCTTTTTCAGTTTCTACTAGCTTGGATACAGGCACTTGTGTCCATTTACTTATGATATATGCAATATCTTCTGGCTCTACTATATCTTTTATAGTCAAAGTTCCATCTTGCTTTGCTTGTTCTACTTTTTTCTCAATTTTTTCCAACTCTTGTTGTACTTTTGGTATTTCTCAATATCTAATCTCAGCTACCTTGTTGTAATCAGTTTCTTTTTCTGCTAACTGAGCTTTGTGTTCCAATTTTTGTAATTCTTCTTTTAGTTCTTTTGCTTTGATTACATATTCTCTTTCTGCTTCCCAGTTTGCTTTTAGTTTTTCATATTTTTCTTTATTTTCTGCAAGCTCTTTGTCTATTCTTTTGATATCTTCATTGTTCTCTCACTTTCAACTTTTAACTTTCAACTTTCAACTAGTTTTTGCTTGTTTTTCTATTTCTAGTTGGCTGATTTGTTTTTTTAGTTTGGTAATTTCTGTAGGCATACTAGTAAGAGCCATCTTTACTGAAGCGGATGCTTCATCTAGTAGGTCTATTGCTTTATCTGGCAAAAATCTATCTGTAATATATTTTTCTGATAGATCTATAGCTGAGATCAAGGCATCGTCAGTAATTTTTACTCAGTGATGTGCTTCATATCTTTCTTTGATTCATCTAAGAATTGCCAAAGCATCTTCTTTGCTAGGTTGGTCTACATGTACTTGTTGGAATCTTCTTTCTAGTGCAGGATCTTTTTCTACATATTTTCTATATTCATTTACAGTAGTAGCCCCAATCACTCTTATTTTACCTCTAGCAAGTTCTGGTTTTATCATATTACCCATATCCATAGATCATTCTGTCTTACCAGCTCATACAATAGTATGTATTTCATCTATGAAAAGAATTACCTGTCATTCAGCTTGGTTTAGTTCTTTAAGTATTGCTTTTAGTCTTTCTTCAAATTCTCATCTATACTTGGTACCAGCCATCAAAGCTGACATATCAAGTTCTATTATGGTTTTATCTTTCAAAATATCAGGCACTTCTCATTTTACTATCAATTGAGCTATTCACTCTACAATAGCTGTTTTACCAACTCATGGATCACCTGTAAGTACAGGGTTGTTCTTGGTTCTTCTAGAAAGAATTTGTATAGTTCTTGCTATTTCGTCTTCTCTACCAATGATAGGGTCTAGTTCTCAATTTTCTGCAAGTTGTGTGATATTTTTACCAAATTTATTCAAGCTATCCATAGTAGCTTCTGGATCCTGACTTTGTACAGGTTCTCATTTTTTGATATCATTTACTATTTGTAGTATGCTTTGATAATCAATTCATTGTTTTTGTAATATTTCTTTGTTGGCTTTGGAGTTTCATTTTAATATTGCCAAAAATAGATGATATGTAGTAATATACTCATCTTGCAAAGAACTAGCTTCTTTTTCTGCTTGTGTAAAAGCTTGGTTTAGATCATAGCTAAGTTGGACTTGATATTGTCATTCCACTTTGTGTAAATTGCTGATTTCTTGCTTTATCAAATTATGAATATTTGTAAGTTCAAAATTTCATTTTTTTAGTATAGCAGGTATATATCAGTCTTTTTGCTCAAGCATAGCATCCAAAATATGCAAAACATCAATAGTGTTGTGCTTTTGTTCTACTGCTTGACTTTGTGCTTGCTGAACTGCTTCAGCTGCTTTTATTGTATATTTTTCAAAGTTCATTTTCAAAACTAAGATTAAAGGATAAATTAGTTTTTAGATCTAAGATATTAGCATCTAACTTAATTAATAGCACATAATGTGATATGGTGCTATGTTGTAGTATAGTAAAATTTATCATAATTTCAAGATTATTTTTTGACAAATAATTTTAAAATCTTTATAATAGTTGTAAACTAGATTTTAAAAAAATATAAAAACAAAAATTATGGAAAAGCAAGAATGTGAGTCACTACTTTTGGAAGCAATAGAGTCAAATCCATGATTGGAAAATGAAGAAGCAAGTAATATTGCAAACCAAGCTTGGTGAGAAAATATGGTATCTTGTTATAGAGAATTTTGATGATCTAATTGAGTCAATAATTTTGTTGATGAAAATTTCAGACATCATTGAGCAGCAGAAGAAGAGTCTATTGTAGAAACAAGATATGATGAAATGGTAGGTGATGGTGAACAAGAACAAGAATCTGAAACTCAAGAATCTACTCAGACCTTGTTTTGAGAGTTTGAATGAATATATGAAACCTGACTTTCAATTTTGCGGTATTGATTTTTGTTTATAATAATTGTTGTTGTTGGTTATTTTCTGTGGAGACTTTTTAAGTATATGTTTGCTTTCTTGTATGATGTTTTCAATATTAGAAGAGTAATCTATCTTAAAGTTATGCTACCTAGGTGAGATAGTAGGCAAGAAAGAGAGATGCAAAAAGAAGTTGCTAAAGATATGCATGAAAAAATTGCTAGGATGTCACAGGTATTTAGGAATGTACACAAGCTTTGAGAACTTAATGTATGGGATATCATTATGTCCTTCATTTTCTCAAAACCTAAAGTTTCATTTGCTTTGCATTATGAAGAATGAAAATTACATTTTATGTTTGCTGTATATCCAGAATATAAAAACATTCTTGAATGAGCTATTACAGCTCAATATTCTGATGCAAGTGTAGAAACAATTAAGATACCTAAATTTTTCTCTAGGAAATATAATGACATAATACCTATGCATCCTATGAAAGCTAATGTTTTCCCTGTAAGGACATTTAAACAGTTGGAAGATGATCCTATGAATAATGTTCTTGATGCTATGTGAAAGCTTTCTAATGAAGATACATTTACTATATTTACTACAATTAAACCTGAATGATCTCATTTTAATGTGAAGGCACAGGAATATGCAACTGCTTTGTATAAAAAGGATGAGTCTGTAATGTTACATACACCTTTATGGAAAAAGATTATTTTCCCTTGGAAATTTTTTGATTTCTTGATACATGGTCCATCAAACTGACTTGTTAAGAAATTTTCTTGAAATGATGAACAGTGAGATCCTTTGATTCGTATGGTAAAAGCTGAGGAAGATGCTTTGAATACTATGTGAGAAGAGGCAGGTAAACCAGCATTTAAATCTTGAATGATGTTAATAACTTCCTCTAATGATTCATCAAGATTGTCTTCTAATATACAAACTTTAGTAAGTGCTTTGACAATTTATAAAGATGAATATAATAATGGTTTGGATCAACCAGAAATAATGCATGATATCTTTGGTTTTATATTTAAACCTTTGTGGAGATTTGCAGTATACTTTCATTTAATAAATTTTTTTTATAGGAAAAACATATTTACAGTAAATGAATTAGCTTGATTTTTTCATTTACCTGATTGATTATTTAATCGTTCTCCAATTATTAAGTGGATGGATTATAAAGCATTGGCAGCACCAGACAATCTGCCAAAAATGGAAAAGCCAAGTGATTTTTTCATAACATGAAAGATAGCAGAAGAATATCTAGATGGTAATATATCCAAAATTTTTAGATGATCAAATCATTGGGCAGTAGGTAAAAAAGAAGAAAAAGTAGAGAAACTTGTTCCTATAGAAAAGTATAAAAAATCTGAATTAGCAAATAAAGAAATCGTAGAGCAAGATTGAAAAGAATATGTAAAGGAAGAAAAAACAAAGAAAAAAACTTGACTTAGAGTATTTAAGGATTGATCATTGTTATGAGTTAATGTTTATAGAAATAGATTTACACCTGTTTATATGAGAAGAAAAGATAGATCTAGACATCACTATATAATATGAAAATCAGGTTGAGGTAAGTCAGTTTATATTGCTTCATTGGCAAGACAAGATGTTTGGAATTGAGATTGATTATGTGTTATTGATCCTCATGGTGACCTAGTAGAGGATATAATGGAATACATCCCAAAAGAAAGAGCAAAAGATGTTATATTTTTTGATGCAGGTGATGAAGAAAGACCTATGTGACTTAATCTTTATGAAATTGATAATCCTGATCAAGCTGATAGAGTTGTAAACGATGCTACAGAAATTTTTATGAAAATGTTTGGTCCAGAAATTTTTGGTCCTAGAATTCAGGAATACTTTAAATATGCTAGTTTGACATTATTGGAAGATATGGAAGAATGAGCTACATTGATAGATGTTCCTAGGCTTTTTACAGATCAAGCATTTAGGGAATACAAAATCAAAAAAGTTAAAAATCCTGTAGTAAAAAACTTTTGGGAAAAGACTTATAATGCAATGGGTGATAGAGAAAAGCAAGAAATTATACCATACTTTAGTTCAAAGTTTGTTAATTTTATTACAAATAGACTTATTAGAAATATTATATGACAAACAAAATCAGCTGTGAATTTCCGTCAAGCTATGGATGAATGAAAAATATTACTAGTTAATTTAAGTAAGTGAAAGATATGAGAAATGAATGCACAGCTTTTGGGTATGATATTGGTAAGTCAGATAAATACAGCTGCTATGTCTAGAGCAGATATTCCGGAAGATCAGAGAAGGGATTTTTATCTGTATGTAGATGAGTTCCAAAACTTTGTTACTGATACTTTTGCTGATATATTGTCAGAGGCTAGAAAATATCATTTATCATTGATAATGGCTCACCAATATATATGACAGCTGGAATCTAGTGCTTGAAATAATTTGGGTGAAAGTGGATGATGAGTAAAGGATGCTGTATTTGGTAATGTGTGAACTATGCAAAGTTTTAAGGTATGAGCACCAGATGCAGAATTCTTGGAAAAAGAATATGCTCCAGTTTTGTCAGCTCAAGATATTGTAGGTATATCAAACTTTAAGGTATATATCAAACTTAATATTTCAAATGCTACTACTAGAGTATTTAGTATGAATACAATATGGACTGAGGATTATAAAAATCCAAAAGTAGCAGAAATTCTCAGAGAATATTGTAGGAAGAAGTATTGAAGAAAAAGAGAGTTTGTAGATGCAGAAATTAGTGCCAGACTTGGTATGGCACAAGATTAATAAAAAGAGTATATCAAGGCCGGCCTTGATATACTCTTTTTTTATTTCTATTGAAACTATTTTTATATTCTTTATAAATAAGAGGTTACTTTTTTATTATTAATTTAAAATAAAGCTTATGTGGATAGCAATTATAGCATGATTTTTGTTGTTTATGTTTTTGGTTATAGTTCATGAACTATGACATTTTATAGCAGCAAAAAAATCATGAGTAAAAGTATTGGAATTTGGTATATGAATACCTCCAAAAGCATTCAAAATATACACTGATAAATCTTGAACAGAGTATACTATCAATTGGTTACCTTTGGGTGGATTTGTAAGATTAAAATGAGAAAATCCTGAAGATGAAGAAACTTTTCATGCAAAAGATAGTTTTATCACTCAAAATATCTGGAAAAAACTATTTATTTTGGTTTGATGAGTAGCAGTAAACTTATTTTTTGCTTGGTTATTTTTTGCAGCTGCTTTTTGGAAGGGTATACAACCTATCAGTATAGTGCCTGAATGAATGATGAGTATAGAAACAAATAGTTTGCTTATGCCAAGTAGAAATTATTTGGATTCTCAGTGATATCTTAGTTGAGAAATTCAAGCTGAACCTGTAAAAATACTGGATATGGTACCAGATGGTATTGCTGCAAAGGAATGATTATTAACTTGAGATATAATAACTCATATTAATGAAAAAGAAGTAGATACTATGAATCTTTGATCTACTCTTAGAAATAAAATATGACAAGATTTTACTCTTCATTACCAAAGAGACTGAGAAGAAAAAAGCATAGATACACAATGTAGGTCTGATAGGTGTCTGCTAGGTATACTTATGGATCAGTGATGAGAAATAGAAGTTTTGACTATCCAAAAGTGATTTGTAGATTGATCTCTTGCTGCTGGTAATGAAATTGTAGCTCAGACTAGGTTAACATTTCATGTTCTTTGAATAATTTGATGAAAGTTACTAACTTTTGATAGTCAGGAAGCCAAAGAAGCAGTAGAAAATTTAGCTTGACCTGTATGAGCTGTAAAAG
This sequence comes from uncultured Candidatus Peribacteria bacterium, assembly GCA_964483725.1. Taxonomy (GTDB): domain Bacteria; phylum Patescibacteriota; class Gracilibacteria; order Absconditabacterales; family Absconditicoccaceae; genus CAZACQ01. The sequence goes on along the minus strand of CAZACQ010000015.1, from coordinate 12,004 downwards.
TTTGAGAAATAATTCTTGATGAATTTGGTATATGGCAATATATAGCATTTGGTGGTATGATAAGTTTAGCATTAGCTATATTTAATATATTACCATTACCAGCATTGGATGGTGGTAGAGCTGTGGGAGTGATAATCCAATCAGTTTGAAGATTTAAGCCAGAAAAATATTTTGTGATAGAAAATTATTTTAATTTCTTGTTCTTTATGCTTTTGATGGCATTGGGTATTTATATAATATTTTTGGATTTGGCAAGATTTTGGTGAGTAAACCCTTTTGGTATGTGATTTTAATATATAAAACTTAAATTATGATTGTAGTTGATATAGAGTCTACTTGATTGGATACTCAAAATTGTAGCATACTTAGTATATGAGCAGTATGTTTTGAAAAACCTAGTAAGCAGTTTTATTGAGAATGTAGGATTTGGGACTGAGCTTTGGTAATTCAAGAGTGATTGGATGTTAATGGTTTTACTCATGAGCAAATTACTGATGAAGCTAAGCAAACTGAAGCCAAACTTGTCCAAAAATTTTTGAATTGGATGGAGCAGTTTCCAAATAAAATCATAGCAGGTCAGCATCCTATGGCATTGGATGTTCCAATACTTAAATCTGCTTGTAATAGAGCTTGAATAAATCATAATTTTTCTCACAAAACTATTGATTTACATTCTCTTGCTTGTTGATATTTTTTATCAAAATGAATTGAACTTGATACCAAAGAAGACTGAAATAGTAATATAAGTCTTGATACTATAGCAGAATATTTTGGTCTTTGAGAAGAGCCTCAACCTCATAATGCTTTGACAGGTGCTTTGTATGAGACAGAGTGTTTTTACAATTTGATTCATTGAAAATCAGCTGGTCTTTTATAAAATAAAAAAATAATATGTATTTTGATTCACATACTCATTTAAATTCAGAACAATTATTTGATTCTTATCAAGAATATTTGGCAGAATTTGAATTAATTTGATGAAAATGACTTGTAAATATAGCTGTAGACTTGGATCGGGCTGCAAAGGCAGTAAAAATTCAAAAAAACAATAATTCTTCAGTGAGATTGTTATCAACTGTATGATTTCATCCAAGTTTGGTAGCTAATGAGGATATTCATCCTAGCGAATTTGAAAAATTAATTGATTTAGCCCAAAAATTTTATAAAGATAATAAAGAATATATTTATGCTATATGAGAATGTGGTATAGATACTCATTATGCAAGTTGAGAGCAATTTTTGCCAGAACAAAAAAAGTTTTTCCAGATGCAATGTGAATTAGCTCAAGACCTTGATCTGCCTGTTGTTATTCATTCTAGAGATGATTTTGAATCTACTTTTGATGTTATCAAAGATTTTCCAGATTTGAAAATTTACTTTCATTGTTGGGGATATTGACCACAGGAAGTTGCTATTTTGCAAGAAAACTTCCAAAATCTCTGGATATGATATACATGAAACATTACTTTCCCCAAAGCAGAAAATATAAGAGAATCATTTTTGGAGACCAAGGAGCAAAATATACTAATGGAAACAGATGCTCCTTATTTGGCACCTCAGCCTGTAAGGTGAAAAATGAATAAACCAGCATATGTTTCACATATTTATCAATACTGTGCAGATATGATTGATTATGATTTGGATAATTATAAAAATATAATAGAAGACAACTTTTTTTCTTTGTATAATTAAGCTTTTTCTAGTTGTGGATCGTATCATTTATTTATAAGTATTTCTAGTCTATATTTTATATTTGTGATATCATTTCTTATTTTGTTATCTAGATTTACAAAATATCATCATATTTTTTTGTATCAATCTTTTTCTGCTATCCAAGTTATTTTATAATCAATATCAAATTCTTCATCAATAACATTAAGTTTTAATTTGATTGTTTTTCATTCTACTAGATTAACTCATGATTTTAGTACATCTCATTTGATAGCTATTCAAACTCATTTTAAACTAATATCAAATGCTAATCATTTTAAATAATTATTAATTTTTAATCTTATATAGTTTGAATCAGAATCAATATTTTCTAATGCTTTTTTTATATTATCTTCACTTATTAATTCTTGTCTGTGGAATCATCTTTGATTACCAAAGCTTTCTTGAATATCATCTCATTGATAATTTTCTTTAAATAATTCTTCTATTTGAGAAAAGTTTACAAATTCTCCTACTTCTTGCATTTTTAATCTTACAAATTGATGATTTTTATTTCATTTAATTTTTTTAAGTAAGTTTTTTATTGTATTATCATCTAGATTATCAAAATCTAATTCCATTTCCTGTAAATATGCAAAAACTCTGTATTCACTTGCTTGGATAGATTCGATATAAAATCAATTTTCATCATTGCCTTTTCTAATCCTTTCTATTCTATCATTTATATTTGCTATTTCATTGTTTAGCTCTTCAATCTCAGCTTCTATTTCGTTTATAGATTTATTTAGTTGTTCTAATTCTTTTTGTGCTGTAAGATATTTTTCTTCTACCAATTTAGTAATATTTTTCAGTTTTTGTTTTTGTTCAGTAGACATATTGCTAGATCTAATTACTCATTTTTTGAATTTTTTGTATATTTCCAATAGTTTTTTTAGTTTTTCATCGTTCTCAAACTGTTCTATTTGAGATTTTATTTTGTCTCTATCTTTAATTATTTCATTTTCTTCTTCTTTTTTCTCAAATATTTTTGTTTCATATGCTGAAATTTGATCAATAAGTTTTGATGTATCAAAAATAGGTATGTAGATTTCTTCTTTTCAATCTTTTTCTTTTACAATTTCTTTAAAATTTGATTTTAATCACAATGTTTTTGATCATAGGTTTTCATCTAAATTTATACTTTCTCATATAATTATACAATTTACTGCTTTTTTAATATTGATATTTTTTCAAACTATTGTGCTATTTTCAGCATATTCAATACTTATATCTCAGCTTTCATTTATTATTTCAGATTCACTTTGTACATTTCATTTTATTTTTATTTCTCATCATTTAGTGCTTACTGTAGCTCATATTGTGTTTCATGCTATTCCAATATTTCAGGATTTGGACCTTACACTTCATGCTTCAACATTTCATAAAACTTTGATATTATATCATTCAACTTCATATCAATACTTCACATCACCTCTTTGTTCAAAATGTTTTGCACTAATATTTAGGCATCAAGTTTCTGGTCATATGTCTTTTCTATTTTGAGCCTGTTTGGTAACACTTATTTTTTTTGTTTTTTTGTCATAGATTATGAATCAGTTTGTTTCAGCTGTGATATATACATTTCAATCTTCTTCAAGAATCTTTGTTCATTCTCATGTAATTTTGTGAAAGTTTAGATCTTGTCATTCCTTTTGCTTTATTTCTTTTCACCATATATCTCTTCCTGCTTTTCATTTAGTAGCATTTATTTTTTTAGCTATATATTTTTCTTTTTCCAAATCTTTTATTTGTGGAAAAGTGCAATAGTATCTTCTAAGGTCTACTTTATCTGTTTTTTCATCATGAACAGGTCTTAGATCAGGGTCTTTTTGGATCAAAAATTCAATACTTGCATTTTCTCAGTCTTCAGCTTCTTTATATTTTGCTATATATTGTATTGTACTTGTTTTTTTGTCTTCTTGACTAGTTTTTGAGATTCTTTCTTCATCAATTCAATAAATTATTCAATTTTCTATTAGTGTTGCAATCACTTTGTCTTTGCTTATTTTTATTCTAATTTCTTCATTGTTTTCATCATCATATATTATATCATAGAAATCAAATTTTATTTGTCATTTTACTTCTTTGAATCTTTTTGAGTATATTTCTTTTTCAAATTTACTGAATTCTTCAACTCACTCTCATATTTCTACTTTTCATTGTCTAGATGTTAAATCAAAATCTTCAGCAAACATTGCATTTTCAATCTCAGTATAATTTATATTTTTTATATAATATCAATTTTCAAATATTTTTTTAATGTGTGAAATTATTAGTTTTTTTTCATAATCATTATTTATTTCTAAGTATATTTTTTCTCAATCAAAAACCAAAGGAATATCAAGGTTTAATAATAATTCTTCCTTTGTTTGGCTAGTATTTTCTTGATTTTCTAAGTCTGTTTCTGCTTGTTCTATCTTTTGTTCTTTTCATTCATGTATACTATTACTCATATTAGCTTATAATATATTTTAAATATGTCAATATTATATTTAAAAATTATTTTTTATCAAAAAATCTAATAATTATTTAATTATAATATTGACATTGTCAACATTATCTGTTTTGCTTTTTAAAAAGCAATTGAATATTTGCAAATTGTGAATATAAACAAAGTTAAAATATTTAAAACTCTAATCAAAATATGAAAAAAATATTGTTTCTAAATTATGAATTCCCGCCTTTGTGATGAGGTGCAGCTAATGCAAACTATTATCTTTTTAAAGAACTTGCTAAATACAAAGACATACAAATAAGTTTAATCACTTCTTCTACCTGAAAGTACAAAGAAGAAGACTTTTCAGATAATATTAAAATATATTATTTAGATATTGCTAAAAATAATGAATCTGCTCATTTCCAAACTAACAAAGATTTGCTTAAATATTCTATGAAATCATACTTTTTTGCCAAAAAAATTTTAAAAAATGAAAACTATCACAAAATTTTCTCATTCTTTGGTATACCTTGTTGATATATAGCAGAAAAATTATCCAAAAAATTTGATATTCCTTATATAGTTTCTTTGAGAGGTTCAGATGTTCCTTTTTACAATCCAAGATTTGAGAAATTAGACAAATATATATTTCAGAAACTAAGCAAAAAAATATGGAAAAATGCTGAAAAAACCATAACTTTGAGCAAGGATCTTACAAATTTAGCAAAAAAAACTTCTAGCCAACAAGAATTTACAATTTTATACAATTGAGTAGACTGTAATTTTTATAAACCAGATAATAATATAAAAAATTTAGAAAACACTACAAATATACTATTTGTATGAAGGCTAATTCAAAGAAAATGATTAGATTACCTTTTGGAAGCTTTCAAAAATCTATCTTCTAAGTATGATAAGCTAAAACTATATATTGCTTGAGATGGACCCAAAAAAGAAGAGTATAATGAATATATAAAAGTTAATAATCTCTCTGAAAATGTAGTGTTTTTATGAAATTTGCCAAAAGATAAATTATTACAAATATATCAAAAAGCACATATTTTTGTCTTGCCATCATTAAATGAAGCATTGTGAAATGTAACTCAAGAAGCTCTTGCTTGTTGAATCCCTATCATCACTACCAAAACTTGAGCAGCTGAATTTATAAAAGATTGAGAAAACTGATATGTAATAGATAAAAAAAATTCAAAGCAAATAGAAGAAAAACTTGATATACTTATAAAAAATAAGAATTTGACTAAGAAAATGCGAGAAAATAGTAGAAAAGTAGCACTTGATCATAGTTGGAAGAATGTAGCAGAAAAAATATACGAATTTTTAAAATAATTTTAGCTCTTTAATTATTTATATTTTATATGAAATCATTGATAATAAATTTTTTTAAAAAATACAGCACTTTAATAAAAATAATCATAACTTTTTTACTTTTTTATATTATATTTAAGTATTTTATAGAATTTGACAAACTATTGGAAGTGATAAAAGATATAAACTTTTTTTATATACTGATAGCTACATTGCTTTGGCCATTATGACAGCTTCTTAGTGCTTGGAAGCGAAATGATATTATGAAAGAATACTGAATAAATTTACCATTTTGGAAAGTTTTCCAATTATATCGAGTATGATGATTTTTTAGTAATTTTTTACCTACAACTTTTGGTTGAGATTGATATAAGTTTGTTTATCTAAATAATATACAAAAAAACAAAAAATCAGAAATCTTTTCTTCAATGATATTAGAAAGAGGACTTTGATTTTTGTGACTTATTTTCTTTGTTGTTTTATTTTCAGCATTTTTTGTACATGATATCTATCAAGAAAATTTTATTTTATTTTTGATGTTGATATGATTAATATTTTCTGTAATTGGAGTATTTGCATTTATATTTTTGAATAAAAATGAGATAAATACAAGTATAGAAAACAAAATTATTCAAAAATTTGTAAAACTTATAAATACAATTATTACATTTGAAAACAAAAAAGTATTGTTTAAATGATTTTTGATATCTTTGGTCTTTACTTTACTATCAGTAGTACTTACATATTTGTTCTTTTTGGCTGTATGATATGAAATATCTTTTCTTTTGATATGTTTCTTGTATCCTATAATAAACATGGCAGGAATTATTCCTATATCTATTAACTCTTTGTGAGTAAAAGAATGACTTTGAATATATCTTTATTGACTTTTTTCTGTGCCTGCCGAAGTAGCCTTAGTACAAGCTTTTGTAGGTAGAATTATGCAAATAATATATACATCTGTTTGATGAATAATTTATATTTTCATGGACAAGAAATCTAAATCCTAATGATTCCATTTATAAACTTGAATTCAGTCTTGATTAAATAAATTTTCAAGCTTTACTCATCATTTTTTGAATCATTCATCATGTGGAAATCAGTCTGCTCGTTCTCAGTTTCTGTGATAATCAAGAATTAGGTATCATTTTTTGTTTTCTTTTATAATATTTTCAAGTTTTTCAAATCTTTTTGGATTATCAAAAGGATAGTATATCATCTGTTCTACACTTATTCAGTATTCTAAGTTCAAAAATCAATTGAAAGCAGTATTTACGAAAATTTCATCTCATGAAAAATCTTTGGTGTCCAAGAATTTTTTTAGATTTTCTAGCTGATAGTGATAGTTTCAAGTAGTGATTTGTTGTCAATGAGTATTATCCACAACTGCATAAAAAACATTTATTGGATTAAAAATAATTATAAAAACTATAGAAAAAATTGCATATAAGCTATATCTTTTGTAAGTTTCAAAAAATATTTTGATAAAAGCAAAGCTTGAATAAATACTCATAGATATTAGGATGATAAAAAATGGAAGTAGATAAAATATATATTTGGGTTCAAAATATCTTGCAAAGAAAAAAGTATAAAAAATTATTCCAAGCACAAAAACTGTAAAATAAAGAAAATAAAATTTATTTTTGTGCTTATAAGCAAAAATTAAAGATATAATTAAAAGTATTATTGCGAAATATTCAAATCATATTCAATACCACCAATGCATTGGAGGAGCTTCAGCTGAGAAAAAAACTTTCACAAAATCTAAATTTAATCTAGGCATCAAACTTATATCACTACTTGATCTTACAAATGCCAAAGCTCATGCTATTATAGCTCATAAAGCTAAAAATATTCATACAATATAAATTTTGGACAAAGAAAATAGCTTCTTTAATAAATCCAAACTATCTTCAGGATATTTGTAGACAAAATAAATCAAATAATATATTGCAACAAATCAAATCAATAATACTCATACTATCAAAGTGGACAAATTATCAATAAGCAAAGCATAAAATACAAATCACAAAATACAAATTAAGTAAAAAATAGATAATTTATTTAAAGTCTTTTCACTATTAAGCTTTTCTATGAAATTAATAAATATCAAAATAAATAGTAGTATAAAAAATACATAGTAAGAGTATTCTCTAACTTCTTGACCCACTCATATAGCCCATGGTGATGTGATCCATAGTATACTTGCAAGATAAGCTGTAGGATTGTTTACTTTCTTGGACAAAAAGAACAAAGGAATCACTACCAATGCTGAAAAAAATGCTGAAAAAAATCTTCACCAAAACAAATATTCTTCAAATCAGCTAGGATCAGCAAAATAATATGATAATGTAGTCATTATACTTACCAGCATAGCTCTAGAGTACTCCATAGTTCAATGCTCAAGAAATTCATTAGCTGCAAGTATATGAGTATTTTCATCAATAAAAGGATACAATCAATCAATATTTTGTAATCTAAGAAATAATCATAAAAAAAACATAATAGCAATAAATATATATATTTTGTATTTATTTATATAACTAATTATGTCTTTGTTTTTCACTTTCATCATTTATTATGTGCATAAATTAAAGATTATAAAATTTCTTTTATAATATATCTTTTTTCATATGAGCTATTATAATAATTTCTTATCATTATATCTATCAATATTCAGAAAATAAAAATAATTATTCACACCTGGACCAGAAAAATTCACAGAAAAAGCCATCAACTCCTATTCAATGACACATCCATTATGATTTTTTGATAAAAAGCAACAAAGAAAAAAATGACTCATACTATAAAGTTTACAATTCATACAGTTCAAAAAAAATGCAGAGGTCTAGACTCATATTTTCAAATAAACCATATATAGAAAAGATCAATAAATCATTTAATAGATTTTTTCCAGTTGTACTTACTAACTCAATTTTCCCTTACTCTATGATTTACACAAATTTCTCAAACTTTGAAACCATTTATCTTGGAAATAGCAACTATATATCTATGCATTTCAGCCCGCAAATTTAAGTTGTCAGTAACCTTTTTTCTATAAATTCTAAGGGTGCAACCACTATCTTCTACACCATCTTTTATCAATACTTTTCTTAAAAACTTTGCAACAAAAGTTATAATTCTTACAGACAAGGGGTCTTTTCTTTGTTTTCTATTTCATGCAACCAAATCCAAAGAATCTTTTTCTAGCTTATCATAAAGTCTTTTTATATCTTTGGGATCATTTTGCATATCTCAATCGATAGTAACTACTATATCTCAAGTAATGTTTTTGAAACCTGCATCCATTGCTATACTTTGTCAGTAGTTTCTATTCAGTTTTATTAACTTTATATTGTCGGTTTCCTGCTTAGTTTCTAACATTTCCTGCCAAGTATTGTCATTACTTCAATCATTTACCATTATAATTTCATAATCCCAATCATTGAAATCACTTATAATTACTTCTTTTAATTCACTTACAAGAGGGATGATATTTCATTCTTCATTAAAAAATGTGATAACAATAGAAAGTTTATTTGCCATGGTATAATATTATATATAAATTTCAAGTAATTGATTTTTTGCATTATATTTATTTATAAATTTTTTCAAAGGCATTTTTATGATTTTTTCTAATTGAAAAAAAAGATTAAATCAGTAAAAAGAAAGCAAATAAAAATATTTAATTTTTAAACATGACTAAATGATAAAAACTAGAATAGCCCCTTCTCCTACATGAAATTTACATTTGGGTACAGCTAGATCAGCATTGTATAATTATTTGTATGCTAAACAAACTGGCTGAAAATTTCTTTTGAGAATAGAAGATACAGATACAGCTAGATCTACCAAATTTTTTGAAGAAGATATTATCCAAGGTCTTAAGTGGCTAGGTATGGATTATGATATTTGACCATGAAAAGAAGATGAATTTGGTCCATATTATCAAATGCAAAGAATGGATATTTACAACAAATATATAGAGCAACTACTTTCTGAATGAAAAGCTTATTATGCTTGGGATACATCTGAAGAATTGGATGAAATGAGGGAAGAAGCAAGTAAATCCAAAAAACCTTTCGTATATAGAGCAGAAGATGATAATTCTACTAGACATTTTCACAAAGAAAAAGCTTGTAGCCAAGAACAAGTAGAAGAATTCAAAAAAGAATGAAGAAAACCAGTAGTAAGATTCAAAGTAAGCAATAAAACTGTAGTTTATACTGATTTGGTGAAATGAGAATTGAGTTTTGATATGTCTCAGTTTGCTGATTTTGTGATTTTGAAATGAGATGAAGTGCCAACATTTTATTTGGTAAATGTAGTGGATGATTATCTTATGTGAGTTAGTCATATACTAAGATGAGAAGACCATATTCCAAATACTCCAAAACAAATTTTGATATATGAAGCTTTGGATATGGATATACCAGATTTTGGACATTTGCCAATGTTGCTAAATGCAAACAAATCAAAAATGTCAAAAAGAGATACTGAAAACGAACTGGTTACAATTTCTAAATTCAAAGAAGAATGATTTTTGCCACAAGCACTTATTAATTTCATTTCTTTACTAGGTTGGCATCCAAGTAGTGATAAGGAAGACTTTACTATGGATGAATTGATCCAAGAATTTAGTATTGATAGGATACAAGTTTCAAATGCAGTATATGACTACAAAAGAGCTTTGTGGTTCAATTCAGATTTTATCAAAAAAATGTCTGATGAGGATTTTGTGAATGCTTTGATTCCATATTTGGAAGAATATGGTGACCAAGAGTGGAAAGAAATACTTTCTATTACAGAAAAAAATTATTGGCATAAACTAGCTCCATATATCAAAGTGAGAATACAAACTTTGGGGCAGTTCCGTGAAAGTGCAAAATATTTTTTCAAGCCTCAAATGCCTACAGATGATATAATTTTCAATCCAAAAATGAAGGTAACAAAAGAAATAGTAGATGAGATATTGCCTTGAATTTATGAAATGCTTAAAAATACAGATGAAGCAGAATGGACTGAAGAAAATCTAAAAGATAAATTAATAAATTTTGTAAAAGAGTCTTGATACAAAAATTGACAAGTACTTTGGCCAATTAGGTCAGTTCTTACATGAGTGCAAGCAAGCCCATGAGCATTTGAAATGCTTTATGTACTATGAAAAGAAGAATCTCTACAAAGAATCAAGAATTATATGGAAGTTAACTAGTTCTTAGTTCTTAGTGCTTAGTACTAAGCACTAAGAACTAAGAACTAATTTCCTAAGCTCTAACCCCTAAACTCTAAAAAATGTTTACTCCATTGCAATTATTCCTTATTTTGATAAGTTTCATATTTATAATATTTGCTTTTGATGCATACAAAAGAAAAGGTATGAATGTTTTACATTTTCTAGTTTTTTTTGTAGGTTTAGCATTGATTTTACTTTTTAGTTTTGATGAAACTTGGCTTGATAGATTTGGAGCATATTTTGGACTTGCTAGAGGTGCAGATTTGTTGGTTTATATGTCTATTGTTTTTCTTGCTTATTTGTATTTTGAAATGACTCATAGACTTGTAAAACAACAGTCTACAAATACTGATATAATAAAGTTTCAAGCAATTCAAGATTTTTGGAAAGAGAATGAAGAATATGATATAAAATTAAAAACTAAAAAATTTCAGGGAGAAAAAAGTGAATATATTTTTTTGCTTAGAGCATACAATGAAGAAGAAGTAATTTCCGATACAATTGATAAGATATTTGAATATGGTTTTGATAAAATTATCATAGTAGATGATGGTAGTGATGATAGTACATCAGAGATTATTATGGACAAGAAATTTCATTATAGTGATAAAATTATTATCAATTTGAGACATTTGATAAATAGATGATGATGAGCTGCCAACAAAACTGGTTTTCATTTCTTGAAAACTTATAAAAACTTATTAGATATCAAATATGTAGTTACATTTGATGCAGACTGACAAATGGATATTAATGATATGAATAAATTTATGAAAGAAGCTCCAAATTATGATGTTTTGCTTTGAACTAGATTTGCAGATGGTTGAAGTTCAGAAAATATGCCAAAGATGAGGAAACTTATATTGTTGTGATCTAGATTAGTAACATTGGCAATCAACTGACTTTGGGTAACTGATCCTCATAATTGATATAGGACAATCAAAGTTGATTCTTTGGCTAAGATAAAACTATCCAGTGATTGAATGACTTATGCATCAGAGATATTAGAATCAATACAAAGAAATAAGCTTAAATTCAAGGAAATACCTGTGAATATTAAATATACTGAATATACTGTCTGAAAATGACAAAAAAATTCAAATGCAATAAAAATACTTATAGAACTGATTTACAAAAAGTTTTTTTATAGGTAATTTTTAGTTAAAATTTCTTAATATATACCATGCCAAAAATATCTGTGATAATGCCTGTATACAATAATGAAAAATATATCCAAGAAGCAATAGAAAGTATACTAAATCAAACTTTCAAAGATTTTGAGTTTATCATAATAGATG
>CAZACQ010000014.1:17413-29370 GCA_964483725.1 uncultured Candidatus Peribacteria bacterium | reverse complement strand
CTAATTACCTCCCTGATAAGGGAGGGGGACCGCTTGCGGTGGAGGGTTTGCTATTGAGTTTTTGGATAAAATTTGTATACAATAAAACAAACAATTTATTTTCTAAATTTCCGAATCAATGGATAGTGTATGAATAAACTTATTTACTCAATATTCCAACTGAGATTTTTTACATAACTAATAAATTCATTGAATAGGCTATCATTTTTTAGACTTTCTATATTACCTACACATATCAGTCATGACTTGGCTCTCGTGATTGCTACATTCAACCTTCTTTTATCTTTCAAAAAGCCTATATTTCAATCAGGATTGGATCTGACAAATGAAATTATTATTAGAGTTTTTTCTTTTCATTGAAAGCCGTCTACAGTATTTATTTCTACATCATCTATTTTTTTCTTCAATAGATTTACCTGTGCTCTGTAGGGACTGATTATTCATATGTTTTCTTTTCATATGCATTCTAAATCTTTTACTATATTTTTTATAGTTTCTGCTTCTTTTTCATTGTATATACTATGTGTTTCTTTATTTCTATTTTCTTCTCATTTTGTATCAAACCAGATAATATTAGATGGATAACTTGATGCTAAATTTGGGGGAAGAAGTTTTGTTAATTTATTTTTTTCTGCTTCTTCGGCTGCAGATAGTTTGTTGTGATAAAACATTTTGCTAGAAAATCACATAAGGTCCGAATTCATACGATATTGTATAGCTAGGAGAGTGTAATATTTGGGATTATTTTCATAAAAATTAGCTAATTTTTCCAATAGAGTATATTCTAAATCTTTTGCTTTATCAGAAAGTATTGTAGGAGGAAGTTGCTTGTGATCTCAGGCAAGAATAAATTTGTTTGATTTGGATATAGGCAAAAGTGTAGATGGGAAACTACTTTGTCCTGCTTCATCTACAAAACATACATCAAAAAAATGTTCTTCCAAAAAGTCTGAATATACCATTGAATTGGTAGCAAGCACTATGCTTGAATCTTGAATTGTTTGATTTATGATATCCTCTCTTATATCATCTATCTGCTGATAGATTTCTTTTATTTTTTGATTGTTTGTTATCCATTCTGCCATAGAGCTCATTGTTTTTTTCTTTATTCATCTGAAAGCTTTTCATTCAGCTCCAAATTTTACTATCTCTTCATCACTCATACCTCTTTTTTTGTCTGGGCTTGGTCTTTGATATTTATCTCTTTGTTTTTTCATAGTATTTATTTGGTCTTTGAGATTTTTGATGTCTTTATTTCTTGGATTATCATCTATTTTTTTGTAGATAGTGTATGATATAGCCTCATGATCGTATAATTTGGAAAAAGCTCATATTCTAGTTATTTCTTCTTTGGGGAAAATTCATATTTCTAATAGTTTTTCCAAAATATTATCAACTGCTATATTTGAATCAGCTGATATAAGAATTTTGTTTCATTGAAGATAATGTTGATATATGCTTTCTACTAATGTTGTTGTTTTTCAAGTACCAAAAGGTCAGTGAAGTATCGCAAAACTTTTGTTTTCCAATGAATTTTGTACAAAATCTCTTTGTTCTTGGTTTAAGTTATAATTGAAAAAATCAATATAAGGAATTTCTTCATATTCTTGTTCACAAGCTTTATTATCAAAAATAATATCTTTGAGTTTGTCTTGGTCTTTTCTTTTGAAAAAGAAATCAAGGCAAGTTTTTTGTCTATAAAAAGTAATATCATTTACATACAAATGTAAAGTAAGACTATCTTTGGATACAAATCTAGGGATAGGAGTGTTTAGCCATACATCTATATAATTTTTACCAAGTTTATACACTGTTCACAAAGGAAAGTTTTCTATATTTTCTTGGAAGTCTTTAAAATTATAAGATCTTAATTTTTCAAGGCTATCATTTGTAATAAGTACTATGTCTTGAGCTTTTATTTCAGTTTCTATATTTTCTTTTCTTGAAAATCTAACAAGTGCAATTTGATCCATTTGTTGTTGTTTTTTTCATTTTAGTTTGCTTATAGCTTTTCATTGTTTTTCTCTTTTTTTTGAAAGTCTTTGAATTTCATCTGCATATATATTTTTTTCTTCTTGTCTTTCTTTTTCTATTAGATCTTTCCAGTACTGAATTTTGTTTTTGAGTTCTTTCTTATTCATTCAGGACTTTTTATTTTTTAAAACAAATTTATACTAAGAACAAAAGATTTTTTTTCAATGAAAATTAATTGTTTTCATATTCACTTGCAAAAATATTTCAAAAAAATATACATTTTGCTAAGTATTTAAAGATTTATAATCAAAATGGAAAAATTTCAAAATCCTCCGCTATGATGGTCAATTTCTCGTTCAAATCTTCTGAATTACTGTCAAAAGAAATATTTTTTTAGCTATTATGGTAATTGGCTACAAGAATTCGATCAATGATTTCGATTGGAATATCTACTTTTGAAGCATCTAAAGAGTTTGGATATGTGGATTTGAGAAAAAGCTCACAATTTAATTTCAGATTATTTGAATACTATATCCAATCATCAGGATTTTAAAAAAGAAAAATTACTTGAGCATACTTTTACCATCATGGATCATGAGTTCAACTTTTCCAAAAATAGAGATTATAGTGCATATGATAAAGATAATAAATTTTGACTTTCAGAACATTATTACCAAATAGATATAGACCAAAGATACAAGGATGCCAAAATCAAATTAGAAAAACGATTTGATAATTTTTTGAATAGTTCTTTGCATGAGCAGATAGTATGATATTTGCATAGTCCTAATCAACGATATATAGAACCCAAAGAGCCTGATTTTGAAAAAATGAAAGTGTTGGTGGATAATGTCCCTGAGCTTTTGTGAATTACTCTGTGGGCAAATCCTGATTTTGCTGTGATAGTGGATTCAAATAAATATATTATATATGACTGGAAAACTGGTAGAGTACCATCTCATCAAGATTGAGAAATTTCAAATCAGTTAAAAGCCTATGCTTACAAGCTATTGTTGAATATATGAATGGAAAAGATTGATGATGTGGAGATTTTTGCTTGGGAGGTGTATTTGGAAGATATGTCTGTGTTTGGTGGAAAGATACAAACTCAAGATATTATGGATATTCAGGATAAAATTATTGAGGATGTGGCCTTACAAAAAACTTTTATCCAAGATGGAGATATTCAAAAAAATATGCCAATAAATAGCATGATTTTCCAAAGAACTGATAATAAGAAAAAATGCCATAGCTGTACTTATAGAAAGATTTGTGATGAATTGAAAAATTATGAGGATATTTAAATATATGATTATAATATACTCTTTTCAAAAGCTTCTCAAAAATAATTTCAAAAACTATATGCTCATTTTTTGGCATTTTCATGATATGCTTGAAATGCTTTTCATTCACTAATTATTTGTTCTGGTTTTGCTGTTAGTATATATGCATCACCAAATTTTCAAGTATATTCACCACTTTCTGGATTTATAGATTTAAATTTAGTTTTTATCAAATTGTATTGAGCTTCCCTTTGAGAAAATTCAAAAAGCTGTTCCCTATTGATTTTTAGCAATAATCAATTGACTAAGTCATTGCTATTTCAGGTATATATACAATTTAATACACATAAGTTTTCTTTGTTTAGTCTTTTTATTTCATCATCATTTCTGATTCAATATTTTATTAAATATTTTTTAAAATTATTTAACCGATCTTGACTGTAATTATCAGGAATCATTTTTATGTTATATGTTCTTTTAAATCATTTTATTATTACAGGCAATAAAGAACTATCATAAGAATTTGAGTTTTTATTTAACAAACTACCATAACCAACTAAGTTTATAGATTCACTATTTTCTTTTATTATATCTTTCCAAGTGTATATCATTAGTTTATAGTTTTATTAAAATTAAATTATATAATTATATTAATTGAAAATTTATCAAAAATGATTATAAGCTAGTTTTATTTATATAATATATAAAATGAAGACTAAATTAATACTTTTTACTTTCACTTTGTTTTTTCTGTCAGCTTGTAGTTTCCAGGAAAATTCAAGTGAACAAGAAATAAATACTCAAAATGATTTAGCAGAAACAAATGAATCATATAAAAGTTCAATAAGTTTTGCATATAATAGCGATGAGATTAATATTTCTTATCAAATACCTGATTCTTGGGAAGAATATTGATATAGTAAAGAAATTCTTGATGAAGATTGAGTGATAAGATTTTTGGATAACAATGATTTCATGATAGTGAATTTGAGTATATATACTATTGAAGAATGGGAGGAGCAAAAACAAGAATGACTTTTCAATAATGAAAAGTTATTGGAATCTGAAAATTATGTAATTTCATACTCAGAAACTTTGGATATGCCATATGAGGATGAAGATGATATTCAAATTTATTCAAATATGCTAGATGATGTTTCTTATTTCCTAGATAGTGTTGAGTTAAATTACTAAGCTATCTAAGCAAAAAATCCTCCATAAACCAATGCAATTCAGATAATGAGATAAAAAGCTCATCCTATAATTCATAATTTTTTACAGTTTGATAAGTGTTTTGTGAATTTTATCATAGCTTTTGGGAATAATACCAATGCAAATCATTTTGCTATACCAATATATCAAAATATAGTAATCAAAACATAAACAGACATTTCCCATAGATTATGATTTGCTACTATCAAAGCTCATACTACATAAGCAAACAAAGCTCAGATATATGTAGATAGAGGACTTTTTTCTAGGTCTTTCACAAGTTCCTTGTATTTCATTTGTCATGAAATTAGGCTAATACCTACTATCAAAGCTATTGGTCATATAATTTGAGCTAATAGTACTGAATTTTCCATTTGATTTGATTTATTTGTTAAAAACTGTACTGGACTATCTACTTGATAGTCTTTTTTTGTAGAAAATCAATAAATTCTTATATTATTTGACAAACTTAATTCTTTGTAATATAATTTATTATAAATTTATATTTAAAACTTTGATTATGCAAGAAAATTTTAATGATAGATTAAATGAGTTAGAAACTAGGTCAGATGAGCTACCTGAATGAGAAAGAGACAGTTTTGAAAGGGACCTAAATTCACTAAGAGAAGATTATGAAAGTATAGAAGAAGATGAAGGAGAACTTGAAAGATTAGAAGAAGAGTATGAAAATTTAAAAGAGCAAGTAGAACAAGAAGAAAGGGAAGAAGTTGAAGAAGTTTTGTCTGAATGTAGCTGAGAGCTTGAAGAACTTTGTGATGAAATAGGTCTTAGAGATCAGATAGAATCATGACTTAGAGTTGAAAGAGTTTCTGCTTCATGAGATAGTTCAGTAGAATCAGAGTCTTCTAGTGACTCAGAAAGTAGTGAAGCTTCTTGAATAGAATGATTTGTAAGGTGACTTTGAGATATATGAAACTTTATTGCTGATCTTATCTGGTGAGATAAAGAATCTTCTGAAAATAAAGAAGTAGGTCAAAATGAGAAAATAAGTAAATTATTATTAGAAAAGTGATTTTCTGATAGTGAGTCAAATATCAAATCAACTTTAAATAAGCTTGATTCTATTCCATTTGAGAATATTTATGATAAACTTAATGATGATGCTTACTCTATAGATGATTTAGTTTCTGAAATAAGAAACTATTTGTCTGAACAAGATGAGCCCAAAAATTTAAATCCTGATGAAAGAGCTTTTTTGAATAGGTATGTCACTTTACTTAAGGTAAATTATGACTATATATCTGATAATATATCAGATATGAATGATGAAACAAGTTTTTCTGATATAAATGCTGTTTTGTTTGAAACAGAAAATTCAGCTTATAAAGCTTCATTTAATGAATGAACCAAATTACTAGATTGGACAGAGTATGAAGAATCTAGTGATGAGGAAGTTGAGACTAGCGAGGAAGCGGATTGAGAAGTGAATATAGATAGTTATGAAAGCTTTCAAAACTTATCAATTGAACAAATTGAAAATTTGACTGAGCAAGAAATATTAGATATTAGATATTTTTCAGTTCAAAATTCAATAAGAAATTCATGAACAAGTTTACCAATAAATATAAGTTATTTTGAAGATTCTGATAAACAAGCTGCTTTGGAGTCTAAGGCCCAAGAAAAGGCTATAGAATTACCTGGTCAAATAAATTTTAATGAAAATTATCAACTAGAAATTGGTAGTAATAATTATATTATTGAGTATGAATGGGACTCTATGGTTCCTTGAAGATGATGGGATTGGCATGAAGCAGAGCCAGGTGATTGATATACTATGGAATTTAGTAATAATAATTGAGATATTGTTATTTCTTGATCTGCAGCTTGAAATAGTCTTGATCATACAATAGATTCAGGTGAGTTTATTTCTATTGTAGATGATTTGTTGATTGACTGAAATTCTGAATTAAATTGAATTAGTGCTCATCAAAATTTATGAAATACTTTTAAATTTAGACAAGCTTAATTATATATAATAGCTTGATAAAATTTCTTAAATATTTATAAAAAATCTATTTAGATAGATAAATAATTAATGTATGTCAAACCAAAACAATGTAATACTTCGTTTTGATGAAGTATCTTTTTCTTATACTGGCGATGAAGATAATTTATTATTGGATCATGCTTCATTTTCTGTTCGTGAAAATACAAAAATCACTATAATGTGACAAAATGGGGCAGGAAAATCTACTATTTTTAAGTTGATTATGTGAGAATTGCAGCCACAATCTGGTAAAATAAATATTGTAGATGGGAATTCTGTAGCTATAGCAAGACAAAGTATTCCAAGAGATCAGATGGATATGACTGTGAGAGAATATTTTGATCAAGTTTTTGATGAAAAAGACTATCAACTTGATATGAAAATCAATAATGTACTAAAAGAAGTAAATCTAAAAGCCGATTTAGATAAAAAGTTACATAATTTTTCTGGTGGTCAACAAGCTAGGTTGCTTTTGGCTCAAGCTTTGATACAAGATCCTGATATTTTGCTTTTGGATGAACCTACCAATAATTTGGATAGTGAATGAATAGGTGATTTGATTTGATTTTTGCTAACTTATATGAAAACTGTAATCGTAATTAGTCATGATGCTGACTTTTTGAATATGTTTACAGATTGAGTTTTGTATCTGAACAAAAATGATAATTCTGTAGAGCAATATTGGGGAGATTATTATACTGTATTGGAAGATATCAAAGCTCAGATAGAGAAAGAGCAGTCCCAAAATGCAAGAGCAGAAAAGAAACTTAAAGAAGCCAAAGACAAAATAAATTATTTTTCAAATAAATGATGAAAAATGAGAAAAATGGCTAAAAAGATGAGAGAGGATGTAGAAGAAGCTGAAGAAGAAAAAGTTTCTGTAAGAAAAGATGATAAAACACTTCCAAATTTTGATATAAAATTTGAAAATTATAATTGACCTATGCTTGAGATCAATAAATTAAGTTTTGTTGGCTCTGATTGAGAAATCAAAACAGTTAATAAAAACTTACAAATTAAGAAAAAGGAGAGACTATTGATAAAATGACCAAATGGTATTGGTAAGTCTACTTTGTTGAAAAATCTTGTATCCAAAGAAGATAAAGATGCCAAGATAACTAGTGATGTAAATGTTTGATATTATAGTCAAGATTTTGATGCATTGGATATGGATATGACAGTATGGGAATCTTTGGAAGAGGTAGCTGAGTGAGTAATCCAGCAAGATATATATTCTGCTGCTGGTAGGTTTATGTTATCTCATTTGTTGAAAAATAAGGTTTCTTCATTATCTGAATGACAAAAATGACTTTTGTCTTATGCAAGATTTTATCTTCAAAAACCAGATTTGTTGGTGATGGATGAACCTACAAATCATATTAATTTTCGTCATATTCCAGTGATTTCTGAAGCATTGAATAATTTTCAATGATGACTTGTGCTTATCAGTCATGATGAAGAGTTTGTAAATAGTTTTGGTGATGAGATGAAAGTTTTGGATTTGTCTGAGTTTTTATAATTTATATTATTTTTTGTATCTTTGATATTTTGCTTTAAATTTCAAGTAAATTGCTTGAAAATGCTAATCAAATGAATATTATAAAATAGTATTTAAAATTTAAAAATAAAAATTAATGGATTGCATATTTTGTAAAATAGTAAACAAAGAAATACCAGCTGATATAGTATATGAAAATGATGATTATATTGCATTTAATGATATATATCCAAAAGCAGATACACATATACTAATAATTCCTAAAAAACATATAGAGTCTTTTCATACTACTTCAGAAAAAGAAGATAAAAAAATTATAAAATGACTTTATGATGTTGCTTGGGAAATAGTAGAAAACAAATGATTAAATTGATGTAAGCTTTTGATGAACTCATGAAAAGAAAATTGACAAGAAGTTTTTCATGTGCATTTACATCTAATGAGTTATTAATTTATTTTTTAATTATAATAAAATGGCAAAGAAATCAAAAAAAGTAGATATTATACTTTTGCAAAATGTAGCAAATTTATGAAATAAATGAACATTATTGCAAGTAAGTCCAGCTTATGCTAAGAATTCATTAATTCCTAAATGATATGCAAAGTTAGCTGATAGTACTGATGTAAATTCAATAAAACAAAAAGAATCTAAAAAGGAAAAAGAAAAGCAGGATGAAATAAATAAATATAAAGAAATGATAGAAGATCTTAAATGAAAATCATTTATAATTCAAAGATCAGCAGGTCCAAATTGAAAATTATATGAAAAAGTTGATAGTAAGTTGATATCTTTGGAGATATTGAAAGCTTATAAAGTTAAGTTAGAGGCTAGCAATATTAAGCTTGATTGAAAAATTGAAGAAACTTGAAAATATGAGGTTCAAATTTCTAATTGAAAAAATAAGAATAAAATAAATATAGAAATAAAAGCTAAATAATATAATTTAAAAATGTCAACTGTTTATTCATTTAAAAAATACTATTTTTTGTAGTATTTTTTTTTATCTTTAAAATATTGTGTATCAATATTTATTAATAAAAACTAAAATAAAAATGTATTACAAATTAAGGTATCTTTTATTTTTTATATTTTTTTTACCATATTTTGCTTCAGCATCAGAAATTGATACATCTAATTGTACAGCCAGAACTTTTATAGTTTCATGATATTATTCTGCAGTTTCTTGACAAGACTTTTATTATAGATCAGATTATTCTAGAGAACTTAGATTAAATTGAATGTGAACTCATTGAGCAAGTGGTAAAGCAGTTTTTAATTGAATGATTGCAGCTCCAAGAAATTATGAATTTGGTAAGAAAATTTATTTTCCAGGTCATTGAGTTTGAGAGGTTCATGATAGATGACAAGCAATTGTAAATGCAGGGGAAAGATGATACTCTCATGATAGAATTGATATTTGGATGTGATATTGAGAAGAATGATTAAAAAGAGCACTGAGTTTTTGAAAAAAAAGAATGTCCTGATATGTTTGTTGATGAGAGAGTGAAGCTTGATTTGATTTTGATTCATTTAAAGTGCATCAAGAATTCTTTGATGTTGCATTATGGTCTGTATATCTAAGCCCGTGAAGAAGAGATGAATTTGTAAGAACTATGCAATCTTATCTTCATAATTTGTGATATGTATCATATGAAAACATAACTTGATTTTTTTGACCAATTACTAGAGATGCTGTATGTAAATTTCAAGAAAATAAATGATTAGCTAGTAGAGGCGAGTCTGTATGTTGATATTTTTGACCTAGAACAAGACAGGCTATGAAGGATAAAGCTATAGAATTGTGATATTTTGATAATAATATGTATAAAAATTATGAAAACAATTTAAAATTTCAAGAAGATGAAATACTAACTGAAGAAAAAGAAGATTCTGAAGATATAGCTTTGGCAGCTTGAATTGAGGAATCTGATGAAGA
Organism: uncultured Candidatus Peribacteria bacterium; assembly: GCA_964483725.1. GTDB lineage: Bacteria > Patescibacteriota > Gracilibacteria > Absconditabacterales > Absconditicoccaceae > CAZACQ01. The sequence goes on along the minus strand of CAZACQ010000014.1, from coordinate 19,458 downwards.
AAAAGCTCAAGAAAATACAAAAGATATAGAAAGTAAAGAAAAAAAATGATTTGTTTTTGAAAGATCATTATGAAAATGATCTAGTGGTGAAGATGTCTTAGAGTTACAAAAAAAGCTTTATGAACTTTGATACTTTGAATGAGATAAAACTTCTAAGTATGATTCAAATACAATATCATCTGTATATAGTTTCCAAAAGGATAAAGGTATTGTTGATTCTGACACTCCTTTATCAGTGAGGTGATTTTTTGGACCAAGCACTAGGGAGGAACTTAATAATATTTAAGTGTTGACATATATGGGCTTATTGTTTATAATTTGATTAATTTATATTATATAAAAATAAAAATGAAAAATATATTATCTATCGTAGCTATATTATTACTTATATTAAATTATTCATTTGCAGCTGATACATTTGATGATTTATTTGAGGATATTGATTATGAAGAGTCAGATATTAATGAAGAAGAAACTGATGATGATTTTGAAGATGCCTTTGATGATTTTGAAGATGATATGCATGAAGCAGCAGCTCCAGAAGAAAAACAAATACCTAAAGCTGATTTTAATGTATATGAAGAATGAGATGATGCATATTTATCAATAGATTGGGATATTGATATAGATGAGTATAGCCCATTAGTTTTGATTACTAGGGATTTAAACAATTATCATTCTGAGCATTTTGGTGAAGATATTCATTTGGATTCTCCATGACTTTATAATGTTAGATTGCAAATCAACCAAGATGGTGAGTATGTGCAATTTCAAGAAGAAACTGTAGAAAACAAAAATATTAATTATGAATCTATGTGAGATCCTGAAACTGGTCCATTATTATATTCTATACTTTTTATAGCCATTATTATTTCACTTGCTTTTAGTATTTATAATATAAAAAACAAAAATGAAATTTAAATATATTTTCATAGCTTTATTTTGAGCTTTATTTTTATCATTTTCTAATGCTTCGTATACTCAATTTACTGATTTAGATTTTGATTATAATTCAAATCTAATATCACAAGATAAAAAAAATGATGTATTTGATCGTATTATTTATATGATTAAAAATTATAGATTTGATTATTATAAATATGATTTGGAAATAGATAGATTATTAGAAATTAAAGACTGATATAAGGCTTACTTGACAGATGATTATCAGTGATATATTAAAACAAAAGCTAATAATGAGATAAACCTAGCTAGGTACATTATTATGAATATATTAATAGTTATGGAGCAAGTTTATGACTTTGAAAATGCAGCTTGAGATGAAGATGTGTTTGATATGATAGATATTGATGAAGATGATTTTTGAACTTATGATGAATGATATGTTGATTGAGTAGAAAAATGAGCTAAAGCTTTTGAAAGTTGAGATGGTAATTGTTATTTAGATCCAGATTGTAGTTTATCTGATCCAGATAAGTCAGATGAGTATAATCAATGATTAAAAGACTGATATAATGATGTATATGATTATCTAAGTGACCCTGAATCTAGTGATGATGATTGACTTATTTGAGATGATGAAGAAAAAGCTGATGTGTCAGAAGATGATCAATGATGAACTTATGATGAATGATATGCTGAGTGACTTACTAAGTGAGCAGAAGATTATAATGATTGAGAGGATAATTGTTATTTAGATCCAGATTGTAGTTTGTATGATCCAGATAAGTCAGATGAATATAATCAATGATTAAAAGACTGATATAATGATTGATATTCATATATGGCATGATATGATGATTGACTAAATGCTGCTCAAACTTGAGATGATTCTGATCCAAATTCTTGAGAACTTTCTGATTCATATTATGATTGATATTCTGATTGACAACACGATTGAACTGATTCATCTGATTGAGACTGAAGTGATTCTGATGCTAGTGATGATGACTGAGTTGATTGAAGTGATTGAGATTGAAGTGATTCTGATGCTAGTGATGATGACTGAGTTGATTGAAGTGATTGAGATTGAAGTGATTCTGATGCTAGTGATGATGACTGAGTTGATTGAAGTGATTGAGATT
>CAZACQ010000014.1:0-17313 GCA_964483725.1 uncultured Candidatus Peribacteria bacterium | reverse complement strand
TGAAGTGATTCTGATGCTAGTGATGATGACTGAGTTGATTGAAGTGATTGAGATTATTGAGATGATAGTATAACCAATTTTACTTGAAATTGTGATTATAATAATTTAGTTTGTGAGATTGAAATTCCAGGAGGTGAGTGGCATTATGTATATATCAAAAATGAAATTGATTCTGTAGATCAGCCAAGTGTAGTTGATATATTAAATTGGGATAATCAAAGTCAAAATTTTATTAGCTGATATGAATGATCTAGTAATATATATAGGATTAGAAATAATAGTGAAAATTGAATGACTGTACAATTAAATCTTAGTGAAACAGTCAAAGAAAGTAGTTATAGTAATGAACGAAACTTTAGAGGTTTTGGTGATTGAGTAGAATTAAATTATGATAATGTTTGTTCAAATTTTGTTGATGTTACAGTTAGAGAATTAAACAGAGATTACTCTTGATGAGTTGAATGAGATGATATTGAAAATCAAATTCCTTGATATACTGCAAAAGAAGATGAAGCCTACTGGATATATTGTGAATAATTATCATATAATATATTTAATTCAAAAAGCACCCAAATTGTGGGTGTTTTTTATTGATTTTATTTTTAAAATCTTTATAAATTAGTAGCACTTTAAATGTTTAGGTGATAGAATGAGAAACTTATTTGAGAAAAAGTTAAATAAAATATTGATATGATGAGTACTTTGAACAGCAGTTCTAGGTATATCTGCATTTTCAGGTTCTCCAAAATGAAGATGATTTTGGAGAAAGATAAAAGATAAATTTAAATGACTATTTTGATTTTTTGCTTGATGAGTAAAAGAAATCAAAAAAAAGTTGAAAAAAAAGAAATAAACAATATATTTTATACATTTAGAATTTAATTTGAATTATTGATTATGTTAAAAAATAATTTAGGGGATAATAAATTAATTAAAAATAATCATTGATCTGATCAAGATTTAGTAGATTGATGATGAGATGAAAGTAAGATAAATAATAATGAAATAAAACAAGAAGAAAAAAAGCTTACTATTGAGCATTTTTGAACAGATTTGATATTTGAAGCAAAAAGTTGATATTTAGATCCTGTTATTTGAAGAGATACAGAAATACAGCAGGCAATCTATACATTACTTAGAAAAACTAAAAATAATCCTTTATTGATTTGAGAAGCTGGTGTAGGTAAAACAGCTATAGTTGAGTGATTAGCTCAAAAAATTATTGAAGATGATGTTCCAGAAAAACTTAAAAATAAAAGAATTTTTATGTTGGATGTTTGAAGTTTGGTAGCTTGAACTAAATATAGAGGTGAGTTTGAATCTAGACTAAAAACTATTATTCAAGAAGCAACAGATCCTACTAATAATATAATTCTTTTTATTGATGAATTACATACAATTATTTGAGCTTGAAATACTGATTGATGAGCTGATGCTGCAAATATGTTAAAACCATTTTTGGCTAGAGGTAAGTTGCAATTAATTTGAGCAACAACATTTGATGAATATCAAAAACATATTGAAAAAGATCCAGCACTTAAAAGAAGATTTCAAGAAATTAATGTTGATGAACCTAGTAGAGATGATGCAATAGAAGTTTTAAAATGATTAAGAAATAAATTTGAGGACTTTCATTGAGTAAATATTTTAGATGAAGCTATAAGTTCAGCTGTTGATTTAAGTATAAGGTATATATTAAATAAACAATTACCTGATAAGGCGATTGATTTGATAGATGAAGCTTGTGCTAGACAATCTACTTTGTGACAAAAATTACAAAATAATGATGAATATAAAAAAGTGGAAAAGGACTTAGAAAAACTACAAAAAAAGATACAAGCATCTATTTTGAATCAAGACTATTTTAAGGCAGCTGAATTAAAAGAAGAAGAAGAAAGATTGAAACAAGAAATTAGGCATATTAGATCTCAAAATACTTTGCCAAGACACTTGAGATCAAATGTATCAAAAGAAGACATTTCTGAAATATTGTCTATTAAAACTTGAATACCATCATCAAAATTAAATGAATCAGAAATTAAAAAATTAAAAAATCTTGATGCTGTTTTGAAGGATGAGATTATTTGACAAGATGAGGCAGTAGATACTATGGTTAATCATATAAAAAGAAACCGTATATCTGTAGTAGAAAGAAAAAAGCCTATAGCTTCTTTCTTGTTTATGTGACCTTCATGAGTTTGAAAAACATATATTACAAAGCTTTTAGCTAAACATTTTTTTGAGTCAAAAAAAGCACTAATTAGAGTAGATATGTCTGAGTTTATGGAAAGACATAGTTCTAGTAAACTTATAGGTTCTGCTCCTGGTTATGTTGGTTATGACGAATGATGAGTTTTGACTGAATCTGTAAGAAGAAATCCATATAGTATAGTTCTTTTTGATGAAATTGAAAAAGCATCGCCTGATGTATTGAATATATTATTACAAATACTTGATGAAGGTTCTTTGAAAGATAATAAATGAAGACTGATAGATTTTAAAAATACAGTAATAGTTCTTACATCAAATATTTGATCTGAGGAATTTTGAAAAAAGGTTGCAAAAATTTGATTTGGAACTCATTCAAAAAATGAAAATCAAGAAGAAAAGGATTTTGAAATTGTAAAAGAAAGAGTGATGGAAAAGCTAAAAGAAGAGCTTCCTCCAGAGCTTATAAACAGAATGGATAATACTATTGTATTTAAACCTTTATCAAAAGAGGTTCTTACTACAATATTTAAGAAAGAATTTAAAGATTTTTCAAAAGAATGGTTGGATAAAAAGAATATTAAAATTCCTTGATATACAAACAAATCTATACAAAAAATTATTGATAAAATTTATGCTCCAGAATATTGAGCTAGACCAATTCAAAGGTATATTCACGAAGAAATTGAGCCAAAAATAATTGATGAAATACTAGAAAAGTCTTAATTTTTAAAAAGTAGCTAAAAGCTACTTTTTTTGTTGACTTAATTTTTCTAATATATATACATAAGTTATATAAATATTAATTTTTTAGCTATGGAATTTATTGCTAAGTTTGACCCTATTACTAGATCTGATGCAGAAATTATAAATGAATCTTCAAATCCTACTATTATAATTGAAGCTTGAAATATTAGTAGGTTTAGTATCTATGAAAGAGTTTCTTTTATAAGAAATAATACTTGACAAAGACTAGTTAATGTGTTGGAAGGTTTAGCTTCACCAGATATATCCAAATTAGACTTTTATCGTTCTCAAAATTTTAATCAAGAAGAAGTAAAAGAATTATCTAAATATGATATAGATTTATCAGATTATATTAGCTTAGATGTTAAGCATTTTTTTGAATCAAAAAAATCTATAAATCTTGCTGGAGTTACTTGAGTAATATGATCTTGAAAGTCTTATATTATTAATATGTTTAATAAAATTGCTGAAGAAGAATGAATTGAATTTTATCATATAGATTTGGATAAAATATGACATGAAATACTTTCCTCAAATACTGATAATAAAAGTATTGAATTAAGAAATAAGTTAATATGAAAATTTTGAAATAGAATTTCAGATGATCAATGATTTATAATAAGGGAAGAGCTATCAAAGCTAGTGTTTTCAGATATCAATAATAAGCATTATTTGGACTCTTTAATTATTCCTCTAATTGGATATTTTCTAAAAGAAAGAATTTTAAATAGTAGATGATTTGTTCTTGTGGATTGAGCCTTAATAATTGATAATAACCTTCAAAAATTACTTAATAATAATTTGCTTATCTTAGATGTTTCAGTAGATCTTCAAAAAGAAAGACTAATTAATAGATGATATTCTGGTGAAAAAATTCAATGATCTACTAATTCTCAACTTAATTATGAAGAGAAACTTAATAAATATTCTAAAAATAAGTTAGATGAATATTGAAATTTATTTACTTGTAAGAATGATGACCTAACAGAAAATGACATAAGATTACTTTTCAATAACTTGCTTTCTAGTGCTGATCTTGGCCTTGAGATTAGGATTAAATCTTTATTGCATAAATTATGAATTTCTAATAATTTTTTTTATTTGTATTCTAACTTAAGATTTTCTTATAATGAAGAATGAAGATACTATCATAATTGGCAGCATATAATTGAATGTGTTGATAAATTGTATGAAATCAAAGAATCCTTATCAGAAGAAGATTTTATAAAGCTATTTCTAGCAATTCTTTTTCATGATATTTTTTACTCTTCTAATAATAAATATTGAGAAAATGAAAAAAGAAGTGCTGAATTATTTAAAGTATATTTAGATAAACTTAATATAGATCTTTCATATTTGGAAGATGTATATTCTTTGATTATTACTACTATTGATCATGATACTGAATGAAAAGATATTAAGCATAATTTAATTTCAGATATAGATTTTTCTGTTTTTGCAAGAGATAGAAATTCATATATTAACTATATTCATGATATACAACTAGAGTATTCACATATAGACTATAAGTACTTTGTTTCAAAAAGAATTGAATTTTTAAAAAAATTGAAAAAAAGGAAATCAATATTTATAACAGAATATTTTCATTCTAATTATGAATCACAAGCTATTTCAAATATAAATTATGAATTAAATTATTTGCAATATCAATTAAAAGGTTTATAAATAGTTTAAATTTTATTTAAATTAATGATAAAAAATGAAAAGATTTATATATATATTTGTATGATTACTTTGAATATACTTATATTATATGTATGGTGTTGATTTTGATGATTTTGAAAAAACTGAAGAAGTTAAAAAAACTCAAGATCATGAACTAGGAGATTATTATATTAAATGATATGTTCTACAAAAAGATGAAGATAAAATCTTAATTGCAGAATGATTTACTTGAGATAGTTATGATTGAGATATATGAAATATATTGTGAAATGCATGAAACTTCAATATTACAAATTCAACCAAATTTAAGTGAGTGGATTTTGATTGAATCAATAAATATGATAAAGTTAAATTATGGGAAGATTGAGCTATAATGGAATCATACCCAGTACAATGAGATGCAAAAAAAATAAAATTAATTTCTTATTCTGATGATTTTGAAGAACATTTTGATAGTGAAAATAATATAAGTTTTTCTATACCACACAATGCTAAAAAATGAACTGAAGCTTGAATGACAAAAATTACTTATGATGGATGAGGTGACACTTACCAACTTACTGATTGATATATATTATATATTTATTCTGAAGAAAGTGAATTATCTTTGGAAGATTTTTCTGAAAATTTATATAATGAACAAACTCAGGTATTAGAATCAAAGTCTAAACCAGATTATAGTTGAAATATAGATTGAGCTTATGAATTTTCAATAATTTGAGGTTATTGAAATGAACATAAATATTACATTTTTGATTACTGAGACAAAAAGTTAGTTGTATTTTATACAATTGTAGGTCCTAATAATAAATATAAAGACACTGTCTATGATATAATAGATAGCATTAGCTTAGATTAAAGTTATTTTTTGTTTAGTTTGATTTTACATACTTCTAAATCTCTTAACATATAGTATAATCAAATTAGCATTAAAAATATTCATACTCATTTAACTTCTAATCAATCAAAGGGTAGAGCAAGGAGGAGTCCTCATATTCATATATATGTTGCCAGGGTTATAGTACAAGCTGGGCATCATATTACTAAAATGCTTGCAAAACTTCAGATAAATCATGTTGAACTTTCTTTAATTCATGTTGATTTAAAAAAATATAATTTGTATACAAAACTTGCAACTATCAATCAAAATAAAATAGCAATAATATAGTTTGAATAATATTCAATGTTTGCATAAATTTCTCATTGATTTCATACAATAAAATTATAATCCATCATATGATTCATAATACTTATAATAATTATAAATGATATTATTCAGCTTGTTATTGCTAATTTACTTTTTAATAATTTTAGCAAATTATTTATCAACATAAATCTGTATACTTTAGCTTATAAATATTTGTTTTTAACAATAATAATCAACAAATCTATTTCAACTAATTTATATAGATAATATTAGATTTGATTTTAAAATACTCCTTGAAAACATAACTTAATTATATATAAATAGCTTATTTACTTTAAATAATTAAAAATAATAAATGTCATATAATTTAGATACAGTTACATCTTGGGCAAAAAGAAAATGATTTGTTTATCCAGGTAGTGATATTTATTGAGGTTTGGCAAATGCTTGGGATTGGGGTCCTTATGGTTCTCAACTTAAAAAAAATGTTCAAGACTTGTGGTGGGAATTTTTTGTAAGCACTAGAGAAGATATGGTTTGAATGGATAGTCAAATCCTTATGCATCCAAGAACTTGGGATGCAAGTGGGCATACATCAAATTTTAGTGACCCTTTGGTTGATGATAAAATTACTTGAAAAAGATATAGAGCTGATAAAATTATTGAAGACTATATTGATAATATGAAAAAAGAACTATCTGATGATGAAGTTTTGAAAAAAATACAGGAAGTTATAGATGTAGACAACTTGATACCAGAGTCTTGGTGAAACGAAAATATGGCTAAATTTATTATAGATTTTGATCTTAAAAATCCTGATAATTGAAAAAAAGCTGATTGGACTGATGTTAGGAATTTCAACATGATGTATTATACTTATCAATGAGTTCTAGCAAATGAAGATAGTAAAATATGGCTAAGGCCCGAAACTGCTCAATGAATATTTTTAAATTTCAAAAATGTATTGGATACTACAAGAAATAGAGTTCCTTTTGGTATTGCTCAAATAGGTAAGTCATTTAGAAATGAAATAACTCCATGACAATTTCTTTATAGAGTTAGAGAGTTTGAACAAGCAGAGATAGAATATTTTGTAGAAAATGATGAGCAAGAAGCTATGAAACACTTTGAACAATGGAAAGAATCTTCTTATAAATTTTGGAAAGAAGTTCTTTGATTTTCTGATGAGAATTTGAGATTCAGAGATCATGAAAAAGATGAGCTATCTCATTATAGTAAAGCAACTGTTGATGTAGAATACAACTATCCTTGGGGATGGGGTGAATTGCAAGGTTTGGCATATAGAACTGATTTTGATTTGAAACAACATCAAGAATTTTCTGGTAAAGATTTGCAGTACAATGATCCAAAAACATGAAAAAGATATATACCTCATGTAATTGAACCTAGTTTTGGTCTTACTAGAATGGTTTTTGCATGTATGATGGAGTTTTATGATGAAGAAGAGTATACAGATCCAAAATGAAATACTCAAAGTAGAGTAGTAGTGAGGTTTCCTGAAAATATAGCTCCAGTGAAGTATGCTGTATTGCCACTAATGGAGAAAAAAGAAGATATGTATAATAAAGCTAGAGAAGTATTTCAAAAATTATCAAAAAATAATTTATGTGAATTTGACACTAGTGGTAATATATGAAAAAGATATCGTAGACAAGATGAAATATGAACTCCTTACTGTATTACTATTGATCATCAAACTTTGGAAGATGATACTGTTACTATTAGAAATAGAGATGATATGTCTCAAGAAAGAGTTTCTATAGAAAGTTTGTGCTCATAAAAAATAAATCTAAACAGTTGTCTATAGATTTTTATTATTTAGTAAAATATATATGAAGTGTGTTTTACAAGAACATGAAATGTCTTTGATAAAAAAAATGGAAAATGAAGCTTCTAAGCTTTCAAATGTAGTAAGCTTAGCTCAATGAATACCTTGGTATCCTACTCCTGATGCTATACAAGAATTTGTATTAGAAAAAATTAAATCTTGACAAACTAATAGATACAGTATCACAGCTTGAATCCCTCAATTGAGACAACAGATAGCTCTTAGGTATTATCAAAAACTTTGAGTAGATATTGATTTCCAAAATGAAATAGTAATTACTGCAGGAGCAATTCAAGCAATCTCAAGTATACTTCTTACTTTTGTATGACAAGATGATGAAGTAATATTAATTGATCCTTGTTATGCATCATATTCTTGATGTATAATGGCAAGTAAATGAAAACCAAATTATGTTTCTTTGGATGATAACTTAGATTTAGATGTTGATAATTTAATTTCTTCTATTAATGAAAATACTAAAGCAATAATAATTGCAAATCCTAATAATCCAACTTGATCAATTTTTTCTATAGAAAAATTAAGAAAAATTTTAGATTATATTAAAGACAAAGAAATCGTTTTGGTAGTTGATGAAGTTTATGATGAATTTTTATTTGATTGAAATGAGTTTCTCTCAGCAGTAAGTCTTTATGAAGAATACAAGTCTAATTTAATTATAGTTAATTCCTGGTCAAAGTCATTTTGAATGACTTGATGGAGAGTTTGATATTTTTTAGCAGATTCATGTCTTAGCTCAGAGATTGTAAAAGTGCATGATTGACTTATTACATGTGCACCAGTACATAGTCAGTGGGCTGCACTTGCTAGCTTTGAAATATATGATTCTTGGACTGAAAAAGTAAGAAAAGATCTACAAAAAAGAAGAGATTATGCAGTAAAAGAACTTCAAAAATTATCTGCTTATATAGAATTTGATAGTCCAAGTGCTGCTTATTTTATTTTTTGAAGATTTAAATATACCAAGGATGATTATAATGAGTGTCTAAAAATTTTAAATGAAACAAAACTTGCCTTGGTTCCATGATCTGGTTTTTGAGAAAGATGAAAATGATATTTTCGTTTATGTTTTGGTAGAGACTTTGATGATTTACAAGAGTGAATTTCTAGACTAGAGAAATACTTTAGAAAATAATTTCTCTTTTTGTTTCATCAAGTTTATTAATTTGTATCTTTAAAAAATCATCATCAATATAACTATCTTCAAATTTTGGCCATTCTATACAAATATATTCATATTCTTCTATTTTATCGATTATTCATTTTTCAATAAGTTCTTGAATTTCCTCAATTCTATACATATCAATGTGCAATAATTTTGATTGATATTCATTCATATAAGTATAAGTAGGACTTTGTATTTCAAATTCTTCAATTCCTAATTTGTTTGCAAATCACTGAGTAAATTGTGTCTTTCAGGCTCATAGATCTCAGTATAATAAGATTCTTTTATGTCACTTATCAAATAGTTCTTTTGCAAACTTTTGCATTTCTTCTTGAGAATTTATTATCATAATTTATTATTATTTCTTCTAAAATGTTGGATTTAATTATATTTAATGTGTTGTCATTTTCAATAACTAATTTGTTTATTATATATCTTATATTAATTAACCTTTATTTGTTTTTTCTTTTTTGACTTGATAAATATAATTCAGTTACATCTAAAAGTCGTATAAGTGAAAAAAAACTTTTGATTGTTACAGTTTTGGGTTGATTTATATGATGAATTCTTTGAATGATTGTTTTTTCTCATAAAACAATTAAATCAAGTTTCCAAATAAAGTTTTGGCCCTTAGTTCTTTGTTGGTTATTATTGATTTTCATTTACTTTTATTCTAATCAAAATCTATTTACCTAATATTAGGTATTTAACATTATAGTTTTGATATTATATAAAAACATTTAAATTATAGCAAGATGAATTATATTCATCTTTTAAATTTATATACTAAACAAAGTAAAAATGGAAAATAATGAAATGAGAATACCATTGATATGAGAACAGGCTCCTGAATTTAATGCTCCTAGTACAAAATGATTCATAAACTTCCCTAATGATTACAAGGGTAAATGGGTAGTTTTGTTCTCACATCCTGCAGACTTTACACCTGTATGTACTACAGAATTTATATGATTCCAAAATAAAATTGAGGAGTTTAATAAAAGAAATGTAGAACTTATTTGATACTCAATTGACTGAATACAATCACATATTGCTTGGGTTAATAATATTAAAGAAAAATTTTGAGTTGATATAACATTCCCAATAGTTGCTCATCCAAAGATAGCTTATGAATACTGAATGCTTCAACCAGAAGCTGATGATTCTCATACAGTTAGAGCTGTGTTTATAATTAATCCTGAATGAAAAATTGCTACATTAATGTATTATCCACTGACAAATGGTAGAAATATAGATGAGATAATTAGAGTAATTGACTCTTTACAAATTACTTATGAACACTGAAGAGCAACTGCATGTGATTGGCCAAATAATGAAATATTCTGAGATGATGTAATTGTTCCACCAGCTACAAATATGGAAGATGCAAAATCTAACCAAGAAAAATACAATTGTAAGGATTGGTATATTTGTACACATGAAAATCCAAATAAATAAACTCAATAAAACAAATAAAAACTATAGTAATTAAATTTACTATAGTTTTTTTATTGATTTTTTTTGAAAAATACTTATATTATACTTGAAATGTGTAAGTGTTTTTTGTGTTAAAAAATTATTTTATAATATTATAATAATATAAATTTATGGCTAAACAAAGACTTTGGGATAAGTTAAAAGATGATATTAAAGAACTTCCACTAGATTTGCAGGATACTATGAGCAAATGATTGGATAAATGATATATTACTGAAGATGAAATTATTAGTAAATTAAGTAATATTGATGAACAAATTGAACTTGTAGAAAAGTTTTATGATATAGCAGATAAATTGTGAATTAAAATAGAGACAATTGAAGAAATACTAGAAAGAGAGGCAAATGAATGAACAAAAGAAAGAAAACTTGGTTCAGTATCCTTGTATGACACTGAACACAATATAAATGACCAACAATACAAAGATTTCATTAAGTTGTATTTTAATGATATTTCAAAAATACCATTATTAACAGCACAAGAAGAAAAAGACTTAGCGAATGCTATTAAAAAATGAGATGATGAAGCTAAGAAAAAGCTTATGGAATCTAATTTAAGATTAGTGATTAGTATTGCAAAAAGGTTTCTATGATCTAGGTTATCTTTTATGGATTTGATTCAAGAGTGAAACATTGGTTTGATAAAAGCAATTGAAAAGTTTGATCCTAGTAAAGACTTTAAATTTTCAACTTATGCTACTTGGTGGATAAAACAATCTATAACAAAATCTATTGCAGATATTACAAAAAATGTAAGAATACCTGTACACTTAATTGATGAAATTAATGCATTTAATAGAGCTTCACAGGAGCTTTTTCAAAGATACTGAAGAGAGCCTAATGCTAAAGAAATTTCTAAATATCTATGATTTCCTTATAAAAAAGTTAAAAAATTAGAGGAAGTTATATTTTGAAATATTTCCTTGGATGCTGAAGTATGAGATGATGGTAAAAATAGTATTTGAGATTTAATTGCAGATGAAAAAACTCTTACACCAGATGATTATGTAGAAAAACAAACAATTTCATCAAACTTGGATAAAATTTTGGATATGCTTGATGAAAGAGAAGCTAAAATAATTAAAATGAGATACTGAATTGATTGACCTAGATATACATTAGAACAGGTTTGAGCTGAATTTAATGTTACAAGAGAAAGAGTAAGACAGATAGAACAGAAAGTTTTACAAAAATTAAAAGAACATGAAGGACTGCAGAAATTATTAGGTATTCAAGATTATATTGAAAGAATGAAGTATTTAGAAAAAACTTCTTCAAAATGAAATACACTTAAATTATAATTTAAATATATATAAAATAAAATATGAGACTTTCTAATACATTTGTTAAAAGCTTAAAACAAGTTTGATATGAGGAAATTTCAATTAATGCTCAACTTTTGATTAGATGATGATTTGTAGATAAAGTTATGGCATGAGTTTACACATACTTGCCTATGTGAAATATTGTTCTTAAAAAAATAGAAAATATTGTAAGAGAAGAAATGTTTAGTATTGGAGCAAATGAAATTTATATGCCAGCATTAGCTCCTAAACAAACTTGGGATAAGACTTGAAGATGGGATGAAATTGATGTCTTGTTTAAGTTAGAATGAGCCACATGACATGACTATGCTCTTAATTCTACTCATGAGGAAATTGTAACTCCATTATTAGCTAAATATATATCTTCACATAAAGATTTACCAAAATCTGTATTTCAAATACAAAATAAGTTTAGAAATGAAAAAAGAGCAAAATCTTGACTTTTGAGGTGAAGAGAGTTTATGATGAAAGATCTTTATTCATTTCATGAAAATGAATCCGATCTAGATACTTATTTTGATAAGGTTATATCTGCTTATAGGAATGTGTACAATAGATTATGACTTTGAGATTTAACATATGAAGTAGAAGCACCTGGTTGAGATTTCTCTGATAAGCCTTCAATTGAATTTCAAACATTAACTCAGGCTTGAGAAGATAATATTTGGATTGATGAAGAATCAAATTATGCTATTAATGAAGAGTTAGCTGAAAAGATGTCTGATAAATTTGAATTAGAAAAAAAATGAGATGAAGTTTTATCTATATTTTCAAAAACTTTATGAAGAAAATTAACTAAGCAGAAAGCAGCAGAAGTATGAAACATTTTTAAATTATATGATAGGTTTTCTAAGTCGTTTGATTTGACTTATACAAATAAAGATAATAAAAAAGAATATGTACAAATGTGATGTTATTGAATATGAATATCTCGTTTGATGGCTGTCTTGGTTGAAGTTTTTAATGATGAAAAATGAATAGTGTGGCCTGAGACAGTAGCTCCTTATAAATATGTTATTATTCCTATATGAGAAAAATGAATTAAGAAAGCTGAAGAAATTTATGATGCTATGTATAAATCATGAAAAGAAGTATTGATTGATGATAGAGAGCAGTCACCTTGATTCAAGCTTAAAGATGCAGACTTAATATGATATCCTTATCAAATTGTTGTATCAGATAAAACATTAGAAAATTGAGATAATGTAGTAGAACTAATTAAGAGAAAAACTTGAGAAAAATTATTATTAGATTGGTCTGATATTTAATGAAAAAATCTGTGCTAGGGTAGATAACCCTAGCACATTTTGTTTTCAATTGTTTGGAAAGTGTAGTCTGATAATATCTGCCACACTTTTTCTGTTTGGAGATTCAGCAATTTTAGTGTTGCCAAAGCCTCTTATTTCGTAAATTGCATATTTTGATCCAAAAACACCCTCTTTTTGAATCAAAAACTTACGAGTCTGCCCATCAGGGCACTTGATTTCTATTGTTTCTTCAGACATGATGTTTCTCCTTTTTGAAAAGGGAACATATATTATTTATATTATAAAATAAGTCAATAGATTGTTCGATTTTATTGTTAAAGTTTTCTTGATTTTAAATAGATTAAAACTAATATATAAAACATTTAATAATAACTAAATTTAATATGTCTGAAAAAGATATTGATTTATGAAGAATTGAAACAACTGAAGCATCTTTTGATAAAGGCTTAGATTTTAGCTGAGAACTTGTTGATGCTATGACAGTAGATCAAAGAATTGCTGATATTAAAGAAAAATATTATAGTATGAGTGATGATGAAATAACTGAATTATTTGATAAGCTTCTTTTATCATCTACTTCCATATGAGTGACTATAAATCAAGATTTTATAACTAGTGCTGATTTTAAAAGAAGCTTGTTGATAGTTGAGGAGATCTGCAATAATTGATTAGGAGAAGAGTTCTATGATGATTTGCACTGAAATTAATTATAATTGCCGTATATATTATATATTGATTTTGATTTTAAATTAATTAATATGAACTTTAATAAGTTTTATTTTTAATATTTTTTGATGAGAGATAAACTAAATTTATTTATTGATTTAAATAATATAACTAATTTGTCTGTATTTGATGAACTTGCAAGTACTTTGGAAAAAAAGTCTAACTATGAATTGTTTTCATATTCAATTTATTGATACATTTTTATGAATTATAAAAAATTGTTAAATAATGAAGTAAGCTTAGAAGATTTTTTAAATTATTCTGATGTTAATTGTAAAAATTATAAATTTTCTGATAATGAATGAATATATTCACTATTTTTAATAGAAGAGCTTAATGATTCAAATCATTATAATGATTCAATAATTCTTGTAGATGAGATTGATTACAATTATTATTGTGATAAGTTATGATATGATAAATTTAAAGAGTTGGAAACAAGTTTAAGCTCTAGATGAAATAGTATTTTTATATTAAAATAAAATAATATGTTAAAACCTGGATGATTTTTAGAATATACACCAGAAGAGCAGTTAATTTATAAAGAACTAGTTGATAATATTGAATATATATTTTCAAAATCTAGTTATATTAATATACAAACACCAGCTGTTGAGTCTAATAATGTTTTATTAGCTAAGTGATGAGAAGAAGCAAGCAAACAAATTTTTTGATTATATTGATTAGCTCAGTGAATAGAGGATCCAAAATCATATTCATTACACTTTGATCATACTATTCCTTTTGCAAGATATGTAATTGATTACTATAATGAATTGTCTTTTCCTTTTAAAAAATACCAAATTTGAAAAGTACGAAGATGAGAAAGACAACAAAAATGAAGGTTTAAGGAGTTTACTCAAGCTGATATTGATGTAATATGGAATCAAGAAAAATTTGATAATATTTTTCACTATGATTCAGAAATTGTTGTTGTTTTGTATACAGCATTATTAAAAATAAAAAAAAAGCTATGATTGAATGTAGACTTTATAATTAATATTAACAATAAAAAAATAATTTCGAGTTTTTTGGATGCAATTTCTAAAGATGATAATCAAAAAAATAATTTAGCAATATTGATAGACAAATATGAAAAGATAACAAAAGATGAGTTTTATAAGGAATCTAATGCACTTTGATTGTCTTATGATGATATAGAAAAGTTATTATCTTTGATATCATCTGATTTTGATATATCAGAACTTGATAGTATATCTGATATTGTTTCTTCTGATGAATATACTGCTTGAATAAATGAACTTAAAATTACTATATCACAGATATTGGCTATATCTGAATCTATCTGAATAGATATGAATTATAAGATTAATTTGTGAATAATCAGGGGACTAGATTATTATACATGAATGGTCTTTGAAACATTTGTATCTTGATATGAGGGTTTTTGAAGTGTCTGTTCTTGAGGAAGATATGATTGATTAACTAAATTTCTTGATCCTAAAAAAGACTGTTCTTGAGTTGGTTGAAGTATTTGAGTAGATAGGTTATTATCATTGATATTGGATAAATGATTAGTGAATAAGGAATTTTCATTGTGACCAGATTATTTTTTCATAAATTTTGATGATACTTATACAGACATATTATCAATTCTTTCAGTGTTTTATAAAAAATGATACAAAATTGAAATATATCCATTTGAAGATAAATTTAAAAAGCAATTACAGTTGGCAAATAAAAAATGAGCTAAAAATGTTGTAATATTTTGAGAAAAAGAAAAACAAGACTGAGTTATAATAATAAAAAATATGGAAACATGAGAGGAAGAAAAACTTTCTATTAATAAATTTATCTAATTTAAGTTTAATATTTAATTTTGTAAAGTAGACAAAAATCTGGATAATAATACTATGTTTTATAAATTAAATTAAAAATCAATGGAAAATGTTATAATTATTTGATCTTGACCAGCTTGACATACTGCTTGAATTTATACTTGAAGAGCTATGCTTGATCCCTTGATGTTTGAATGAAATATGGCTTGATGAGTTTCTGCTTGATGACAATTAACTACTACTAATGAAGTAGAAAATTATCCTTGATTTCCTAATTGAATTTCTTGACCAAAGCTAATGGAAGAAATGAGACAACAGTCAGTTAATTCATGAGTTAGAATTGAAACAAAAACTGTTGATAAGGTAGATTTATCTTGAAAACCTTTTAAAGTTTTTGTATGAGATGATGTTTATGAGACAAAAACTATTATAATTTCTACTTGAGCAATAGCTAAAAGATTGGGAATAAAATGAGAAGATGATTTTTGGCAAAAATGAATATCTGCTTGTGCTGTATGTGATTGAGCTTTACCAGTTTTTAGAAATAAAGAATTATGAATTGTTGGTTGATGAGATTCTGCAATAGAAGAAGCACTGCATCTAACTAAATTTGCAAGTAAAGTATATATGTTTGTAAGAAGAGATGAGTTTAGAGCTTCTAAAGTTATGCAACAAAGAGCATTTGATAATGATAAAATTGAAATTTTATGGAATACTGAAGTAAAGGAAGCAATGGGTGAAATGTTATTACAAAAAGTACTTGTTTATAATAATAAGGATGATGAGTATTATGAAAAGGATTTGTGATGATTATTTTATGCAATTTGACATAAACCTAATACAGACTTTTTAGAATGACAATTGGATTTAGATGATGATGGTTATATAATTACAAAAGCTGGTACTACAAAAACTTCTGTTGAATGAGTTTTTGCTGCTTGAGATGTTCAAGATAAACATTATAGACAAGCAGTTACATCTGCAGGAACTTGATGTATGGCTGCAATAGATATTGAAAATTATTTAAGATAATTATTAAAAAAGCTAGATTATAATCTAGCTTTTTTAATAATGGTATTTTTTATTAGTATTTATTGTCCAAGATCTATATATTTGCTCTAATAATACTAATTTTGCAAGTCAATGAGGCATAGTAATTCTTCATAAAGATATTTTTTTATTTATATATTTAGATATTTTTTCTTTGTTTAATCAATATGGTCAAGCAATTATGAAAGTAATATGATTTAATTTATTTATTTGTTTGGCTAATTCTATACTATTTAATTGTTCTCAATCAATATCTAATAAAATTTTATAATTATTTTCTTTATCAATTTTTTTTATTATTTTATCAGTTTCTTTATTTATTATATTTTCTTTTGTTCAATTTTTTTCAGGTTTTATATTCTCTATTTCTAATTTGTTTCATAATCTTTTTTTGAATTCATCTATTCAAAACTTTCGATCTTTATCACTATCAGAAATATTTAATATTCTAATTTTCATTTTTATTCTAATTTATAAATATTTAACTATATATACATACAATAGCTTGTTAGTCAAGTTTTTCTTATAATTAAACTTAGTTTTCCTTTGAAAATGGCTAATTTATCACATTTTCATTCTTTATTATTTTTTTATATTATTTTCAAACTACTTGAAAAATCTTATTTTAAACATTATAAATATAAAACATTTATTTATTAATTAATTAAAAATTATGTCTAACAGATTGATATTATTGATTTTATGATTGTTCTCTTTATCATTTTTAGCAGCATGTGTTGAAGATATGGATACAGATCTTGATAATGATGTTCAAGACGAAGAAATGACTGATGAAGAAGACGAAGAAATGACTGATGAAGAAGATGA
>CAZACQ010000013.1:19729-30562 GCA_964483725.1 uncultured Candidatus Peribacteria bacterium | reverse complement strand
AAGCAGTTACAGCACTATCTACTCCTCAAGATAATCATACAAGTATTTTTTTCATCATTGATATTAATTTATTAAATTTTTTTAGTTTAAAAAATATTTCTTTTAAATCAAGTCTTAATATATATGAACTTTATAATATAAATAAACTTAATAATTATATTTATGTTTTTAAATTTATTATTGACATTTTTGATTTAATTGTTATATATTCGAAGTTTTAATTTTAAAATAACTATAAACTATGTCAGATAGACTAAAAAAATATATAATGACATGTCAAAATAAAAAAAGAGGCATTCAAGAAAGATTTTCAGTATGGTGAAAAGTTAATGATTCTAGGATATTATCTTTAGTTTCAAATGATATTTATCATGTTTTATCAGTAGATCCTACAGATGAAGCCATTGATGATCATTTTTGATTTGATGAACCATTTCTAGAAGGTGAAATAGTTTGTTATCAAGATTATTCAAATTTTGAGATATTGTTAAATAATTTTAAAATTAGAAGAATAAATGAAGATGATGCTTTTTCTATACAAAAACATGTAGATGATCAAGAAATAGCTAAATTTGCAAATATACATCATCCATATACGATTCAAGATGCTTATGAATTTATAGAAAGAGCAAATAATGAGATTGATACATGAATTAGTTATCAATTGTGAATTGAAGATAATATGACTTGAGAGATAGTATGAATGATCTGATTTATTGATTATGATGAAAAAAATAAAAATGCTGAAGTAGCTTATTGGCTTTGAAAAGAATATCAGTGAAAATGAATAATGACCAATGCCTTGAAAGAGTTTATGAAATTAGGTTTCAATCATTTTTGATTGAAAAAAATTTATGCAAGAACTCGTTCAGATAATGATAGGTGATTATTAATACTAAAGAAGCTTTGATTTAAACTAGAATGAAGGTTGAAAGAGCATATATTTTCTGATTGAGAATTTATTGATGAATTTATATATTGAAAGATTTCTAAGAAATAATATTAATTACTTTTTCGAATGTATTTTTACTTTCTTCAAAGCTTAAAAAGTTTTTAACTTCATTTATTTTCACTAATTTTATTTCTAAGATTTCTCATTCTTGTTTTTGGATATGTTTCTCATATCAATTTTTCAAATTTGCAATAAAAAAACTTAGATATTTTTTTCTTTTTTCTCAATTTTTTTCAAAAATGTAGTTTTCTTTTAATTCTTTATTACTATCAATCTCCAAAAATTTAGCAGGAATTCATGTCTCTTCTGTAAATTCTCTAATGGCAGTATCTATTTTATTTTCTCAAATTTCTATATGTCATTTTGGGAATCACCAATTTCAATGCCATCATTTTGCTAAAA
Organism: uncultured Candidatus Peribacteria bacterium; assembly: GCA_964483725.1. Classification (GTDB taxonomy): domain Bacteria; phylum Patescibacteriota; class Gracilibacteria; order Absconditabacterales; family Absconditicoccaceae; genus CAZACQ01. The sequence continues at coordinate 29,208 of CAZACQ010000013.1, read as the reverse complement.
CTACATTTTCTTTATCAAAAGCTATTATTCAAGCAGTATAGTGTTCTTTCATATTACTTTTTTAATTTATAAAATATTGATATTTATAAAAATTTATTTATAGTATAGACTACATTCAAATCTTTGGAGAAAAGAATGCAAAAGTTTATTGTATCTTGTTTTATTATTTGTGGTACAATTCTTGAATTCTATATGTATTTTTAAGCCTCAAGGTTATACTCCTTGAGGTTTATTTTTCAATTTTTTTTAATAAATAGTAATATATATATCATCAAATAGCTCCAAATAAGTGTCAATAAAATGATATTCAAGGCATAAATCATATAAATATATTTAATGCTAAGAAAAATCAAACTTGATTTCTAAGCATTCACAATTCATATTTATATTTGAAAAATACGAAAGTAAGCATACCCATAAGCACTCAAGAAAATCATAATACAGCACTAGGTGATAAAAACCAAACTCACAAAGTAGCAAATATCATTGAAAAAAGCATTAGTTTTATAAGAATTCTTTTTCAAGAAATATTTTCTATTAGTGGTCAAAGTAGAAATAGACCATATGCATTTAGGAAAAAATGGAAAAGTTGTATATGTGAAAAATTAGAAAGAATTATTCAAGGAGTAATAGCTCATGGTATATTTAAAAATAAATAATTTACTAATATTGGATTTATTTCTCTATACAAATTTATAAATATAAATACTGCAAACATAAAAACTAATAGCTTTCAGCTAAAAGTATATTTTACAAATTGATTAAACTTTTCTATTATTTGTTCCATAATTATATTTACTACTAAAGTATTAATACTTTATACTAAATTAACAATAAAATTCAATTTTATTTTTTTATGTATTTAGTGTTTAGTAGTTAGGGCTTAGAGATTAGGATGTATATTTGATTTAAAATTTTTATATAATTTTTGAAATTTATTATCTAACTCAAAAAATAGACTTTCAAACTTGAAAAACTAGCATTTTTTCTTATAAGTTGAAATAATATTTAAATTTTATTATTTTAAGTTTTATAAAATGCAAAATAAATTCTACATCACTACAACATTGCCTTATGTAAATTCAACTCCACATATATGACATGCTTTGGAGTTTATTCAAGCTGATATTATAGCAAGATATCAAAGAAACAAGCTTGGTAAAGAAAATGTATTTTTCAATCTATGAACAGATGAGCATGGTTCCAAAATTTATGAAAAAGCTCAAGAAGAGTGAGTAAGTACACAAGAATTTGTAGACAAATATGCTGATCAATTCAAAGATTTTTGTGAAAAATTTGAAATAGATTATGACTTTTTCTATAGAACATCTGCTGATTATCATAAAAAACATGTCTACAAAATATGGCAACATTGTCTAGATAAGTGAGATATATACAAAAAAGAATATACTGCAAAATATTGTGTAGGCTGTGAAGAATTCAAAACTGAAAAAGACTTAATAGATTGAAAATGTCCTATCCACCAAAAAGAATGCACTACTGTTTCTGAGGAAAATTATTTTTTTGCTATTAGCAAATACAAAGAACAAATTCTTGAATATTTGGACAAAAATTCTGATGTATTAAGTCCTAGCTCAAAAATAAATGAATTAAAAAATTTCATCAAAGATATTCAAGATATTAGTATTTCTAGACAAAAGGAAAAAATGCCTTGGTGAATTTCTGTTCCAAATGATGATGAACAAGTAATTTATGTATGGTTTGATGCTTTGACAAACTATATTTGAACTATTGCTTATGCAAACGATGAAGAAGAATTTAAGCAATGGTGGCCGTGAGTTCAAATTTTTGGACCAGACAATCTTAGATTTCAATGATGAATTTGGCAAGGGATGTTAGCAGGTGCAGATTTGCCTTTTAGTCAAAAACTTTTGATGCATGGATATATTCTAGACTGAGAATGACAAAAAATGTCAAAATCTTTGGGTAATGTAGTTTCTCCTTTTGACCAATTGGAGAAGTATGGTGCTGAATATGTAAGATTTTATCTATGAGCATATTTGAATACTTTTGGTGATGGTAATTATCAAGAAAGTGAATTAAAAGATGTAATAAATGCAAGATTGGCAGATAATTTTGGTAATTTGTTAAGTAGAGTTGTGAATTTAGCAAACAAAAAGGGAGCAAAAATAAATGACTTTGAAAATATAGAAGAAGATTTCAAAGAAGAAGTTGATAATATTAAAAATAAAGCTATTCAATTAATGGATGAGTTTGAACTTTCAAATGCTTTCAATGAGGTGCATTCATTAGCTATTTTTGGAAACAAATATGTAAATGAACAAGCTCCATGGGAAAAAGAAAAAGATCCAAAAGAATTAGAGCTTTGTTTGAATAATTTGTCATACTTACTTTCTGTACTTATAGATCTATACGAACCTGTAATCCCGCTTTCTTGTGAAAAGGCAAGAAAGTCTTTGGAAAATCAAGAAAAGATAGTTTTGTTTAAAAAAATAGATTAGTTACATAATGATTATTTTTCCACAAAAGTCAAAAGGTATTGATTTTTGGTTTTAAATAATTATATAATACTCACCATCCAATACCGGGTGGCAACAAACTCCCTTAAAGAAGGGAAGGAGAAAAGTATGAGTATGAATGTTGCCGTGGCCGCCACGTCCAATATGTATACCTACGCCACCGATTCTGACCACATCTCCGGGCCCTGGCCGCCAAGGCCGATGCCCTGGCCTAGAACCAGGCCGATATCCCTAAGATACAGTGAGCCCCGTTTCTGTATTCGGACCCGGGGCTTTTTTTATTGAAAAAATAATTTTTAAATATATTATCAGGTAAACTTTTAAAAAACAAAACAATAAAAATGATAGTTTATGATAACAAACTAGTATCTTCAGATTGGCATATATTACATAAAAATATAGCTTTGTATGAATATGAATATAGAAAAAATTTTTTTCCTGATACTCAAAAAAATTTATCAAAAGACGAATTACAAGACTTTCTTGAAAATGCAAATGATAAAGAAATGAATACTTTTTTAAAAATACATAATCAAAACTTTCTAAGTTATTTGAAAGAAGAAATAGACAAAAAAATTGAACAAAATCAAATAAATGAGTTTATAAATTTGGGTGATTTTATATTTAACATATCAGAAAATAAAATCAAACTCTTAAAAGAACTGGATTTGGAAAAATACATATTTGATATTTTTGATTTATTAAAAAACAAATGAATTAAATTAGAAATTATACTTGGTAATCACTGTGCTTGAGTATTGGAAAATGATGAATTTAGAAATTATTATCTAAAATTTTTTGATAAAATAAATATTTATAAGTATGAAAATCATATAGCATACACTCATTACCCTGTTGGTTTTAAAGAAGGTTACAAAAACAGTCAAGATAATGAGTGCCTAATAAATAAAACTAACAAACTTGAATCCAAAAACCCAAAGCTAAATATTCACTGACATACACATCAAAGAAGCTTTGATTGATATGAAGAAATTAAATATATAAATGCTTGGTGGGGAAACAAACTTATTTAAATTTTATATTATAAAAAACTCTTTCATTGAATTCAATGAAAGAGTGATAGTATTTTATTGTATTTTTATTTGAGAATTTCATACTACTTGCCTTTATTACAGGTATTAAGGATTATGTGAGCAGAATTCATCATTATTGTCCCAATGTCCACCTGGGCATCTTACATAGTATCCATCTCTTACTTCATGATAAATGCCAGCTCCTCCTTCACATTCTTCTTTTTTTTCATCATAATCTTCTTTAGGACAGAGCCTTTTTTCATCATCCATAAATATTGCTCTTTCAGCAATAGTATCATGATAGTGATCATGAGCTGTATTTCCTCCTGGAAGTATAGTTTCAGATACAACTGAGTATACTCCTGCAAACTCTTTTACCTCAATTTGAGCTGGTCTTGTCTGCATTGATATTATGTATGATAGTAATATCATAGTAAATATCAAAACGACAAGAGAGAGCATTAGTATGCTTCCATTTTGTTTTTTCATTTTTTACCTCAAGTTGAAACCTGTTTTGTATGTTATACCCAGAGCATCAAATTCAAGCTCTAAAAACTCATCTTCAAGACTAAGTTCCCAGCTGTAATTTTTTGATGCAGTTACTGGATAAGTTGATGTTTCATTTTCTTTTACAATCCTTCCATTTTCTTCTTGGAATACGACTGTATTTACCTCCTCATTGTCTTCATCTTCATATATAAAGTACAAACTTTGTTCATTTTTTTGAACTTCATCTGCATTAGATATATGAGAAGATAAGTTTTCCATTACAAGTACGACTGCTATAGAATCTTTTGCATATTGTTTGCTAAGCAATTTCTGTTCTACTAGGTTTGCTAGCAAAGGAGCAGTAAGAGCAGAAATTACTGCTATTAGTGTTATTGTTATTACCAATTCAATAAGACTAAAGCCTTTCTCTTTCATTTACTTATTCCTCCCAGTCAAAATCGTAGCTAACATTATTTTCAGAGAAAGAAACTTGTATGTTTACTTTCTCATTTTCCTCATCATGACTTGGATATTCAAGATCAAAAGCTGAAAAATAGTTGTTTATTTCAGCTATCTTGTCTTCCAAATCTTGTTCCTCAAATTCCTTTTGATTATATTCCATATATTCCATGAGTTCTTGAGCTGCATAGAATGCTTGTGTATATTTTCTTGGATCTTTTGAGTGTAGCATAGGGTAATATGCCTGTGCAATCATAACGAATATAACTGCTATGATTACAATGGATATTATTACTTCAATTAAAGTGAAGCCTTTTTGTTTCATAACTGTCTCCTAAGTCAGCAGATTTCAGCAAACCCTGTAGGATATATACAAATATCTGATGAATTATTTGAGTTTGATATTGTAATTATATCAACATCATCAGAAGGTATTTGTATCACAGGAGGTGCATTAACTTTTTCTAAGCTAAATGAGTCGCTTAGAGAATGTAATGGATTTTTTGATTTTTCTCCGTCAATCCAAATATCATAACTATGAGTTTCATTATTGTATAACATTTGGATATCAGAGTTTTGAAATTCTTTGTTGAATTCTTGCATAGCCATAAATGAGATATTTATAGCTAACTGTTCAGCTTTGGGTTTTAGATTGGAATTTGTAATATCAATTCTAGGAAATGCAACTACTGATATAGCAGATGCCAAGACTAGAACTAATATAAGTTCCAACAATGTAACACCTTCTTGCTTTTTCATTTAAATCCTCCAGGTTTAATTTTTGAGGTGTTGTTTTTATATAAAAAAAATAATAATTATCAATATAAAATCTTGATTTTTATTTGTATATGATTATATATGTTTTTCCTTTTTTACTCAAAATTGGAGTATTTATGAAGGGAGCCCGTTTGCTTATTGCAGTTTTATTCACTTTTGGAATTGTTTTCATTCTTATGTTTGATGCAATTTCTTAAACAGATTATCAATGATAAGGAGAGTTTTAAATGCAACATACTATCTTAATTCCCGTCATGGTTGTATCTGCAATTTTGGGAGCCATTCTTGGTATTGTTTTTTAAATAAATCAAGAATTAAATTTAGCACAAAAAGCCCTTGATGTATTTTATCATGGGCTTTTTTAAATTTTAGAAAAAGTCTGGGATATACCCAGACTTTTTTACTTGATCTGTGTTGGTAATACTGATATTCCTAAATGGTTTAGCTCTTGTGCTAATTCTTTTGATACATAATTTGTACCTATTTTTCCATTTAGAAAAATTACCATCATCAGTATAGCATTCTTATTCTCTTCTTTTTCTTCTTTTAATTCTTTGAATCTTTGAAGATAATGCTGCATTTGTCTTTCACACACAACTTTTTTTTCCATTTTTTCTCCTTTTTTGAAAAACAGATCAAGATTATAATTATTTAATTTACTATTTCAATATAACTTGAAAATACTATAATATATAAATATAAACATATTTATAATATTTATATATTAATTTTTATTAAACTTATGCAAAAATTAAAAGCTTGAGACGGTATTTGAATAGTTTCAATTGCCAATAATATTGATTCAGAAAAAATAAACTCTAGTTCATTTAAATCATTTATTAGAATTTTACAGGAACATTTATGATTTAATGTAAAAATTTGAAAAAATATATTTTCAGATATAGAATGAGTAAAACAGAAAAAAAGAGCTGAAGACTTTAATAACTTTCTAAAAGATGATGAAATTAAGATGATTTGGCCAATATGAGGTTGAGCATTTACAAATGAAATATTGCCTTTTATAGATTGGGATTTATTTAATAAAAGTCCTAAAATTACTTGTTGATATTCTGATATTACTGCTTTAAATAATGCAATATATGCAAAAACATGAAATATTAGCTATTCTTGACCTACACCTTGATCTTTGTCTCCCAACAGATACTGAAATTTAGAAACATTTTTATACTTTAAAGATATTCTTATTGATTGAAAAGATTTTAAACTTAAATGACATGATTTTTATTTTGATTATACTGCAGATAAGGAATTGTATCCAGATCAAATTATATATGATTGATGATTAAAATATATAAATAAATGAAAAATTGAATGAACTATAGTAGGTTGAAATTTATCAACTTTTTCATTGCTTTTTGGTACTGAATTTATGCCTAATTTAGATAATAAGATAATTTTTATTGAAGAATGTTCTGAGTCAAATATATGAACAATAAGAAGGCAGTTAATGCATTTAAAAGAACAGAAAAATTTTGATAATATATCTTGAGTTATTTTTTGAAGGATAAATCAAGCTTGTTTAAAAGATTATGATATTACTTGGGAATGAACAGTTAAAGATTTTGCAAGCAATATTAATGTACCTGTAATAATGAATGCTCAATTCTGACATATATCTCCAATTCAGACTTTCCCAGTTTGATGATATGTTGAAATTTATTAAATAATTATTTTTTATGTTTTTTCTTATATATTTAAATATATTTTTTATATTACTATTTGTTTTTTGAATTTATTTAAATTTTCAGGATAGTGTTTTGTATTTAATTGCTTTCTTATTATTCTTTTTCACTCTTTCATTATTTTTGTCTTTTATATATTTCTTATTTGAACTTATTTGGGAGAGAAAAAACTTTGTTCCTTTTGTTCCTACAAGTAACAAAGTTGCAAAAAAAATGATTGAACTTGCTGATATAAAAGATAATCATAAAGTTTATGATTTATGATCTTGAGATTGAAAAATACTATTCTTAGCAGCAAAAAATTCAAATGCCAAATTTGAATGAATTGAAAAGAAGTTTGATGTGTGATTATATTGAAAGATAAGGTCTTTATTTTGGGAAAATGTGAATATAAAAATTTGAAATATGTTTAATTATAATTATTCAGATGCTGATGTAATATTTTTGTATTTATTGCCTATCACAATGAAAAATCTTGAAAAAAAACTTATTAATGAATTGAAGCCCTGAACTGTTATTATTTCTAATTGATTTGAATTTGTATGATTGAAATCATTTGATGAGCAAAAAATTTGAAAATCAACAATAAGAAAATATATCATAAAATAAAAGACTAGTGGATATGCTACTAGTCCATGTTTGTAAGTTAATTTTAATTTTTTCTTAGGAAAAAGAATAGGATAAAAAAACCATAGAAACTATAAATATTGCTATAATTTCTATGTTTATAGATAAAAGTAGATCAAACATCTTACTACTCCTTATATTAAGTTTGGGTTTATCTTTATAAAGAAAAATTAAGTAAATTCAATAATTATTCTTTCTTTTCTCATTCTGATCATGTTCAATCAAGTTTTTTCATCACTACTACTATAATAAATATTGCTATAACTGTAACCAAAACTGCATACATTATGCTTGCCATTATTCATGCAAAAGGAAAACTTTCTCTTATTGTTTCAATTATTGTGTTTATTGCACTATCCCAAGCTAATGCTACTATCATTCATACAAAAATTATCATAACTTCACTTACTATTTTTAATGTTTTTTTGTCTTTTATCATTTATAATACTTATATATCTAAATATGATAAATTATAATAAAAATATAAGCAATTTCAAATTGAATATCCTGTAAAATTGTGTATATATTAAGTGTTTAATTATTTTAATAATATCAAATATGTATAAGTGTATAGAATGTTGATATAATAGCATTACTAAACTTGGTAAATGCCCAAATTGTTGAGCTTTTGCTAGTATGCAAAAAGATGATACAAAAACAAAAGTAAAAAAATCAGCACAAAAAACTACTTTGACTTCTTGAACTGCTTTGCAAACTACAACAGCACAAAGTTCAAAATTTTTTGATATCACAAATGCTGAGTTAAAAAGAGTTTACCAGAATTGAATAAAACAGTGAGGGGTTTACCTTTTGTGAGGTCAGCCTTGAATATGAAAATCTACTATAATACTACAAATAATCCAGGATTTATTGGAAAATAATAATATTAATATTTGATATTTTTCATGAGAAGAATCCCAAGACCAAATCTATTCTAGACTTAAAAGAATAAATAAAGACTCAGATTCTCAAAATCTTGATATATATACAGCTAGTTCTCTGGAAGATATAGTTCAAACAATTTCTGAAAATGATTATGATTTCTTTGTGATAGATAGTATTCAAACTGTTTATTCAAGTAATATAGATTGAATAGCTTGATCTCCATCTCAAGTAAAATTTTGTTCAGAAAAAATATGAGAATTTGCCAAGCAAAAGTGAAAAACATGCTTTATCATATGACATGTTACAAAATGATGAGAAATAGCAGGTCCCAAATACTTGGAACATATAGTAGATATGGTGTCTTATTTGGAATGAGATAGATTTGGGCAATATAGATTTCTTAGGTCTATGAAAAATAGATTTGGAAGTACAGATGATGTAAGTATTTTTGAAATGTGACTTTTTTGACTTACTCCAGTTTATGATATTAAAGAGAGAATTATAAATACTGCCAATACTACGATACCATGAAGTGTTTTCACAATGTGAATAGATAATGGTAGACCAGTGATTGTGAATTTGGAAGTTTTATTGAATAAAACTAATTATAAATATCCTCAAAGAATGGCTGTATGAATAGATAATAATAGACTAAATTTAGTAATAGCAATATTGGAAAGATATCTAAAATTAAACTTATGATATTTTGATATATATGTGAATTTGCCTTGAGAGTTTAAGTTTTATGATTCTGGTCTGGATCTGGCTCTTGCTGCTGCAATTTTATCTCAATACCAAAATAGATTGGTTGATAAAAATAGTATTTTTGTATGAGAAATAGGTTTGTGAGGTCAAGTTTTGCCAAGTAAGTTACATGACAAAAGAAAAAAAGAAACTCCTGAAGGGTTTGATTTTATTGATTACAAATGATTCAAAAATATATTAGAGTTAAAAAATTTAATTTAATATTGACATTTTAAATAAAACTATTATATCATTATTAT
>CAZACQ010000013.1:0-19629 GCA_964483725.1 uncultured Candidatus Peribacteria bacterium | reverse complement strand
TATTATATCATTATTATTTTATTAATTTAATCAAAAAAACATGTCTGGTTTTAATAATATTGGTGCAAGTTATAATTCTTTATACTGATGATTAGAAAAAGTAGATTATAGTAATACTTTAGATCCAAAACTTGTTGAAATATTGGAATGATATAATGATGTTATATCAAAAATAAATTCAAGTAATATATTTAAGCTTTTTAAGGAGTCCTTGGAATATGACCCTGATGCATATTATGATGTAATTATGCACTTATTAAATTGATGAAAAATATTTATGATTTTAGTTAAGCAAATTTGAGATTCATACGATGCTATAAGCTTTGATTGATTAAGTTTAGATAATATATTACAAAATTGAGATAAATATTTATCTGAAGATGATTATACAGGTGTTTTTATGTCAAAAAATTAATTTTATAAAATAAAGTGAATAATATAAATATGGATAAGAAAAACTCATCAGCAGAACAAAAATTAAATGATATGTATACTATAATGGACTTAGAGTCAAGGATTTCTTGTATGAAATTTTCAAAAGAAATAAAGGAACTTATGGAACTTACATGAGACTTTTTTGATAAAATTATGAATTCTTATTTTTTGACTAATATGTATTATTTAGCAGATGATGTATCAAAACTAGAAGAAGTCCTTTTAAACCTTTTATCATGAAAAAGAATAATTATTTATGTTGAGATATTTCAAACTGATATGTCATTAATTAATACTTGTTGTATACCAGTTAATTCAGTTCAACAATTGTTTGAGATAGCTGAAGAGTTTGATTATTGGTATGATAATCCTTTATATTCTTATGAATTACATATGTCAGCAGAAAAAAATTTTACATTTAAATAAAACATATGGATATTTCAAAAGTTATTGGTTTCACTTCATTTTTAAATAAATTTAATGAAGTAGAGAGAACTATTTTGTTGAAATGACAAGATAGATGGGAAAATGATAGTGAGCACAGTTTCCAGCTTACTATGCTTTGTTGGTATATGAATGATTCTTTACAACTTTGATTGGATACTTCTAAAATTTTAAAATATGCGCTAATACATGATTTAGTTGAAATATATGCATGAGATACTTACTTTTATACAAGTAATCAAAAGGAGTTAGATAATAAAGAAAAAAGAGAACATGATGCTGCAATACAAATTGCCAAAGAGTTTCCTGAATTTAGTGAAATGAATAAACTTATACAAGAATATGAACTAAAAGCAGATGATGAATCTAGATTTGTTTATGCTGTGGATAAAATAATTCCTGTTTTAAATATATATTTGGATGAATGAAGAACTTGGAAAAAATTATGAGTAAATTTAGATGTTTTACTCAGATTGAAAACTGAAAAAATTTCAAAATGCAGGTTTGCATCAGAGTTTTGGCAAGAATTTATAAAAAAACTTACTAAGAACCAAGAAAAATTATTTGATATTTAGTTTAAATTAATATATCAGCAATTTTATCCTTTAGTTCATCTAGTCATATTTTTTTATATGCTGATATAAATAAGGGGTTTAAATATTCGAATTCTGATTTGATTTTATCTAATTCTTCTTCATTTAGTTCATCAATTTTATTGAATACATATAATCTTTTTTGGTCTGCTCATATTTCATTTAATATTTTATCTACAATTTTTATTTTTTCTCATACTTTTTTATCTGTACTATCTATTAGATGTATAAGTAATTGGCTTTCTATGCTATCCTCAAGAGTACTAGCAAAAGATTTTATTAATTGTGGAGGTAAATTTGATATAAATCCAATTGTATCATTTAATAAAACTTCAGTTCATTTATCTCATTTCCTGATATAAAAACTACCTACACTAGTTCATAATGTAGCAAATAGTTTGTTCTCTGCCAAACTTCATTTTTTTGTGATTGAGTTCAATAGAGTTGATTTACCAGCATTTGTATATCAAACAATAGATGCAGTACTTAATCATTTTTTTATCCTAGACTCTCTGTGTATTTGTCTAGTTTTGCTATATTGTTTTAATTTTTTTTCGATTTTTTTTTCACTGTCCTTTATGTGTTTTTTCATTATTTGTACATTAGTTTCTCATTTTCACCTCGTTCAAATTCATCATCATTGTCTTGATAGATCCATTCACATACCAAAAATTCTTGGTCACATATGTTTTATGGCAGCAAGTTCAGTTTGTAATCTACTTTCAGTGCTTTTTGCATTTTTTTCAAAAATTTTAAGAATTAGATCAATTCTATCCCAAACTTTTGCTCATATAGGTCTTAGTGTCTCTTCTATATTATATATTTGTGATCATTTTAAATTATCTCCAACTATAAGAAGGTCTGCTCATTCCATTTCCATTTGATGTTTAATTTCTTCTAATTTTCATTTTCATATGAAAGTTTTATAGTCTGGTTTAGCTCTTCTTTGATATTTTTTTAGAATTATAGCTCATCAGTATGTTTTTACCAAATTTTCTAATTCCAAAAATCTATAATTAATTTCATATGGATCCAAATCAACTGGTACTATATCTATTAAAAAAACTTTATGCATATTGAATATAATTTTTAAAATAACTTAGTTAGCAAACTTGTGTGTCATTGCAGTTTATTGTAGGCTTTTGTGCCATCATCCATGCTTGTATTCATCATTCTAGGTGTTTTGCATGACTGAAACCTAATTCTTCCATCATTCTAAGTGTATCTGAAGTTCTGTTTCAACTATTACAGTATATTAAATATTTATCATGTCTATCTAATTTACTTAGTTCATCTATAAAATTATCTGAGTAATATTCAATATTTTTTGTGTTATCTCATATTACTCAAGTTGATTCAAGTTCATATGGGCTTCTTATATCTATTACTTTGTATTCTCAGTTAGATGCTAACTCATCAAATTCTTCTGTATTAATTCATTCTAATGTTTGTTCCATAGTACTTTGATATTGTGATAAATCTCATTCATTTGTATTTTCATTGTTTTCAATATTTTCATCATTATCTGAACATGCACTTAATATTAACAAAAAGCTTGTTAGAATAATGCTTATTATTGTTTTCATATTGTTTTAAATAAACTTATTTTATAAAATTCTTGCTTATTTTGCAATATTCATTATAAAAAAGTTTAATTTATAATCAACTAAAATTTAATGCAATTTTTTAGATTTAAGTCTTTGAAAAAAGATTTTTTTGTCCAGGAAGTTTTAAAAAGGGATTTAAAGTGATCTTGAGATTATATTTATATATTATTCCAAAAATCTTGAAAAACAACATTTGAAGTTGTTGATTTTATCTCAAGTAAATTTTGAATTAATAAAAATAATATATGATTAGCTTGATTGAAAGATAAAGAATGAATAACTATACAGTGGTTTAGTCTACCTCTTGATTCTTTTAGAGAAAAAAATCCAATAATATTTTTAAAAAAAGAATTGTCATCAATTTGAAAAATATTGTACTTTTGATTTGATGATAAAGCATTGAGCATAAAAGATAATTTATGAAATAATTTTAAAATTTTACTAGAAAAAACTCAGAATTTAAATAAATTTTCTTCAAATGATGAATTAATTACAAAGGCATTGGATAATATAAAAGTGAATTGATTTCCTAATTATTATTGAAAACAAAGATTTTGAAAAGATAATTATAGATGACAAGTTTGAAAAGATATATTATTATGAAAAAATAAGAAAAAAATGTCAAAAAGAGAAGAAAAATTTAAAGTTCAGGCTTTCTCAAGTTATTTATTTAATTCCTATTTAAAGCTTAGGGAACACAGAAGAATATGGAACAAATCTATTCAATGAGACTTGATCTTGGATTGAATTGCTACTTGACCTGTATATGCTTATGACTTAAAATTTGCATCATGAAAAGCATTAGAACTTGAGTCAAAAATTTTGAATGATAATTGATTGAAATCTAGTGATTTAAATCTTTTTAAAAAATTTAATTTGTATTGATTTAGAAGAAAACTATACATTATACCAGAAAATTTTTCATATTCTTTTGATAATTATTGAAATTTAAGATTAAAGTTTTTTCTACCTACTTGAGTTTATGCATCCTCTTTGTATAGTCATTTAGAAAACTTATTAATTTCTTATCTTAAAAAAAAGAGACATTAGTCTCTTTTTAATTTTGTTCTTGTATTTCTTCAAATTCTTGCATAACTTCATCTTCACTTACTCAGCTTGGTCTAAGAAAGAAAGTTGCTATAATATATAGCAGTACTATAAAAGCTATATTAGCTCATATAATGAACATAAATGGATCTTGTCATGTTTTATCTTTAATTAGTTTTTCATATTTGCTTATTTCTTTATTAATATTCTTATTCACCTTAATAATTTTCTTTTTTATCAGTACATATACTACTAATACTATTACTGATATTATTATTAACAAGTTGATTATTGTTAGCATTTTTTCTGGTTAAGCGGATAAATAACTTGTATTATATTTTTTTTTAATTGACTTTTCAAGACTATTTTTTATAAATAAAAAGCTTTGATTTAGTTAAAATTAAGATAAAAATGAAACGAGAAGATAAGTTTGATTTTCCAGATGACTGACTGAAACTTACTTTTGATGATGTTTTTCTGCTAATTAATCAAAAATCTTTTTTGAAAACTAGAAGAAATATAGATCTTTCTATACAGATAAAAAATCTTAAACTTAATCTTCCAATCCTTTGAGCAAATATGTCTACTGTAATGGATTGAAATTTTGCAAAATATCTTGCTCTTATGTGATGAATGTGAGTTTTGCATCAAAATTGTGAAATTCAAGAGCAAGTAGATGAGGTTCAAAAAGTAAAAAAATATGCTAGTCCTATTATATCAAATCCTATTGTAATTTCAGAAAATACTACTGTAAAAGAAATTAAAGAAATTTTTAATGAACATGCTATAGGAGCAGTACTTATTACAGAAAATAATATACTAAAATGAATTATCAGTAAAAGAGATATAGCAAGTGCTGATTGAGATTATGAGCTTGCAAAAGATTTGATGACAAATTTTGAGAATTTACATCATATCAAATCTAATAACTTAAATATAGATATATCACAATGAGAATATAATTTAAAAAAATCCAAAGTGGAACAGCTTCCTATTATTAATGATAAACAAGAGCTTATATGATTGTTTACTAGGAAATGACTGGACTTTTATAAAACTTTCCCAAATGCATCTAGAGATTCAAATTCAAATTTGGTAGTTGCAGCAGCTGTATGAGTAAATAGAGAACCTATCAAAAGAGCATCAAAGTTATTAGAAGCTGGTATTGATATGTTGGTTTTGGATACTGCTCACTGATACAATGCTAGATTTTTAGAAACATTAAAAGAATTAAGAAATGCTTTTCCTGATGTTTTATTAGCTGCTTGAAATATTGATAATCCTGATGCAGCAATAGAATTTGCAAAAGCATGAGCAGATATTCTAAAGGTATGAATTTGACCTTGATGAGCTTGCAAAACTAGAGTTCAAACTTGATTTGGTAAGCCTCAATTATCTGCAATATGGGATATAAGACAAGCTTTGGATGCTAATTGATATTTTGATATTAAAATAATAGCTGACTGATGAATAAAACAGGCCTGAAATTTAGCAAAGGCAATATCTGTATGAGCAAGTTTTGCTATGATGTGATCAATTTTTGCTTGAACTGATAAGGCTGTATGACAAATAAGGAATATTGATGGCAAGCTTTATAAAGATTATAGATGAATGGCAAGCTTTAAAGAGTCTTTGAAAGCTAATGCTCTAACTTGAATAGAAAATGACAAATATTGACCTATTTTTGATGAATGAGCCGATGACATAATACCCTACAAAGGAGATTGATCATTTTTTAATATAATGAGAGAATTTCATGGTAGCTTGGCAAGTTCTTTTTCTTATGCAAATGCTAATAGTATAGATGATTTTTATAAAAAAACAAGATTAGGAAAACAAACTATTAGTTGAAATCTTGAATGAAGCCCTTGGAAATTTAAGAATTAATTTTTTGAAATTATGAAGTATAAAAATGATATAATAGCTATATGAGATTTACATTGAAATATAGATGCATATTATTGAAATCTGAAATTTGCAAACATTATTGATGAAGAGTGAAATTGGATAGCAAAAAATAGTATTTGTGTTTTTGTTTGAGATATACTTGCTGATAGACACAATACTTGAATGGATATAATGTTCCAAATAAAAAAACTTAAAAAACAAGCTCAAGAATCCTGAGGTGATGTTTTATGGGTTTGTTGAAATCATGATTATAGATTTTTATTTTACTTATGTACAGATATTGATTTTACAATACATAAAACTTCTTTTGTAGGACTTTTGGAGCTTAGAGATTTTGCTGATGAAAAATACAAATATGAGACTGACTATTATAAATTAAGACAAGATAGGAAAAATATTTTAAATAATATGAAGTCATCTCAGTATTGAAGTGATTTATTTGATATAATATATGAATTCAATTTAGTATATCAGTATGAAGATATTTTATTTATACATACAAATCCAACACCAGAGATTTTTGATTATATACTAAAATACGATCTAGATTATATAAATAACAGCTTCCAAGAATGACTAAAATCCTTAATAAAATGAGACCGTTCTCATAGTGATAAGGATATGATAGATTTTTTTGAAATGTCCAAAGCATTTTTACTTGGTAATAGAAGGGATAGGTTTCCATACTATCAAAGATGATGATATTTTGATAAATTAAAAGAAAAGTGAATTAATTTTATAGTAAACTGACACAATTGATTTTGATGAGTGGTTGATAAAAAATGAAAAGTGAAAATTATAGATATTGATTACAGTTATGGGAAATACCCTTGAATAGCTGAAAATCAAAAGTCTGTATTACAGATAACTAAAGATTGAGAAATATTTATTTGAGCTAGAGAATTACAAATAAACAATGAAATATAATTATATAATTACATGTCCAAGAAATGTTGAGTCCTTGCTTGCCAAAGAAGTAAAATTTCTGGGATACAAAAAGACTAATACAAATAAAGGCTTTGTTTCTTTTCAATGAGATTTGAAAGCAATAGCAAAGCTAAATTTATGGTCAAGAGTTTGAAGTAAATTATATCTTCAAGTTGCTCAATTTGAAGAAAGTAATGATTTTACCCAACTTTTTGATAATATACAATCTATTGATTGGAAATATTACATATCAGGTGATAAGCCATTTGTCGTAAATGTAGTTAGTAAATGAGCCAAACTTACTAGTACACCTTCTTGTCAAAAAATAGTGAAAAAATCTATAGCTAAAAAACTTTTGAATGGTAAGGAATGACATGTTTATGAAGATAGCTCACAAGATGCTATTGAAGTTTTAGTAGTTTTGGAGTCTTGATCTACTCAGGTTTTGATAAATACAACTTGAGAAGGACTTTTCAAAAGATGATATAAAACTAAAAATACTGAGGCTTCCTTAAAAGAAAATGTAGCTGCTGCATTAGTGATACTTGCTTGATGGAAGTTTTCTGAAACTTTTTTTGATCCATTTTGTTGATGAGGGACTTTGGCAATAGAGGCAGCAATGCTTGCAAAAAATATAGCTCCAGGAATGTATAGAAATTTTGCATTTGAGTATTTTGACTGGTATGATAAAAATATTTTGCAAGAAGAAAAAGCCAAAGCAAAAGACAAAATCTTTCATAAAAAATCTTATAAAATCATAGCATCTGATATAGACTCAGAAATTCTAGAAATTGCTAAAGATAATGCCAAAAATGCTTGAGTTTTTGATGATATTTCTTTTATAAAGAAAGATTTTTTGAAAACGGATATTCAGGATTATGACTGAACTTTGCTTTGTAATCCACCATACTGAATTAGGTTGCAATCCAAAGATATTAAAAGAATTCATGACAAATTATTGTATATTTTATCAAAAAATAATAAACTTTGATGAGCTTTTTATACAGCTTATGAATGATTTGATTTTGATAAATCAATTTTCAAAAAAAGATTGATTTATAACTGAGCTAAAGAAGCTTATTTATACAAGAAGAAGTAAAAAATTAATTTAAGAAAAACGGTCGTAGATGACGACCGCTTGTATAGTTTGAGTTTATGCTATATTCCATATATTATCGTTTCGCTTATTGCGAAAAATAAAATGAATAGTATAGCTGCTAAAATGTTTGTTAATTCTTTTTTAAAGAGCTTCATATATGTCACCTTCTTAAGTTTTCCAGGATACTTATTATATATAATTTTTTTAAATATTCCAGTTAATTTTTTTATTTTTAAATTGTTAGTCTTTTCATTTAGTTACTAATTAATAAAAATTTATTCTAATAAAAAAACCCACAGGAAAAGCCTGTGGGTATCGTAAATTTAGCGAAAAAATGCTTTTAATTAAACTGCTTCACCATATCTGTAAGTTCCTTGGCAAGATTTCTAATCCTATTGTTTTGTTCACCAAGATTTTCCATCCTATTCACATTATCTTGTCCAAGGTCAGATATGTTGAAAACATTCCTGTTGATTTCCTCAGAGACTTGACCTTGCTCTTCAGCAGAAGATGCTACCTGAGCAGCAAGTTCCTCAACTTCATTGACAGAGTTTGCTATATGAGCAAGAACTTCGCCAAGCTGAGAGGAATTATCCTTAACACTAGAAGCTGAATTGGCACTTTTTTCCATGTGTTCTTCAGCTTCTTTCACCTTCTCAACAAGATCTTCTATGATCTTTCTTATTTCTTCAGAGCTATCTTCGCTCTGTTTAGCAAGGCTTCTTACTTCCTCTGCTACCACAGCGAAGCCTCTGCCTGATTCTCCAGCTCTTGCTGCTTCAATGGCAGCATTCAAAGCCAAGAGGTTTGTTTGGTTTGAAATGTTGCTTATAGTATCTAGTATGCTATGTACCTCCTTAGATGTTTCACCAAGTTCATAGACTACAGACTTTGTTGTATCTATTTTATTAGCCATCTCCTGTATTTCAGATATTGAATTATCAACAGCACTGCTCCCTTGATTTACTTGTTTCAAAGCTTCTTGAGCTTTGTTTGAAGTTTCAGAGGTGTTTCTAGCGACTTCTTGTACAGTGCTAGCCATTTGATTCATTGCAGTGGCTACTTGTTCAGTCTCTTTTTGTTGAGACTGAATTGAGCTTCCTGTTTCTTCACCAACATTCTTTACCTCTTCCAAAACATTTTGCACTTGGATGCTAGCTTCTTGAAGCCTGCCCATTGCAGTTTTGATTCTAGCATCTTTCATGACTGCTTCGAATTTCAATTGGCCCGCTTCATCACTAGTTCCACAGTATACAAGCTGAGAAACAGTGTTGTTTGCTACCTTTTTGCTTTCCTTTGCAAACCTCCTAACTTTTGATGTAAATATAGTTGCCATTGGGTAGCTAGCAATAATGCCAGCTATAGCAAATGGGATTGTATATGATATAGGAATTTCTACGAAATGTAGAAAAGCTATCCATACCATCCACATTAGTAGTACAATGAAACTTAATCCTCCAAACAATCTTCCTTTTAGTCCCCAGCTTCTTGGGTCCCACCAGTTATAAATATGCTTTTTACCTTTCCATATTCTTTTGTACAGCTTTTCAGCTCTACGAACATGTTCAGGATCAGGCTTCACCCTTACTGATTGATATCCAACATGTACTCCATTTTCATAGATTGGAGATACATATGCAGATACCCAGTAGTGGTCACCGTTTTTACAACGGTTTTTGATTATTCCAAGCCATTCTTTTTCTTCCTTGATGTCTTTCCACATCGCTTCAAATACTGCAGGAGGCATATCAGGATGCCTAACAATATTTTGAGGTGATCCCAGTAGTTCTTCTTCACTGAAACCACTGATATCTATGAATGCTTGGTTAGCAAATCTTATTCTACTTTCTTTGTCTGTGATAGACACAAGCACTTGATCTTCAGCAAGATCAATATTATTTTGAGTTACCGGATGATTTTGTCGCATATTACACCTCCGTAGGTGTTTGATAAAATAGGGATTTTTTTTATACTAATAAAAAAAATAAAGTCAAGAATTTTTAATGTTTTTCTATAAAATAAAAAAACACTTATGTTTAAGTGCTTGTTAATTTAATACTCAGGGAGGCTAGGACTCGAACCCAGAGCATCGGTGTCGGAGACCGATATGTTAACCAATTGACACCACCTCCCTATTTATAGTAGCAAAAACAATTATAATCATTTTTGTTGTTTTTTCAAATTATCTTTAATTTGAATTACTTTACTTTTTTGTCATTGCTACAAAAAAGTAATAAAAAAATCTAGTCAAATCAGTCTTTAGTTTTGTATACTAATTGATTTATAATGCCCGAAGAATTCTCCCCCCACTTCGTGGGTTCCCGGTCGAATTCTGGCGGCTTTCTTTGTTTTCCCTATTATACTTATAAAGTCAGATGAGTGATTTGACACTTTCATCTTTTATCTTTCAACTTTCAACTTTCAACTTTCAACTTTCAACATTTCCCTTCCCCTAAATTATTATTTATTATTCTTAACTACTAATTCAACCAACTTTGCCAAATCCAAGTTCTTGTTGTCAAAGTTTTTTCATTCTACAAAACTATAAAACCTATCCAAGGATTTCTTCTTATCCAAATCAATAAAGAATTCTATCAAAATATCATACAATCAATACCTGTCTTTGGTGCTTAATAAATCTTGATTTTTTTGCATAAACTCTCTTGCCTCATCAAATCTTTGTTTTGATAGTAAATATTCAATATAGGCATAGTTTTTTTGGTCTTGTGATAGTTTTTGATAATCAATATCTGCTAAAAATTCTTTGCTGTGCTTTTCTTCTCAATCAAAAACTGTTTCCCAGTAGTTAATATTGTTACTTACACAAAATCTAGGACATCATTGCTCAAGCATTGGGCAGTTTGTACATTTGGGAAGTAATAGATAATGATTTTTGAAAAACTCTGTTTGTAGTATACTTATCCATCTAAGTTGTTTCATAGTGTTTTTCTGGATATTATATTCTCATTGTTCATTTCAATAATTATACAAAGCATAGCAAGTGCTATATTGTCATTTTGTTTGTACTTCATCGTTTGGCAGACTACAACCATGTATTATTCCACCATTTTCTCTTATACTTGAAATTGTTTTTGGATCAAAAATGCACCAACCAGCACCACAATCAAAATATATTTTTTTTCACATACTATGTAGTTTGGCAACTATCTCATCTATTACTTTCCCCAGTTTTTGATATTTTGGCCATAAGTCTTTGTGAAATACATAAGTTTTTCTATTTCTAAGTTCTGGCAATATAGTGTTTTCTATTCATATTCTTATCATATCATCCATATGTGGGAATCTTTCTACCAAATCATATATGAAATCATAGCTTATCTCAGGATCAAAAATATTAAAAGAAAATCTAATATTTGGGTTTTGGAGTTCTTCTAGATTTTGAATAGTATTTTCCCAAAGCTTATCGTTCATTCAAGAATATTGTCTATCGTCAGGGCTATTGATATTTGTCATGCAACTAAGATAGCCGTTATCAAAATAATGTTTTAGGAATTTTCTAGTATCTTTATCAAAAGACAAGTTTGATAAAAGGTATATTTTGAAATTATCGTTGGTAGCACTTCTTACAAATTTTTTGAAACTAGGATGCAATGTAGGTTCTCAACCACTTAGACAAATGCTTTTGTCTTCTTTTTTGTTTTGGAAAAATTGATTCATCCTACTAAGATATTTGTAGAAGTCTTCGTCTTTCATAAAAAATCAATCTCTGTTGATCTTTGCCTCGTTTTGATGAACTTTATCAAAGCAGTAAGTACATTTTAGTGTGCATAGTTTGGTTATTTGAAGAACTGACATTTGTTTGATTATTTATTTAAAGTTTGGCTTATTATATTCAAAAATTTAAACTTTTCAAATTAATTATAAAACGTGTTGATTTTGTGTAAAAAATATTTATATTAGGTATGCTTTTCAAAAGGAAAAGCAAATTTGTTTACCTAAAACTAGGAGGTGTCTTATGACTGCACCATGTGGTGGTTGCCCACCTTGTTGCTCACAATGTGTTTTCAGTAATGAAGCTGAAAGCATTCAGCAGGGTGATTTCGAGCTTGTCATGGAACAGTATGGCTGCGTTCATGATGAAAATTCGCAAATCGTTTCTTCTAAAGAAAAAACCGGCCTTCTTACACGGAATGGCTTCTTCCCTCTCAAGGATGAGAGTGTTTCATGGCTGGCAAGTCAAGGAAATGAAAACCAGTTGAAGTTGGCTATGGGTCTATAAACCTGTAGCATGAATTATAAAAAGTCCGTACTGAATTTCAGCACGGACTTCTTTTTTATAATTTAAAATTTTTATCTATTTGTCACTTCATATCTCAAAATAAATTTTGTATCCATTCTTGTTCACAAAATTCCTCATGTAATTTATGTATTATTTTGAGTTTTTTATTTTCATCAATTTCTATTTTATCTTTTAGTTTATGCATGTTTTCTAGCTTGTTTAAGTCAATTTTATTAAAATTTTCTAGAGAAATTGGATTTCCTTTTTGACGAGATTTTTTAAGATCTTTTGAATATTCAAAGCTTTCAAATATTTCTAAGTTTAGATTGTCTTTTATGTAGCTTAAATCTTCTTCATCTTCTACTTTATTTGCTATTATTCTTACTTTATCTCTTACTCAAGCATAATCTGCTAAAGATATAAAATCATTTGCCACTGATATAGATTCTGGGCTTGCTTCTACCACCAAAAATATTAGATCAAAAAGTGCATACAAACTACTTCCAAAACTATCTGTACCTGCTACCATATCAACTATCATTAATTCATCATTTTCAAGTTTTGTATGAGTTAGTATATTTTGTAGTACTGATAAATATTTATGAAAGCATGCATTTCAAAGTCATTCAGTTCCATAACTTCCTACAAACATAAAATATCATGATTTATATTTTTCTGATATATTTTCTAAAATTTCATTTCATTTTATAGTAAAAAGTCTTGAGCCCTTTCAAGGAGGTGTTGTTTTGAAAAATTTTCATATATTTTCTATAAGTTTATTGTCTCATTTTAAGTATTCTAAAATTAGTTTTTTATTGTCATCATTAGATAATGCCTTATTTTTATCAAGATTTATTCATATTTCTCAGAAAAAATTTAAATTTATATCTGCATCTATTCATATAAGATCTATATTTTTTTCAAGCAAGTGTTTTGTAAACAAACTTGATATAGTACTTTTACCGCTTCATCATTTTCATACAAAAGCTATTTTCATTTATCATACTAACAATTTAAAAAAAATAATATATATAAATATTACACAAAATCAATACAATTTTTTTATTGAAATTATGAAATAAAAACTTAATATACAATTGTTTATTTTAAAATATTTATTATGAACTTAATAAATTGCTTCAATTGTTGAAACAAACTTAACAAAAACTGAAAACTAAAGTCTTGATGACAAAGATATAGATGTTTTTCTTGTAACAAAACTTATACTCAATGATGAGTTAGATGAACTTATACTCCAGAATTCAAAGAAAAATTAATTGATTTTTACTGTCACAAAAAAATTTCAGCTAGAAAATTGGCTCAAAAGTTTAATGTTTCTACTTTTTCATTAGTAAATTGGGCCAAAAAGCACAAAGAAAAGTGTAAAAAATGTAAAAATAACCCTTAGCAAAAAATTCTTGCTAAGGGTTGGTTTCTTATTGTTAAATTTTAATGTCCTTTAATGTGTCAAGACTTTCAGGCTTAACAAGATGAAGCTTACCTTTCCAAGAAATCCCAATTCCATTTTGAGTGTCTTGTATAATACTTCCTCCATTTTTGCAATTAAATCTTGGTGCAGGAACTATAATTCTGAAAGAAGATAATTCTTCACCTGTTTGTACGAATGGACACTGATTACATGTATCAACCTCTGCAATGCAATTTGCTTCCATTTTGTGCTCCTAGGTTTCATTTTGGGATTGTTTTATATTTAAAAAAGATAAAAAATCAACTAAAAATTTAGCTTAAATTGGCTTGAAAAGCTTTTTTTACTTTGTATAATATGAATTACATTTATATAAAATAAAAATAAAATATGAAAATTGCCTTGGTTGATGATAAAGATTATTGAATAGAACAAATAAAAAACTCTATACCAAAATCATTTGATTATGATTTTTTATACTATTCTAGCTATAAAGATGCTGTTAATAAGTCATTTGATATACTTTTTTTGGATTATTATCTTGATAAAGACTGATTAACTTGAAAAGATGTTATCTGAATAATGGATGCAAATATAATAATATGATTTTCTTCTGTTCAATCTTGTAATGAAAAATTAATTAAGGAATGAGCTGATTTTTGAATACAAAAAATAAATTGAAAAAATAATTATGAGTTAAACGAGCTTATGAAAAATATTTTATAAATTTTTTATTAAGTATCTCCACTTTTTGTTAGTTCAAGTCTTGATTCCAACTCTAGAAGTTTTTTCTACTTGAAAATTATTTATTCATTCACTAATTTCTAAGTCTGAGTTGCTTAAAAGCAATCAATTATAAGATTTATCTATTCAAAAAGCTTGGCAAAGCTTGCCTGGTCAGTTTGTTAAATTTTTTTCATTTTCTGTTTTTCTATATTTTTTCATCTTTTCTATTCATCAAGTTGGGTTAATTCATCTTATCAAAATGGCTCAGGCTTTTCATTTTTCTCCTATGCTTATATTTAAGCAAAAATACATTCCATAAATCATATAAACATATATATGTCATCAAGTTTCAAACATTGGCCAATTTCTATTTGTTTCTCATTTGAAAGCATGTGATGCAGGGTCATCTGCTCATTTATAAATTTCAATTTCATTAATAATTCATTCCAAATCTCATTTGGAAAGTTTTTTACCTAGTATATTTTTTGCTAAAAAATCGTTATTATAGTAGTTTTGAAATATACTAAGATTCATATTTGTCTTTTATTTGTACATAGCAACTATCTATTCTTTTTTCTTCACCTTCAAAACTTAATATTTTATCTACACAAGTTCTGTATCAATTTTCATATTCTTCAGAGAAGCTTATATCATATTTTCTAAAAGGTTTCCATGAGTATAATTTCATTCAATACTTATAAGAATCGTTATCTTTATTAGCTTCAGAAATTGTATCAATAAATATTTTTCAATGATTGTTTTTAGCTTTTAGGTCAAGTTCTGCATTTTCTCAGTCTCAAAATATACTAGAATCAAAACCAGGTTTACCAAATGCATCTATACTCAATATACTATGGTTATGTCTTTCTAAAATATCTAAATCTACAGATTCAGCGAAAACTTGATATGCAGCAGTACTTACTCAACATATTCAACCCCATCATATCCGCACTTCTTCTCATCAAACAGTTGCTCTTCATTCTATGTATCATCTAAATTGTTTGATGTAATCATATATGCTGATTTCTTCTCATTTATTCCAAACTTTGTTTTCCAATGTAGAAAGTCATCATCATATATTTACTTCTCTATACTCTTCATAGCTGGTATTTATAAGTGAATCTATTTGTCTTTCTTTATCTGAATAAGTTTTACATCAAATAAATTTTTTTAGATCAGTTTTGTTGTATCAGGTAATAGTTTTTTTGATAAATGGATTTTCACTTTTTAGATTTTCACATGAAGTTTTGTTTATATAATTTTTTCATATTTCTTTAGTATATTTATTCCATAATTTATCCAAATGTAAATTTATATATTTTTTGTTTTCCAAGATAGATTTATATAAACTTTTTGCTCTATGTGTGTTGATATCTATGCTTAAGTCATCATTAATAATAATTTTTTTAGAACATTTTTTAGCTTTATTTTCGTCTTCATAAAAAACTTCTTGTTTACCTTCTGTTGTCTCAAATTTTCAAATTAAAAAATATCAAAAAGTAGCAATTGTTGATAGTAAAATTATGTTTATTGAAAAAACTATTTTGTTCATATATTTCTGGTTTTTGTTAAATGATTGTATATTAATAATTATTAAAGATATTTCAAGAAAATTAGATTAAATTGATATCTTATCTAAAATCATTATAAATTGCTTGATTTTAGGTCTTAATATTTTTTTATGTATAATTTTAATTTTTCACTAGTCAACTTGGGCTGTACTAAGAATTTGGTAGATAGTCAGTTTATAATTTGAAAGTTTTTGTCTTATTGAAGACAAAATGAAAATTATAGTGTTAACTATTCTCCAAATCCATATGAAAAAGATGTAGAGTTTGTATTTTTGAATACTTGCTGATTTTTGTCATCTTGAAGAAATGAGATGATAGATAAGATAAAAAAATTAATTTCAAAAAATAAAAAGGTTTATGTTACATGATGTGCACTTAAGTATTTTAAAGATTCTAAACTTTGAGAAAGTGAGTTGTGAGATGAAGAAGAACTTAAAGAATTTAATGAAATTATTAAAGATCCAAATGTATTTCAAGTATCTTGGCCAGATTTAGAAAATTTATCAATTTGAGATATTATAAATGGTTATGATAGTATAAAATTTTGAGATTTTGAATATTTTTGAAAATCCTCTCAAAGAGCATTTACTAATATTGACTATTCTTTTGAATATCTGAAAATAGCTGAATGATGTAATAATACTTGTTCTTTTTGTATTATACCTAAAATTAGGGGTAAACAAAAATCAATAGATATAAAAAAGCTAGTTTCTCAAACTGAAGATATGCTAAAACTTTGAGCACAAGAGATAATCTTAACATCTCAAGATACAACTAGATACTGAATAGATTTGTATAAAAAACCTGCACTTTTTGATTTGTTAGAAGAACTTGAAAATTTACCTTATGATTTTATGTATAGACTTTTATATTTGTACCCAGATATTGTAAGTTTGAAACATTTAGAAAAACTATCATCATTTGAAAAATTTGTTCCTTATTTTGATATTCCTTTGCAACATATATCTTCAAATGTTCTAAAAAGAATGTGAAGGTTTTATGATCAAGACTATATATATAAGTTTTTAGAATTTATAAAAGAAAGTTTTCCTACAAAATTTGTAAGAACTAATTTTATAGTATGATTTCCTTGAGAAACTGAAGAAGATTTCAAAGAATTGTGCGAATTTGCATCAAAGTGATATTTTGATAATATAGCTATTTTTCAATATCATGATGAGCCACTTGCTTGAAGTAGTAAACTTGATTGAAAAATCTCAGATGAAGTTATGAATGAGAGGTTTAATATACTAAAATCTATAGTTAATGATTCTATAGATAATAAAAATGAAAATAGAAAATGAAAAGAACATGTATGATTTGTTCATGATATTTATGAATTAGATTGAGATATGCAATTTTTGGTTAGAGATGCATTGCATGCTCCAGAAATTGATCCATATGATGAAATTTCTATAGAAAATATAACTTGAGTATATAATGATACTTGAGAAGTTCAATTGGGAACTAAAATATTATATAATTTATAAATCTAATTCTAAAACCAAAGGACAGTGGTCAGATCACATTACCTGATCTTGATGATAAACATCTTTAATTTTTGACAATAATCATTTTGATACAAAGAAATAATCTATTCTCCATCCTACATTCCTAGGTCTAGCTCATGCTCTATATGACCACCAAGTATACTTATCAATAGTTTCTGGATGCATATATCTAAAGGCATCAATATATCAATTCTCTTGAAGTATATCCAAATGTTCTCTTTCTTCAGGCAAAAATCAAATAGAATTTTTATTTTGTTTTGGCCTGGCAATATCTATTTCTGTATGTGCTATATTGAAATCTCAAGCTACGATAACTTCCTTACCAGAATTTACTATCTCATCTAGATGTTTGATTAGTGCTTTATAAAAATTTAGCTTGTGAGAAAGCATTTCTTCTCAATTTGCTTTTGTACCTCCATTTGGAAAATAAATATTCAAAAGCACAAATTCATCATATTCTGTTTGTATAACTCTTCAGTCCTCTTTGAACATATCATCAAAATATAGCTCATTTGTTGAGTTTATAGGTTCTTTTTTAAAAAAAGTAGCAACTCCAGAATAACCTGGTCTTGTACCATTATGCCAAATATAACTATATCTATCAAAGATAATTCTTAGTTCTTTTGGGATTTGACTTTCAAAAGCTTTTGTTTCTTGTAAGCAAAATATATCAAAATCATTTTCATTTATCCACTCCAAAAGTCATTTTTTTAAAACTGCTCTAATTCAATTCACATTCCATGAAGCTATTTTCATAATATAATATTAAGTATTAAAAGTTTTCAATATCAGAAAAAATTAAGGATTTATTTGCATTTTTCAAGAGTTTAGCTGGACAATCTTTGTAAGTTAGGTTTTCATCTAAGAATTTATCAAATGCATCTTTTTTGGATTCTCAGATAAAGAATAAAAATGCAAAATCTATATTTTTTATCATTTCAGGAGATATAGTAATTCTTTTGGATGGCGGCTTGGGACTGTTATTTATTTGTAAGTAACTTGTTTTATTTGAATCAAGTAGTTCATGATTTGGAAACAAAGAGGCAATATGTGCATCAGGTCAAGCTCAAAATAATGCAATATCAATTTTTCAAACCTTTTGAGAATAATCTTTTGCTATATCTTCACTATTGTAATCTATTTTAATTATTTGATCTTCACTTATTAAGTTTTCTTTTTTTAATTTTTCAAGAAATGTTTTATTTACTTGGTAGTAGTTGCTATCTTCATTATCCAGAGGAACTATTCTTTCATCTAGAAAAAGAAAACATATTTTCTCTCTTATATTATTTGATATACTATGAAAGTCTTTGGCTATTTTTTCATAAAAACTATTCAATGAGCTTCATCAACTAAGTCAGATATAAATTTTATCTTTTTCTGATAAATCATCTAAATATGAGCTAAATTTATCCCAAAAACTTTCTTGTAGATTTGAAATATTTTTATCTATAATTTTCATTTTTGTTTTCTAGTATGTAAATTTAAAATTATAATATATATTTTTTATCTAATTTCAAATAGCATAGATTATAGTTCTTATTGCAAAATTTTAATATATAATTATAGTGTATGCATATTTATATATTAATCAAAAAAATTAATGAATAAGAAACTATGAATTATACCTTTTATCTGAGTTTTGGCTTTGGCTGGTTGTACACAGCCTGTAGAAGTAGATGAAGAAGCTATAGAGCAAGATCAAACTCAAGATGATCTTTCTATGGATGAAAATGTTGAAATTATTGAAATAAATACAAGTTATGAAGATCCTGATGGAGGTGTAAACCCTCTTACTGGTAGAATTTATCATGAAGATTGAATAATCAAAACTGTAGAAATTGATGCAGTAAGCTGACGTCAAGAAGGTTTTCATGATTATGTTTCTACTAATCTTGAATGAAAAAGTCTTGAAGGATTGGAAGTTGACACAGTTAGTAGAGCTAGTTTGATAACTGAAGAGTTTAATAGATTTGTTTCTGAAGAAATATAGTTTAAACTATGATAAAAAAATTGTTAAAAAATTCTTTGTCATTTCTACTACCATCAATTTTGTTGGTTTCTGTTTTGACAATAGATTTAACTGATATATTCT